>CAZXFK010000034.1:0-11080 GCA_964640115.1 uncultured Gammaproteobacteria bacterium
AAGAGCGGATAAACACAAGGTTTATCCCTACGAAAACCGTGTTTGACGTTAGACGTTAGACGTTTGACGTTAAAATTATTCTATTCAATATGATGAAAAAAATTATTAAAATATCGGGGATGGATTGTGCTTCTTGCGCGGTCAATATCCAAAAAAGTTTGCAAAAGCTTGATGGAATCAATGAAGCGAGTGTTAATTATGCGTTGGGAAAAGCCATGGTGGTTTTTGATGAGTCAAGGGTTGATGACAATAAAATCGCCTCGGTCATAAGCAGAGCCGGCAGTTATCGAGTTGTGGATTTTGGTGATCGTGAGGATGATGACGCGGAAAAGCCGGTTGGAAAGGCCAAGAATAAATTTTTTTATTCTTTGATTTTAACAATACCGGTTGCGTTAACCATGTTTTTAGAGCCTGTTTTTGGAATTAAGATGATGAATGTTGATTTGGGAATGTGGCTGACGGCAATATTCACTTTTGTGATTGTGTATTTTCTCGGTTATCAATTTCATAAAGGAATGTTTGTCAGACTCAAAACTTATTCCGCCGGAATGGATACTTTGGTTTCGGTTGGCACGAGTTCCGCGTTTGTTTATAGCGTGTACGCCATGTTTACAATGCAGCATGTATATTTTGAAACCGCGGCGATTATAATCACTTTTATTTTGTTGGGGAAATATCTTGAAGTGAAAAGCAAGGGAAAGGCTTCAAATGCGATTCAAAAATTATTATCTTTGGGAGTAAAAACCGCGCATTTGGAAACGGAGACGGGTGAAAAAGAAGTTATGATTGAAGTTGTAAAAATAGGCGATATTTTATTAGTGAAACCCGGTGAAAAAATTCCTTTGGATGGTAAGATAGTATCCGGGTTGAGTTATGTTGATGAGTCGATGTTGACCGGTGAGAGTTTGCCGGTGGAAAAGAGAGAGGGAAGTGAGGTTTTTGGATCAACTGTAAATCAAATGGGGGCAATCAGGATTAAAGTCACAAGTATTGGCGAAAATACTGTTTTGGCGCGAATTATTGCATTGGTTGAAAACGCACAAATGCAAAAAGCACCGATTCAACTGTTGGTCGATAAGGTTGCGGGAGTATTTGCACCGGCAGTGATTGTGATTGCCGTACTTTCTTTTATTGGCTGGATACTTGTCGGAGCGGGTTTGGAATTTGCTCTTATTTCGGCGGTAGCGGTTTTGATAATTGCTTGTCCTTGCGCATTGGGATTAGCGACTCCAACCGCAATTATGGTGGGCAGTGGAAAGGCTGCGGAAAAAGGTGTTTTTATCAAGAAATCGCAAAGTTTGGAAATGGCACATAAAATCAATGCCATTGTTTTTGATAAAACCGGAACGTTGACAAAAGGAGTGCCGGAAATTACCGGTGTGTTTATTTATGATGATTATGTAAAAAATGATGTAATGCGATTGGCCGCAGCCGTGGAAAGAGAGAGCGAGCATGCTTTGGCAAAAGCTTTTTTAACTTATATTGAAACTCATGATTTGGATTTACCGCGAGCGGAAAATGTTTCAGCTGTAAAGGGAAAAGGAGTTAAGGGTGTTATTGGTAATGACGTTGTTATTGCGGGAAACATGGCAATGGTATTGGATTTGGGATTAGAGTTGAACCAACGTATGAGTATTGATTTGGAGCAGTTAACGGGTGCTGGAAATACCCCCGTATTTATCATTATCAATGATAAAATTGCCGGTTTGGTGGGCGCAGCCGATCAAATAAGAGAAACAAGTAAAGAAGCCATCATAGAGATTCAAAAGCGCGGTATGGAGGTTTATATGATTACCGGCGATAATTCGAAGACCGCAATTTCCATTGCCAATCAATTAAAGATACAAAATGTTATCGCAGAAGTATTACCCGAGCAAAAAGCCGAAGAAGTGAAAAAGTTGCAATCAAAAGGAAAACTTGTGGCTTTTGTGGGAGATGGAATCAATGATGCGCCGGCTTTGGCTCAAGCGGATTTGGGAATGGCTGTAGGTACGGGTACCGATGTTGCGATAGAAACAGGAGATGTGGTTTTAATGACCGGTGATCCTCGTAAGGCTTTGGAGGCGATTGATATTTCCAGAGATACTTACAAGGCTATTAAACAAAATTTGTTTTTCGCTTTTGTGTACAATGTCGCGGCTATTCCGCTAGCGGGTTTGGGGTTGCTTAATCCCATGATAGCGGCCGCAGCTATGAGCTTAAGCTCGGTTTCGGTTGTAATTAACAGTTTAAGGATTAACCGCAAATGAAAAACCAACCCTTGTGAGGTTGGGAGATGTTCAGCGCAGTCCGATAACGGCCAGCATTCGACGCGGATCTGAACCATTGCTGGCATGATTGGAGAAAAAATCATCGGATACCGCGGTGCAGGCGGTGTTGAATTCGATGTTTGTTTCGGCGGCGCCGGCTGACAACAGATCTTCGAGAATTTTTTCTTTGATGTCGAATGCCTCGGCTTGTTCGGGAGTGATAAGCGTATGCAAATATTTTTTGTAAAGTCCGCTTTTGCGCAAATCATATTGGTCTTTGCCGATGCATGGCCCGACGAAGAACATGGTTTCGTCGATCACCGAATCGAAGCTGTCATGCATGAGTTTTAAGGTGCGGGCGATAATACCGGCAAAAAGAGTGGCAGTACTGGCGTGAATCAGTCCGAAGACCCTCCGATACGGATTGTAGACGAAAATCGCTCCGCAATCAGCCGGTCTGATTGTTATCAAACAACCGGTGCTCTGGCTCACACAAGCGTCGATACCGCGAAAAGAATCCGGCGCAAAGGAATAATCCAACGGGCCTTTGATACACTTTCGGGTTTCATTGGAATATTTGTGAATTTCCGTATAACCTCTGCGGGCGATTCCGGGAGTCACCAGAGCAACGTTGCCCGAATGACGTAATTCGGGATTGAGAATTTCGTATTTACCCGGATCAACATTAAGTTTGGCATAAAAAGCCCGATTGTTCTTGTCAGCCTCGGGATCGTTCTTTTTGTACGACATATTGCCGTCTTCGGCCGTGGAAAAACCAACAATCAACTCTGGAAATTGTGAGAGAGCTTGGGATTGAATCAACATCAATACCCCCTTTCGCAGAGTTTTATTATCAAAAATCGCTTATTTTGTCAAGAATAGGATATGATTTTGATGTCATCTAAGCGTCTAATTTTCCCTCGGATGAAAGCAATATGGCTATGGGGCGGGTTGAATCGAATTTGCCCAGTATAATGTTTAAAATAACCATAATCGGAACGCAAAGAAACATGCCGACTATGCCCCAAATAGAGCCCCAAAGCACCAGTGAAGTTATTATGACCAGCGGACTTAAATTCAGAGATCTTCCCATTAATCTGGGTTCGATAAAATTGCCCAGTGTCATTTGAATGGAGGTCAACAAAATCATCAGTAATAAAGCATGAGTCAAATCATATTGTACGATTGTAAAAAGTCCCGGAAGTATTACGGCGACCAGAGATCCGATATTCGGTATATAATTTAATATAAAAACCAATACGGCCCAAAAACCGGCAAATTGTATGCCCATGATAATCAAAACCAGATAACAACATAAAGCGGTTGCCACGCTGATCAGCGTTTTAATTTTAAGATAGGTATTGATGTCTTTTACGATTTTTTGTATTAAGGCTTCGGTTGATTGGCGGTTTTTGGCATTGGGAAACAATTCTGTAATTTTATAATCGAACGTTCGGTATTCCAAAAATAAAAAAATAACATAAATGATGATCATGGTTGTAAAACCGGCTATGGTTGTGATTATTCCGGCAACTTCAGCGGCCAAGTTGGATATGTTAATGTAGTCAAAGATTCCATTGTAGGAAATTATTTCCGCCAAGTTGAATTTGATGTTGATGTCATTTATGAATATTTGAAATTTGGCTTGATATTTGGGCGCTACAGCGATAACTTCGTTGACGCTGTTATTTAGAAAACCTATAAAAATCCAAGCGGTTAATGCAAAGGTGGCTAAAGACAGAATCATGGCTAACCAGTGAGGTAAGCGGAAGCCGGCAATTTTAATTTTTTCATATCCCATCGCTAAGGCAATGATGATGTACCAGATGATTATAGCGATTACAAGTGGAATAAAAATTGATTTTCCGATGTACAGTATGTAAAAAACCAAAGACAAGCCGATAAAACTCAAAATAATCGTTATAGCTTTCATATTATTGATAATCATAAGCGAATCATAGCAAATTACCGGCTTTTTGAACACGCTTCGGCTCATCAACAGGCTGTGGTTTTGTTTTTTAGGTTTTTGGAGTAATATTACCGGCAAGAATTATGAAACCCGAATATCTACCATTAAATCCCGAACAAGATGCGGAACTGGTTAAATATAGAGAACTGGCAGATAAGGAAAGACAATTGGCCAGAGAGCTGAAAACTCCGGCCGGGCGTTTGCTTGGTTTGGCGGCCGCAAAACTTTCGGAGGCCGCGATAAAAGAATGATATGCGCAGAGAATTGATTTTTTTAGCGGTTAAAACTCCGGATCCGGTTTTTGTGTCTGAAATGTTACAAATGCCGGATCCCAAACCCGAGGATGAAGAGAGGGTTGTACGGGCTTTGGGGAAATTGCATGAATTTTTTTTAAAGAAAAAAGAAGCCTACCAACAAAGAAATGCGATCAGTTTTCAGAAAATTTTAGATGAAGAAATTCGATTTTTGCAGGATTTTGACAGTATGTCTTTGAGGTATTGATATCTTGACAGAATTCATTTTTTTTAGTTACATAAAGCCAAGGAGGCAAAGAATGCAAAACGCCGAGACCAAGCGTTTGTTGTTTGAGTGGTTGTATGGCGTGCAATTGTACATTGAAAGCGGTCCAATCCAATCCAAAATGGCTTCATGGCCGGATGTTGAACGAAAAACCTATGCATTATTGTTGGAGTGGGCGATACCGGTGCAAGTCGATATTGCCGAAAATATCTCCACAGAACTGCATTTTTGGAAAAATCGGCATCATGCGGAAGCTTGGAATGTTTTTTTAACCGGCAGGTTTTTGCGCGAGGATACTTGGGATCAGCAACTTTGGGAAAATCAATTCAATGATTTGCGTGAAATGGCCAGAGCGGCCAGGCCGGAAATTTGGAATTTGATTCAACCCGAAGAAGAAGATCCGGATGCCGGACGTTTGACGCCGATTATACCGGTTTCGGATGAGGATTTGGAAAGATGTTTACCGAGTCAGCGAATCACTTTACGATGCCAAGATGATCCTGACGCAATGGCCAGGGTTCAGCACTACCTTGCCGCGATCACAATCGGAGGCGAGGTTAATGCCGAAGATGCTTCGCAAGAACGAATATCTTTGAAAATGCTTCAACCGCCGACTTTGCATCCAACCAATTCCGGAATGCGGGCGGTGCAAGTTTCGGAGTCAGACGACGTAACCATGGGTTCGTCCGAGAGCTTGGAAATTTGCGGCATGCAAGATACGGATGCAAATCCGTTAATCGCCATAGCCTCTGAAAAAGACGAATAACCCTCCTTGTCGGGAGGGTATTTTATTTCAATATTTATATTGGGATTTATATTCGGATTCTTTGCCGGCGGTTGTTACGCCTTTGTAATAACCGGGAACGTAGCTGATGAGGCTCATTTCGTATCCGACCAAGGCGATGGCCACGGGATTGTTGCCAAGTATCCTGCGGATGATCTTGTAATAATCTTTTTCGCGTTTTTCGGATGGAATATGACCGCGACGCATCATCATCAGCTCCATAAATAAAAGGGATGTACTGCCGTTTCTGTCTAAAAAAGGATGAATATCCAAGATTTGATTATGTAATTGTGCGACAGCGATTTCATAACGCACGTTAGTCCATTTTTCGGTTTTAGCGCGTTTGATTGTGTCGTTGACACGCGTCTGCCAAGCTTCCATCTCAACGGCAACATCTTTGGGCAAGATGCCGAATCGTTTGCCAAAGGTTTCCAGTTCGTTCCCGGTGCGCAATTTGGAAAAAGGGGAAGGGGTTATACCTCTGTTGTTGGCGCGGTGCAGTTCGATAATATCTTCAAGATCAAGAGTTTCTTTTGATTGCAATTCATGGAGTTTGGCAACAGCGGTTTTGCGATTGTTTTTCTTTATCTCCTCCATCTCCTGTGAAGATCTGCCATAGGTCAGTTGCATTACGGATTCGACATCATATGGCAATTTGTTTTTCAAAGAATAGTTGTAGGCTTTTATTGCGAATTCATTATCAATAAAATCACTGAATTCTTGAAAGATCTCGCTGAAAATGGCGCTTGATTTGGCATCGGTAAGTTTGATGTTGATTAAATTTTTGTATTTATCGTACATCTCATTCCAGAGTTCGTGATTCGAGTCTTGGGGTATTTGTTTGGATAATCTTCCCAAAGTTTCCATGGTTTGGCGCAATAAGTTTTTTAATAAATCGTCATTCTCTAAATTCGCTTCAATATTCGCCGAAAGTTCGTCGATTTTTTGCAGGGCATTTTGAGCCAAAGCTTCGTGCAAGCGGGATTGTAAGGCGGACTTTATCTCGGCTTGATGTTTGGTTTGTTTGGTTTGGTTAAGTTCGGAGTACAAAGAGGCTAAGCCGAGCAGTTTATTTTGCGGAATATCAGTCAGATCTATACCGTAAGACTCGGCCAGATTTGGCAGTGAACGCATGGCGGTTTCGGGTTCTGAATTGGCTACCAAGGTTAAGGCTGTTTCGTCGGAAAGATCTTCATCAAAGATGATTTCAATAAAATATTCTCGTTCCGCTTTGTCTGATTCGGATTCGGGAGATTCGATCTGTGGCTGTAGAATTTCGGGTGTCGGATTACGGCGGATTTTTTCTTGGCCGGGTTGCTCGTTATTCATATTATGAATGAGATGATTTTGAAGATTCAATCATTTGCTTCAGCTCCGATAAAGCTTCGGCTTCGGCTTGTGCGGTTTCTTGTTTTTTTTGATCCAAAAGATTGCGCGATAACTCGGGGTGATCGGAAATCAAGTTGTTGATTGCGGATTCGGGAATTTTATCACCGTATTTTTCACTTAAGCCGATTACTTGTTTGGCGTAGAGCTTGATTTTTTCTTGTTGGATTTTATCTTTTTGCAAATGAGTCTTGATTGAATCTCTGACCATGGCCAATAAAAATTCGGTTTTCATATTACTTGTATTAAAACCGATTATAACAAAAAAAGCAACCGGATAAGTTGCTATTATTTTATCGCGATGCGGCGGATGCGTTCGCCGTTCATCTCGATGAGTTCTTTGTCGGAGTAATTTCCGCCGATGCAAGTGAATGTTTGTCCTTTGATAGAGGCACTTCGCGACATGTGTGCATGTCCGCAGAAAACATTCGTTACGTTTTCGTGTTTGGCAAAGACGCCGGCGTAGATTTCGCTTCCCAAAAAGGCATTGGTGAAACGATAGGATTTTGGCACCAGCCAACGCGGATGAAACAAGAGCTTCTTGGTGGGCAAGTGATGCATGATGGCAATGACTTGCTTGCCTCGAGTTTCGGCCAGATGTTTATCCAGTTTATCCGCGAAATATTCGGTGGCTTCGGTATCCGAGTAATTCCATTTTACGTAAAGCGCGTCGTTCCAAATCAGCTGTTTTGTGTACGGGTTGACTTTCTCGGCATAGAACGATCGGTTTATGCCGAGTTCTTCGTCTTTGAACGAATAATCATACCAGCCCATACTGCCGACGATGGCGAAGTCATCCAAATGAAGAGGGCTTTCGTCCAAAGGATGAAAGCCTTGATGTTTCATGATTTTGTGGCCGAGATTGAATTGTGCCAAAGAATCGGATTCGTCAAATACCCAAATATCGTGGTTGCCCAACACCGCGCATTTTGTTCCGCGAAAATTGCGGAACAATTCCAGCGCTTCGTTGAGGGATTCTTCGCCGGATCCGATATCTCCGCACAAACAAAGTACGTCTGCGACGGTTGATTTGCTGCAGGTATATTTAGCCAATTTACGCACGGCTTGATCGCCGTAAACATTGTGTCCAAAGTGCAAGTCGCCGGTAATGAAAAGCATTTTATCTCCTTTCCGGTAACGTGTAATTTAAGCACTTTTTGACTTTTTTGTCAACTGTTTTGCCTGTCAAAATAACATTATTTTGCAGGTGTTAGCGGTTTTTTACCTTTAAGAACAGCGATTATATTTTTGGCGGCTATTTCTGACATGTCACGGCGGGCTGATTCGGTGGCGCTGGCGATATGTGGAGTGAGGATGACATTGTTGTAAGATTTAAGTTCCATGTTATCGCGAAGGTCACAATCGATTGCGGGTTCACATTCAAAAACATCGAGTCCGGCACCGGCGATGCGTTTAGCTTTAAGGGCTTTGAGTAAAGCTTTTTCGTGAACGATTGGGCCACGTGCGGTGTTGATTAAAAATGCCGTAGGTTTCATCAAAGAAAATTCTTTGTCGGAAATCAAGTGAGTCGTGGAGGGTAATAGTGGTACATGGAGCGAGACAAAGTCGGCTTTTTTAAGCAGTTCGGTTTGGGCTACTTTTTTGGCTCCCAATTCTTTTTCCAAGATTGGGTTACGGCTTGGGTTTGTATAAATGAGTTTCATGCCAAAACCCAGAACGCCACGGCGGGCAGTCATACCGCCGATTCTGCCGGCGCCGATAATGCCTAAAGTTTTGTTGTAGACATCGGAGCCGGTCAGCAAAGTCGGGGACCAGCCTTTGTATTGACCGCGTTTGGCAAAATGATCGGCTTCGGGAATACGGCGAGCCAAAGCCAGCATAAGAGCGAATGTGTGTTCGGCGACAGATTCGTTGACTTTGTCACTCGGTGTGTTGGTTGCAATTATGTTGTGTTTTTTGGCGGCTTCCAGATCTATATTATCAAAACCCACCGCAAAATTGGCTACGATTTTAAGATTTTTACCGGCTGACAATAGCACTTCTTCGTTAATTTTGTCAGTAAGAAGAGTTAATATGGCATCACAACCTTTAACATTTTTTAATAGATTGGTACGAGATATTACATCATCTTTTGAATAAACAGTTACCGAATACCCGGCTTTTTTTAGCATGTTGATGCCGGATTCGTGGATTTTGCGCGTGACGAAAATTTTCATAATAAGTTTTAATCAAAATTAATTTTATTTATTGTTTAATACGTTTGCGGGTTTTAATTTTCAGTTGTTTGTTGTCGAGCATCACGGCGTGGGCGGCTATCCAGCGAAAAGGAGGAAGGAGAATGTTAATGGCCAACAGTAATATTACAAGTTGCGTCATGAGCCGAGCATCCGGAAAGAATTTGTTGGCTATGTAAAGTGAAAGAGTGTTGTTGAGATAGACGATGCAAAGGGCGATAGTGGCTTTTTCGGCATGTGATCGCCAATAGCTCATAAAATAAGTTACTGCAACCAGTGCTGACATGTAAATGAGCATCACGATTACCAAACCGGCGTCACGGAAGCTTAAAGTGATCATTCCCTCGGAGCCTACGGTGTCGGCGACTATGGTGGCGATTAATATGCCAAAAGCGATAATGGAGATTTCACGCCACCAAAAATCATATTTGATAACAAATTTGGGGCGCTTTTGTTTGACATAGGTTGCAACGATAAACGGAAGAACTATGGTGATAAATAAATTGGTGAACAAAGAAACGACGGGAACCGGAACGACTCTGCCGATCGCTATCCAAAAGACAAAGGGAATGGTAAGAGGTGCCAGAAGAGAAGTGGTGGCTGTTATAACCAAGGCTAAAGTTGTTTTACCGCCGAATAAATCAGCGATTAAAGCTATTGTCATTCCGGTCGGCATGGCGCCGAGAATTAAAAATGCCATGGCCCAATCAGGAGCAAAGAGTGTTAAAGGCAACCACATTAATAAAGGCAAGAAAATCAACATGGAGCCGTTGACGAGTGCCAGCATCTTCCAATCTTTGGCGTATGCGATTATCTCTTTAAGCTCCAAGCGTAAGCTGGAGCAGAAAAAGATTAAAATCAACATTTGTGTGGTATAAGATGCCAAGGGTTCGAAGAATTTGGGAAAAATCAAACCAAGAACGATACCGATAAGAACAACCATGATTTGGTTTTCGGAAAAAAGTTGTTTTAATTTTGCGAACAACGTCATAGGCTGATATTTTTAATTTTACAGCGTTTAATTTGTTTGCTTGAAGGAAACTTATTCAAAATGCCATTTTTCGCTCCCATGGTTGTGATGACGCCGATGCTGTTTAGCGAACCGACGCAAAGAGCCGTTTGGATATCCGAGTTTTTTATGAATGATGCCGTAAAGCCGCTGCCAAAAGCATCACCGGCGCCGGTTGTGTTGATGCGTTTGCCGGGAATAGCGGCAATATGCAAAGCGGAATCGGTATTGCGATCGTAAGCATAGGCGCCGTTTGGACCGTCTGTGATTATTAAAGCTTGTTTGGGGAGTTTGCCTAAAGATTTGATGATATCTTCCAGATGACGTGGGGGTTTTTGAGTCAGTAGAGCGGCCTCTTCGCGGTTAACAAAAAGCAGATCTGTGGATTCGAGATAGGTTTTAAGTTTTTTTACACCCAAACGTAATTCGTTATTACCGGGATTCCAGGCGATTTTTACGGATTGATTTTTAGCCACTTTGAAAATGTTATGCAATTGTTTAATGTCTCCGCCCAGAGAAGTGAGATAAATCCAAGATGGATTAAGTTTATTCCAATCAATCTGATGTGTATCGATGTGGTTGGATGCTCCGCGGTAAACCAAGATGCTGCGATGTCCGGAGCCGGAGAGGATGATTACGGAATAACTTGTTTGGCGTTTGGAATCTGTTTGAATGTATTTGATGGATATACCGCCGTCTTTTAAGGCCTGTTTGATAGCTGCGCCGTTGGCGTCGTTACCGATACGGCATAGACAAGCTGTTTTATAACCCAATTGACGGAAAGTGACGGCGGCATTTGTGGCACCCCCGCCGGTTTCCAGATAAATGTCGTCGATTGGAATTTTTGCACCCATGGGAAAGCAAGCATCAAAACCCGCCGGAGCATCGGTATCGGTTTTTCGTTCAAAATGTTTGCTTTTAATAAAGACGTCCCGCGTACCGGCACCAATGGTTAAGACGTCCAATCCT
>CAZXFK010000035.1:0-6560 GCA_964640115.1 uncultured Gammaproteobacteria bacterium
GTACGAGGTACGATGTACTAGGTATTAGGTAAGATCTTTTCGCAAGTAAATACAAAAGCGGGTGGGATGTTGAGGGGGGTGAAATTGGTTTTTAAGTTGCCAAAGATTTCGATCAGTTCTTGGCGGGTGTAGATTGAATATTGAAACATGATAAATTTTCCGTTCGGTTTTAATCGTTGCTTGATTAGCTTGAAGATTTGTTTGCGACGGATTGGATTCATGGTAGCAAATGGTATACCGGAAACAATAAAGTCGTATGAATTTTCTTGTTCGAGAACTGATCGAATGTCTTCTGTGATAATGCGGATGCCGGGAAATTTGTTTTGGCAGATTTGAGCCAGTTCTTCATCCAATTCGATGCATGTGAGCTGTGCGTGATCGATAAGTTTTGGGATGATGTGAGATGTTAATGCTCCGGAGCCTGAACCCAATTCCAAGACTCGCGAATCGGGATTGATATCACGTGCCATGAGCCTACCTAAACTGTTAGAGCTGGGAGCGACCGAGCCGATTTGGCGGGGAGCTCGGAAAAATTTAATAAGCCAATTCATGCGGAGATGATACAGGGGAGCGAGGAAAGGGGCAAGAGATTTGAAGTGCGAAGAGCGAACCACGAATTACGAACCACGAACCTCGAACTACGAACTACGAACTACGAATTCGCCTCAGGCGAAGAATTACGAATAACTCATTCGAAGCACCTCCTTAATAAGGAGGTTGGGAGGATCCGTCGTAACCAATCTCGAACCACGAACTTGAAACTGATTATTTGTACGATGTACGAAGTACTATTTTTCCCCGCGTTATGACGTCACGACATTACGACTTTACGACGAATTGTATTTTTGCCGCTTGAGCTTGTTTAGAAGGTGGTTTATACTGGTTTTATATGAAAAAGAGTATTATCGGTTTATTGATTTTGATAG
Organism: uncultured Gammaproteobacteria bacterium; assembly: GCA_964640115.1. GTDB lineage: Bacteria > Patescibacteriota > Patescibacteriia > 2-12-FULL-60-25 > 2-12-FULL-60-25 > MWCR01. The sequence goes on from CAZXFK010000035.1 coordinate 927, forward strand.
CGGTTTTATTGTTTGGCGCAAAACGAGTAATGGCGCAAAGTGATGTAAATGACAATGAGGTTTTTGCGGAACAAAGGATTACCGCATTTGATGTAACTGCCAATCTCAGTGAAGATCGCAGGTTGGTTTTTAAAGAAGTTATTAAATATGATTTTGCGGATTTGATGAGGCATGGGATTTACCGTTATATTCCGGAATCATATACGCGCGATGGGATGCGTTATAAGTTGAATTATAAATTGTTAAAAATTACCCGTAATGGGCAAGACGAGCCGTATCAACAAAGTCGTGATGGCAATTCGTGGATTTTAAAAATTGGCAGTGCGGATGTGGAGATTACAGGAGAGCAAGTTTATGAAATTGAATACGAAACCAATAAAGCCATAAATTTTTTTGACGGTCATACGGAATTGTATTGGAATGTAACGGGTAATGAATGGCCGATAACAATTGAATCGGCTTCGTTCAGGTTATTTTCTCCAATGGGTGATAATATGGAAAATTTGGGTTTTGTTTGTTATACGGGAATACCGGGTTCGATTGAGGAATCTTGTGAGTTGATGCCATCGGATAATTCCGTATTTGCAGCATCAGCAAGAGTATTGAAAGCGCGCGAGGGATTAAGCGTTATTTTTGCATTTCCCGCCGGAGTTATTCACCAACCAACAAGAAGCGAGTTGTTTTTTGAAGCTTTGAGAGATAATTGGATTATGCTGGCTCCGTTATTGGCATTGATTCTCATGTTTTATTTTTGGTGGACTCGAGGAAAAGATCCTGATCCGGAAACAGTTATTCCGCAATATGAAGTGCCGTCGGGCATGGCACCGATTGTTTTATCCGGATCACTCGGTTCCGGCGCCGTACCGCAACGCGGAATAACGGCGGCGATCATAGAAATGGCGCGGCGAGGATATTTACACATTGAATACGGAACTGAAAAAAAATTATTTGGAGATAAGCAAACTTATACTTTTGTAAAAAAAGAAAAACCGCCCGCATCAAAAGAGAAGTGGAATGAAATATTGTGGAACGGATTGTTTAAAGAAGGAGCCAGAGAAAGAACGACTTTTGATGATTTGCAAAAGGATCAGTTTTATAAAGATGTAACCAAAGCCACAACGGCCGCACAAAAAGAGTTGAAGAATTTGGAAATATTTGATGCCAATCCTTACAATATCAGAATACTTTACATCGTCGCGGCTTTTGTATTGGCATTTATTGTGGGCATGATCGGTATGAATGCTCCAATCGGGGCCGCGTCGGGATTTGCGACTTTTGTGATTGTTGCCGTATTCGGTTGGTTTATGCCAAGGCGCACAAAAAAGGGGACGTCTTTGGTTGCGCAAGTCAAAGGATTCAAATGGTTTTTGAGCGTAACCGAAGAAGAGAGGTTAAAGTTTCATAATGCTCCGGCTAGAACTCCGCAACAATTTATGGAATTTTTACCGGCCGCGATCGCTTTGGGGGTTGAAAAAGCTTGGGCGGATCAATTTAAGGATTTGCATATTGAACCTCCCGAATGGGCTGAAGGAGATGCTCGCAGTTTAACACCGATTTTGTTGGCTAACTCCATAGCCCAAATGAATACGGCTTCCGCGGCTTCGGTTTACTCTCCGCCGTCGCAAGCAGGCAGTGGAGGTTCAGGATTTTCATCCGGCGGAGGATATTCGGGTGGAGGTTTTGGAGGCGGAGGAGGAGGGAGTTGGTAAATAAAAAGCCCCGAAAAAGAATCGGGGTTTTAGATTTTTACGGCCTTGTGTTGGCCCGAAGCGTTGGTACGCTGTTGTTCGAGTTTGGCGGCCAGTTCAAGTTTGCCGCGTTTTTTGAACTCCGCGATCAGCGCGCGTTGCAATGAATCGCTTTTGCGTTTCATCACCAAGGCGTCACCGGGCGAGTAGTTCTTCGGATCCAGATTGCAGAGGATCAGAAGCAATACTTTATGCAACAAAGCATCGTTTGCGATTTGTTCGTTGCGAACGAACAGGGATTCCGCGGCTTCGAGGATATCGATATGAACTTTGTCGACCCGAAGCCAATGTGTGATGCCGAGTTGTTGTTGCAAAGCCTCGATGATGACGCGGCGTTTTTCGTTCATGGACGGGCTGCTTGGCTCCTTTTCGGTCAAAGAAGCATTACCTGTCTCGTTGAACGCGTCGAAAACCGAATCCGGAATATATGAAGCCGGACGTTCACCGATAATCATGCCTTCTTCCGCTTTTTTGGATGGTTCGTATGCGGTGATTCGTTCCAGAGCATTTTCGATTTCCGGATCGTTTTCTTCGATTGCAGGGGGTTGGCTTTCAGGTTCGATTTCGATGCTGGGTCCCGAAGCTTGTCTCGCGATGTCCGATTTTTGTTCGAGTTTGGCGGCGCCGAAAACATCGGGATATGCCGATGACGGCGCCTTTACTCTTTTTTTGATTCGGCCTCTTCGAGAGCGGCCGGCGCCAGGGTATCAATGCCCGCATCTTCCTCGGAACCTTCGCTATCCAACTCCTCCAGTTCATCATCGCCAAAGATGATGTCCGGATTTTGTTCCACTGTTTGAAAGCCCATGGCTTGGCCGGCGGTTTGCAGAATCGGAACCATGTCGGTTAGATCCAAACTATCCACCAACACCGCAAGGGTTACGATTTCCAGCTCTTGCTTGGCCGTAAAAGGCCGGCTGGCGGATTTGCGCTCTTGTTCGAGACGAGCTTTGTCGACAGCGACACGACGTTCGAGCGGGATACGCTTTTGCCAGGTTTCGCCGTCGAGAGCCATGCGGATATCCAGATGCGTGAGAATCGGTTTCAGGTTGGGTCGATTCTGCAAAAACACATCCAGCAAGAATGCGACGAAATCTTTTTCGCGGGGCGTGTTTTCCTCGATGATGCGACTCAAGGAAACTTGCATGAAATGTTTCCAAAAAGCGGAAGCATCCATGTACACAACAAGTTCTTCGGGATTGAAAGCGGATTCGAATTCTTTCAATTCGATATCGCCGTCATCAATCGCCGAGTCGATCAGCGAAGCTTGGAAGTTCGGATCCTTGCCACGAGCGGCTTTGGGGCGCAAACCCGTGAGTTCGGTTGTGATCCGTTGCCTCACATCCGGTCGGGGTGCGAGTGCTTGCATGCGGGTGGTTGCGGAAAATCTTTCACGCAGTTCAGCGAGAGCCAGCCAACCCAATTCGCGAGTTGCATTCTCTGTTGCCGCTTGCAACAAGATTTCGCGTTGCTTGGCGAGTATTTGCGCCATGGCTTGCAAGGGCGCGGATTTGGCCAAATAGTCGACCGCTTCTTTCCCCAGATTTTCATCGGACGCGTTTACAGTGTGAATGAGCGAATTTGTCATTTACTTCTCCTTTTGTTTGTTTTTCGAGTAGCTGAACCTTGGCAGAAAATATGATTATTGTCAATCCTTAATTAATTCCAAATGCCAAATGACGAATGCCAAATTTATGTGGCCTACGGCATTAATATATAATGCCGAATTCCAAATTACGAATGCCAAATATCGGTAACCCTGCGGGTTTTAATTTATATAAATATAATATGCGCAGCGATACAATAATTTGGCATTCGGCATTTGGCATTGTAGATAAAAATTGCTTAATTCAGCAAAAAGAAAACCCCATACAAGGACTGTATGGGGCGCTCGAGAATAGAGCTAGTTGGTAAGGATCCACGAATGGTCGAGTTCTTCGACCAGGTGTCCGGTGGTCCAATCGTAGGACGAGGTGCTATGAGGCACTTCGCTAAGATCGGACCAGAGGAATGTGCCGACACCGTAACCACCACCCGGCTCTTGGACGTGCCAGAGATCCGGACCGGCGACTTCGGGAGGCACGAGACCAACATTATTTACCAACCCTCCGGTGATGTTTCCGGAGCCGGGGTTGATAAATTTGGTTGTGATATGATGGCCGCTTCCATTGAAAGAAAGGGTGGCTCGCAAGCTGTAAACGTTTCCGTTATTACTTACGAATTCCTCTCCGACAAAAGCGACAGTGGGGAATGTGTCTTGCAGTCCGCTAACCGTAGTGGTTTTCAGATCCGCGCCGGTGGACATATCCACGATGGAATATGCATTCAACGGCATTGGAACTGAACCACGGTAGAGCCGGAAGTTGCCGAGTGACATTCCATTGGTGTATTCCGTGTGGAACGGGAACTGCTTGATGGCGATAGAGCCGGCGTTGTTCGCACCAGCTTGCCAGCTCGCCAATAGGCGTTCACCCGCCGTGATCACGTTGGTGGGGAGTTGCTGGGGTGTGATTACGGGCTTGGACTTGCGGAGAACCATGGGGTTTGGCAGTCCGATGTTGCTTTCGGTGAAAGCAATCAACTCATCACCGTGAAAGACGGAGAATAGTTGCAAGTACAAACTATCACCACTCCGAGGCAAGTCTGCGCCTTGAATTGATTGCGGCATCAGACCTTGCAAGCAAGCACTGATGCGGACATCTGCCGATTCTCCCGGTTGAAGCGTGACCGATTCTCCGCTTACCATCGGAGGAATTTGCGTTGCGCCGATAGGATCCAGAACACTCGTGCTCATCTTGAAGCCTTTAACTTCAGCGACGAGGCAGGAGACGTTTTTCTTGCAACTGAATCCACCAGTGCAAATCTCTTGCACTCCAACTCGATCGAACGTAACCGGATGATTTGTTCCGTTTGAGAGCGAGTAGATGGAAAAGAGCTTGTCTGCGCCAACACCTGCGTTCAAGATGGTTGATTGCGGGGTTGCCGGCGAGAGTTGGATCAACAGTTGACTTGCCGGTTGTATCGGTTCGTTCACGTTGGTCCAAGCGCCCACCATCGTGTCGGGATGGTTGATTTGGGCGAGAGGAACCTCGATTTCGTTACCATGATGATATACATCACCTTGGTTGAATTCGAGTTCCGCCGTGAAACGACCACCGTAAAGGTCGCCCGGGTCAACTTCGTAATCAGCAAAGTCAACGATGATGGCGATTCGGCGCGTTTCACCGTCCAACATCACGAAGGCGTCGTTAAATTCAACAACGCAATCGTTGACGCAGGCGGAGTTTTCTCCATTGGGTCCGATCATGGAGGGCAGTTCACGAGGACCCATGAGCGTGTTGCCGTTGGTGCTTTCGATTACACGCAGATTTTGCAGGTAAGTTGTTCCGCTGTTGAACAGCTTGGCGCCATTCGCGGTACGGAAATACACGGGCATGCGTCGGATGTCGAGTGATGCGTAAGCACGCATTTCGAACTCCAGCTGAATCCTGTTGTCAGCACCGGGTTCGATGTATTGCATCTCCATTGGACCGATGAAGTTGTAGCTCAACAACATTGGCTCTGTAGCATCCACTCCGGTATCCGCCTCCGCATCAGGTGTAACCTGAGCATCAGCTTCTGCTTCCGCATCCGGTTCAACCGCCGAGTCTTCCTCGGGGGAGGCTTCGGGTTTTGTTGTGCCGGCGTCGGTGGTGACTTCGGGGCACTGGCAGTGGCCGTAGGCCATGCCGTCATCGCGACAGACTTGGTAGCCTGTCGCTCCGCTCTCGCACCAGCAAGCCTCGTGGTGGCCGGCGACACACTGTTCGGCCGGCATGTTGAGCACGACCGTTGTGTCCTCGCCTCCGCCGCAACCACCCAAGAAGAGCGATCCCACGGCGACGAT
>CAZXFK010000035.1:6660-10929 GCA_964640115.1 uncultured Gammaproteobacteria bacterium
ATCATGGTGGCACCGGGCATGCTACTTCAGTTCTTCGAAAGCCAACAGCAAGATTTTTTGCCATTTTTTCCATTACAGGTAAACCCATGTAACAGATTAGAACTTGTTGGCTTGTCGGATCGTAGCACGGGGTGGTGCAAGTATTTCCGCATATTGGTAAATTCGCATCCGGAGAACTGTAATAAGTAATCTCCGAGTAATCCTCAAATCCGACAACTGTTTTTTTGGTACTGTTGTCAGAGGTGAATGCGCTACCGATGAATAGAAAATATACGAGCCAGAAAATGGGTTTGAACCCGAACGTAAGTTTTTTTGTTGGTTCCAGGTGGAATATGAGATCACCACCTATGATTAATGCAATCATGCTCAAAGCAACGAAGATGAGATCCATCGCTTGCTCCTTTCAGAGCTTGGTTGCCTCTTTTGCTGATGATATTGGAACCACCAGCGACTTTTTTTCACAAAGGCTGGTTGGAATGACAGGGCAGGGTTCGAATCCACCGATTAAGATGGTTTCGCCTTGCCTGACATTCAGAAAGCGGCGCGCTTTTGGCGGATCGCTTTCGTAGCTGAACAAACGCAAAGCCGCCAGATAGACAAGCGGTGCGATTGTCAGCAGGAAGATAAGAAAAATCGCCAGATTTTTCCAATCTTGTTTTTTCAACTTGTTATTCTCCTTGTCGAAGGATCGAGGGATGATTCCCTTCTAACTAATTGAGCTTAGAACATTGAACTTAGAACATTGAACTTAGAACTTAGATCAATTAGTTGGAAGGGAAGCCAATTTAAACTCGTATATTTGAGTTTTTATTGGCAAGTGGCGGGGAGCCGCATTTTGGGTTTGGGCCAACCCATGCGTGGCATGACGAAGCTCATGATGTTGTTTTGAGCTTCGGCAAAAGGTCGTTGAAAATCGCAGTCGATTTTTGCGCCTGTTTCCGTTTGGCGCAAATTGTGCCAACCGACTACGGTCATTGCGGACATCGCGCCGGTGATGATGGCCGCGAAAAACATCATTTTTCTATTTTTTTTCAAAATCTTCTCCTTTTTTTTGAACCGCTTAATATAGCATAAAATGGGGATTTTGTCAAGGGTGAGGAACTGGTAATTTGGCTAAGATAAGCTAAAATATAAAAGTTTATCAAATGAATATCCTTTAAAAATCAAGTATTTGTTCAATGAAAAACCCCAAAGAGTGGTTTTTGGGGTTATTTGGAGCCGTTTGGCGGGGGAGGGGGAATGGACTTCCAGCGCGGGGGTTTGCGGCCGGGATGCCGGCGTTTGAATTCCGCAATCAGCTTGCGAAAATCTTTGGCACCCATAGAGCCAAAACGACCGGGAAAACGGGAGCGGTTTTCGGCGCCGTTGAGGCAACGGCGCAGCTCTGTGTCCGTCAGATCTCTTAATTGCTCGGGGGTGAGTTCCGGTACATTAATTTGTCCGGCTGTACGATCTTTTGTTTCATCAGATTCCAAAGATTCCATTGAAATTTTTTCTGGGCCGCTGAGGTCGTCCATCTGTCCTCCTTTGCAAGGTACGTTTGCGAGTTGAATTTAATCAAAGAATATGGATTTGGTCAATATAAATACATTGACAAAAGTCTTTATTTATTGTAAAACAATCGCGTTTCTCAATTCAAAGAGGAGAAAAGATGGAAACGCAAAAAGTTTCGCACCTTGAAAATAAATGGGAGTTGACCGAATTGCCCAATGGAGCTTGCGTTGTTTCGAGCCACGCTTTGCGCCGTGATATGGGTTTTGCTAGAAATTATGAAATTTTGATTGCCGGAGGCAGGTTGGCTGACGTGGAATCTCCGGGAACGGCTTTGGCTTTTGCCAATGCTTTGCCGGTTTTTTTGGAACAAGAGTACGGCAGTCAAGTGAATGCGGGAGTATTTTCGTGTACCGTGAATCATTCATATTTTTGTCTGAATTATTTGCATCACGGACGCGACAGGCATGATGCAAAGTGCGTGGAATTGATTCTGAACGCAATCATGCATGATTTTCCCTCGCGGACCACTTTTGCAAATTTGCCTCAAGCGGAGATTCATAATCGTAGATGCGATCAGGAAGCTTTTTGGTGTTGGTTTTATTCAAAAACCATTCCGGACCAGCAAAGATTGAGTATACCCTCGTGGACAGAGACCATGTTGTCTTGGGAGTCGGAGCCGGATGCTTCTGAAGCGCTGAAAAATAAATTAGTCATTCCGGCCAATATCATGATTCGTTCTCCGGAACCGTGTTTGCACGAGGATTTGGCCGAAAGAATTTCCGAATTGAATGCGGTGGATGCAAATGTGGAAAAGTTTGTTTGTCCGCAACCGCCGGTTTATCCGGTTTATGACGAATATCCAATGGCCAGAAGTGCGGGTTGCAAACAAGACATGCTTTTGTTTTTTCCCTTGCCAGGGCATCGCAGTACTTTTTATAAAGCGGTACTTTCTTTGTATGCCTTGTACGGGAATAAGGGTTATATCAAAGAATTCAGCCGTGCTGCAAAACTCGAACTGCATCCCGAAGTACATGCTTGTTTTTGGCCGAATCCTTTTGTTTTTATCAGACTGCGAACAACCAAGGACAATGCTGAAAAAGCTTTGGCTTTGATCAGTTTGGCTTTGGTCAAGTTCAGTGAAATTCCGGCTCCGAAAAAGATTTGGTATTACAAAGAAGTCGTCGAAGCGGTAGCTCGAAAATATGCCGAAGCGGGCGAATTCTTGCGCGACGAATGGTTGAGCGGTCAAACCGAGCTGACCGGATTGCACAAACTAGAAGTGACTTTGGAGAATTTGGAATACACTCAAAGAGTGTATCTCTCCGAAGCCAGAATGGGTTTGATTCGAGGTTTGCCTCCGATTCCCAGAGGTGAGTCAGTTTTTGACGCACTATAACTCCGACTCCGCTTATTTGGCGGAGTTTTTAAATAATCGTCGGTTTAGTCTTGAATTTTTTTAATATAGCTTCAAGTTCTGTTTTGGATGGCAATCCTTTTTGAGGTCCAATTTCGCGAATAACGGACCAAGAGTTAGCAGTGCCCCAACGCAGTGCTTCGGCGATTGATTTATTTTGCATGATGGCGCAAGTGAAGGCAGAGGCGAATGCGTCGCCCGCACCCGTGCTTTCAACGGCATTGCCTTTGAATATGGGCATGTGCCAAAAATCGTTGCCATCATAGGCGTAAGCTCCGTTTTTACTGTCCGTGATGACTGTGGTTTTTGTTCCCAGTTTATGAAAATCTTCAAGCAAGTTTTTTACGGGGCGGATTTGACCGTTTAATAAATGTTGAGCTTCTTCTTTGTTCAAGATGAAGATGTCGCTTAATTTGATTAGCGGTTTTAGCTGTTTTAATCCGGCGCGAATGTGAGTGGTGCCGGGTTGGAAAGCAAAGTAGATATTTGAATTTTGTTGGAGATGTTTTACCAGCAGTTTATCAAAAGTGGAAAAGTTATTGCCCATGGCGCTGTAATAAATCCATTTGGTTTTTTGTAATTTGGGAAATTTGTATTTACGGGGTTTGAAAAACAATAATTGCGTTCGTTCGCCTTTATAGCTTAATAAAGTTGCTTCGCTGGTATGCTCGTTTGTGCATTTGCACATAAGAGATACATCGACTTTTTCACGGCGTAAAGTTTCTTTCAGTTGATCGCCGGCAAAATCTTTGCCTACCCAGCTGACTAAAGCGCTTTTAAAGTCCAAACGGCTGGCGCTGACCGCGGCGTTGGCCGAATTGCCGGCAGCAGGAACTTTAACAACGTCGCGTACCGGAATTTTTTCCGCGTACTCGAGGCAGAGCAAACATCTGTCTTTCTCCAAACTGCAACTTACTGTCGCCTCATCGATTATATAGAAAACATCGCGCAAACTTTCGCCGATGCAGATAATGTCGAATTGTTTCATACCCTGATAGTATACTATAGATGACAAATTGTCTGAACCATGAACGTCGAACGTCTAACGTCGAACCACGAATCACGAACTACGAACCACGAACTACGAACTACGAACTAAAGCTTGTCATTTCTGCTCTTAAGGCGCATCCGCTTCAGGCGGAGAATCGGATGTGCATTCGTCCCGAGCTCATGCTGAGGGGGAGAAATCTCCATCTAAGTGAACCGGTGTTAACTCACCACCCCCACCTACGCTAACCCACTTCGCTGAAGCTTCGAGGGTCACGAAGCTTCGGTGGGCACGCCTTCTCCCTCTCTTCCCGCAATATATTTAAATAGATAGTATTGTATGCGGGATCACGTTTACCCCGCAGTAAGCGGTG
>CAZXFK010000036.1:0-2597 GCA_964640115.1 uncultured Gammaproteobacteria bacterium
GAGCTAAACTCGACTCTCAAATCTTTATTATTTATTATTTATTATTTATTATTTGTCGCGAGCAAACTGCGAGCGACGTTTGGTCTATAAGTAATCGCCACATCAACTCCTTTACTCACAATCCTCTTTGTCGCCAAATTCGAATTCGCTTTATCATAAGCCGTAATCAACACGCCTCTTTCCCTTAACCACTGCATTCTTTTTTTCGTCAAAGACCCTCTGCGCGAACCCACCGCCCAAGGCTCTACAGCCATAACCTGATTCCACAATTCTTTGGAACCGCGTAAAGCCGACCAAGTATGTAATAAAACCAAACGTCTTACATCACCCACCTGTTCTTTCAATAAATTCAAAGCTTCGATATCAAAAGATGATACAACAGTTCGCTCTCTCAACTGCTTGCTTGTCTTTAATTTTGCAATCAACAACGGTACAACTTTTGCATCTTTTATTTCCATATCCAATTGCATGGGAGCCGTAATTGCCTCTGTCACCTCATTCAATGTCAGTATTTGACCCGAGCTTCTTAATGTAAGTGCCCTTAATTCTTTAACCGTCAAATCACTTATTTTAGATGCTGTTCCGGCAATGCGCGACAAATCTTTATCGTGCCCAACAACAATTTCTCCATCTTTGGAAATCCTCAAATCAAACTCAACTCCATCAGCTCCGGCTTGAACCGCTTGCATAAATGAAAGCAAAGTATTTTCTTGTACGTGCCGGCTGGGCATGCCTCGGTGACCAAATATTATCATAATCTTGCCTAAGCATACCTGAAAATCAAATAATTACCAATTTCCCATTCTCATCAATGGTTGACATAATACCCATAATTGTCTTATATTTACCTATCGTTCTTTCCGAAAGGAGGCGCATGACTACGCTTAAACAAGCTTTAGCCACAATCCAATCATACAAAAAAGCTTTTGATTCGGGCATCTTTGATGTTGAAATGTCCGCCTTTAAAAGGGAGGAGGAACTGCGCACGAATTTGGCTCGCGCCATTGCGGTGGACAATCCTCCGCTTAACCCCAACTCATCGCAAGATCTGCACAAAACCGCGGAGCTTCCCGGCGAAATCATATTGTCTCCGGTAGCTGAAGCTCTATACAAAAAATACAAAATCTATCTTCGTATAGCTTTCAGCATCTCCGAAGAAACCGATTCTTGGAAAAAACCTCACATCAAAAAATTCAGCGACATTCGTGAAAACTACATCCGTCTGCGCAGTGAATTTGGTGATGAGGGTCGTTTACGAAGTTGGCGCCCTCACGAGCTGACCGCTTTTCATCGCCTGTGCGTCAGGTTGGCTCGCGATAACAACATGAGCACCGAAGAAGTGATGGACGATTTCGAAACTTTATCCGATCTGGCGATTAACGAAGCATCGATCTATCTCGCCGAACGCCTCTTCGAAGCCTTCCAATCCTAACTCATCGTCCCAACTGGACGATTTTTAATTCTCTTGCTAACATCCCTGAAAGGTATACGTCATAACGTCGTAAAGTGATAAAGTGATTGAACCGTTATGACATTATGACTTTTTCCTTGTCCCTAATTTGGGCGTGGTAGCCAAGTGGTAAGGCACGGGTCTGCAAAACCTGTATTCGCGGGTTCGATTCCCGCTCACGCCTCCACCCCCCGTCGTCCGATAAACATCGGACTATGGGGGGTGTACTATAACAAAAGCCTCGGTTTTACCCGAGGCTTTTTATTTATCGAAATTCGTGGTTCGTTTAGTTATGAATCAAGCACCTCTACAACAACCTGACGTTTGCCCCATTCTTTAGCGGCTTGAATTTGATCAGCTCCACCAAAGTATAAGTCAATACGATAAGAGTATTTGGCAGCCAATCTGTCACGGACCGTACAAACACCAAAGCCCGGGACATTAATCTTGGTACCAAACGGCAAGCTGGCTGCACAACTCAACTCACCTTGTTCATGAAGTTTACATATATCCGATCCATCGGCACTGATACAAGGAGTTGAGTCTGTTTGCCACGGCACACTGTTGTAAGCTGTAATGGTATATTTTTTTGTATACTTAACGGCCAATGATTGTTGAACCGGTTCCACCGACTGAACAACCACGGATTCAACCGGAGCTTCTTCGGTTTTTAAAGTAATCAATCCATTGTCTTTTACTACGTCATATAGAGAACGCGTAATCGTTGTAAATGTCGGTACAATCGGCATAATGGATACAGCGGAAGCGGTTTGCACCTTAACCGAAGTAACAATTATAATCGCAGTTAAAACACCCAATAATACGTTCTTAACTTTATTATTTAATGACTTGGATTTATTGGTTCTTTGCATAATCATGGCCTCATAAAAAGCATTTCTCATAGTCTAACCTTCGAATTTTCGCTTAAATGGCGATCCTTCTCGGCTATTTGGTCAAATATTTTGCTGTAATCAGCCAAATAATTAACCTGTGAATATGCGATATATTTGCTTTTTATTCTTTGAGACTGAAAACTATACCACAAAACCCGTATTTTGTCAATGGTTGATCCTCAAATTTTACCTAAGATAAGCCAATTTTGCTTACCACAATCCTCTTATCAACCATCCCAAACCATGCTAAACTT
>CAZXFK010000036.1:2697-10907 GCA_964640115.1 uncultured Gammaproteobacteria bacterium
AACGCTATCACTAATCTCCCTCTCCCTATGCCCATTCCCGAACTCAAACCTCCCTCGTACCTTAATAGGGAGCACAAATCCCATAAAAAGGATTGGAAGGTAAAAGCCAAAACCATTGCCGTGGTTTCGCTTATTTTTGGATTAATCGCTTTTCTGCTGGGTGTACTCGCATTTACCATTGCCATGGCTTGGATCAGCCGCGACTTACCGGAGCCCAACACCTTGCTCACTCGCGACATAGCGCAATCCACTAAAATCTATGATCGCACCGGCGAGGTTTTATTATACGAAATCCACGGCGACGAAAAACGTACTTTGGTTGAAATTTCGGAAATGCCAGAATATTTAAAACAAGCAACTATCGCTTTGGAAGATAGAGATTTTTATAATCACAGCGGAATCAATTACAAGCGTATTGTCAAAGCCATCTACGTCGACATTATCGAACGCCGCAAAGCTCAAGGCGCGTCAACTTTAACTCAACAACTGGTTAAGAACGCGATTTTGTCTCCTGAAAAAAGATGGGAACGTAAATTCAAAGAAATCTTGATGGCTCTGCAAATCGAACGCAAGTTTACCAAAGATCAAATCTTGCAAATGTATTTGAACGAAATTCCTTATGGCGCTCTTATTTTTGGCGTGGGCTCGGCCGCTGAAACATATTTCGAAAAACCGGTCAGCGAACTCACCTTGGATGAATGCGCAATGCTCGCCGCAATTCCTCAAGCACCGGATTACTACAACCCATATGGCGCCGGTGTTTCCGGAGACAATCGCGATGCACTCATTCGACGTCGTAACTTGGCTCTTGATTCCATGGTCCGCGACAATTACATCACCAAAGAACAAGCCGAGGAAGCCAAGGCTGTAGACACATTAGCCAAACTGGTTCCTCATAAAGTTGCCGGCATCAAAGCTCCGCATTTTTCCATGTACATCCGCAGTCTTCTTATCGAGCAATACGGACAAAAAGAAGTTGAATCCGGTGGATTGCGCGTCATCACAACTCTGGATTGGGAAATGCAGCAAATTGCCGAAGAAGAAGTAAAAAACGGCGTCGAAAAATTCGGAGAACGTTACGGTTTTGAAAACTCCGCTCTCATGGCCATGGATCCTCAAAACGGACAAATCCTGGCTATGGTTGGCTCTGCCGATTTTTTCAATAAAGACATCGACGGTCAGGTTAACGTCACACTTCGTCCACGCCAACCCGGCTCATCTTTTAAACCGATTGTTTACACCACCGGTTTCATCAAAGGCTACACTCCGGAAACCGTTCTTTGGGATGTTTTTACAACCTTCAACACAGAGGTCGGTCCCTACAAGCCCAACAACTACAACTTCCAATATTCCGGTCCGTTAACAGTCCGTCAATCACTGCAACGATCACTCAACATTCCCGCTGTTAAAATGATGTATCTGGTCGGCACGCAACGCGTTATCGATTTTGCCGAACAACTGGGCTATACAACTTTTGCGGATCGCAGCCGCTTTGGCATGTCTTTGGTTTTGGGTGGTGGCGAAGTTCAACTCATCGAACACACCAATGCTTATGCCGCCATGGCCAACCAAGGTATTCAATATCCCATCGCCGGTATTCTGAAAATTTCCGATTCCAACAACGAAACCATCTTTGAATGGCAAGAAAGCGAAGGCAAACGAGTCATACCCGAAGACGCTGCTCTTCACATCACCAACGTCATGGCCGACAACAGCGTTCGCACTTTTGGCACCGGTGTTTTAACCCTGCCCGATCGCCCTGTTGCCGCCAAAACCGGAACCACCAATAATTTTAAAGACGCTTGGACAATGGGCTATACACCCAACCTTGTCGCCGGTGTTTGGGTTGGAAACAGCCGTGGCGAAGAAATGAACAGCGGAGCCGACGGCTCAATTGTGGCCGCACCTATTTGGCAAGCTTTTATGAAACGCGCCGGCGCCAACCTGCCTATCGTTAAATTTAAAGATCCACCGGCTTTAAATACCAATAAACCCGTCTTAACCGGCAAGTCTTTTAAAACCACGGTTAAAATAGATCGTATCAGTGGCAAGCTGGCAACGGAACATACTCCGGCAGAATTTGTCGAGGAAAAAGATTTTTACGAAGGTCACAATATCCTGTGGTATATCGATAAAGACGATCCGCTTGGTCCGGCTCCATCCAATCCCAAATCAGATCCGCAATTCGCTAATTGGGAATCAGCCGTTCAAGCTTGGATCGAAAAAGAACAGTGGAACACAACCAGCACCGCACCAACCGAGTATGACGATGTACACGTTCCAAACAATAAACCGTCAATCTCTATTCTATCTCCGCAAAACAATTCCAACCTATATTCTCGTGACGTAACAATCAACGTTTCCGCGCAAGCTCAACGGCAAATTGTACGGGTCGAAGCTAAAATCGAAGACACCGTCATCGGCCAATCATCGGGAAGCGGAACCATTAATGCCAACATTCCCAACAACATACCGCGCGGATATCACGAAATTGTGGTCAAAGTAACCGATGATGTAGGCAACTCCAACGAAGCTCGCGTGATCATCAATCTTAACGCGGATCTTGCTCCCATAAAAGTTTCCATTTCCGCCCCGGCCGCCGGCACACGGATTTCTGCTTCCAGCTTTCCCATCCCGGTTTATGTCCAAGTCAGCGAAATAAGCGATGTACAAAAAATCGACTTACGCTACGAGCAATACGGCGCAACCAAAATAATCAGCACCATCCTTTCACCCGATGGCCGAACCAATCAAATCAACTGGAACACCCCGCCAGACCTTGGCACCGTAACCCTCATCCCCACCGCCATTCGCAAAGACGGCTCCTCAATCCAAGGCGATTCGGTCACACTCACCATAGATCCATAAAAACGTGAAATAACAAATTACCAACAAAACAATAATCAATAAAATCACCGAACTTCTCGGTGATTTTTAATAACTAATCGTTTCATGGTTGACAATTATTTCAAATTCTGATAATTTAAGACATTCTCAAACAAAACCGTATCTTCACAAAGGAATAACTCATGGCCAAGAAAAATGTTCCGTCAGCCAAACAAATACACGAAATTCTTACAAAATTCGATGCTTTGGAAGGAGCGGTTCGCGACTTGATCCAAGTCAATCTTCGTTCCATGCATGAGTGTGAGGCTCTACAAAAAGCGCTCCAAGCTGTCATGGGAGGACATGGCTCCAAACAACAAAACATAGTGGATACTGGAAAAAAATCCCAAAGCCCCGCAAAAGCCAAAGCGTCCAACCGAACAGATGGCGGTGCATATTTCAACTTCGAAGATGAGCTAAAAAAACAACCGAATCTTCTACCCCTTCTTCGTAAAGATGTTCGCATTCTTAAACTAAGCACCCGTGCAGAAAATTGTTTGTATAATCACGGCATCGACACAATCGGATGCTTGGTTCAATACACGGAAAGAGAATTGTTGAAGAAAAAAAGCTTTGGCCGAATCAGCCTGCAAGAAATAGTCACCAAACTCAGCCAAGTACAACTGGAACTGGGCATGGATCTTGGAACTCATGCCGTAGATTTTCCAAGGCAATAATCCCAACACCGCCCTCCGGTATTTCCATCGAGAGGGTTTTTTATAATCTCACAATTAAATTACTGATACATAGACACCGAAACCTCAACAAAATACCCTCAAAATAGCAACGCTCTGCCAAAAAATACAAAAAAATCGAGCCAAGCTCGATTCTTTTAAAACATGAAGTTCCAGGTTCCAAATTCGTCATTCTCCGGATGGCTATTAGGCTAATCCGCCAAGCTGGTAATAACAGCGGAGATCTCTCACATCCGCTCGAGACGACAAACTGTAGTTGGTTTGGCTGGTGGCTAAAAGCTGGTAGCTAGTAGCTAGAAGCTAGTGGCTTATTAAGTTATTGCCTTATCGGCATTACCAAATACCTGTAGCCCGACTCTTCCTCTTTTTCCGGCAAAATCATCATCGGCGACATGGCCCCGATTACAGCCAAACGAATCTTGTCCGAATCAAAAGCATTTAATCCATCTGCCAAATATTTAAAGTTTAAAACAACCGAATTCGCCTCTCCCTCAAACTCACCCCTTATCTGTGACTTGGTTTTACCGGTTCCCTCATCCGAAGATTCAACGGTGCAGGTTCCTGTCTTTGGATCAAAGGAAAGATGGACATCGTTTATCTCTTTCTTGGAAAACAAGCTTGCCGTCTTAACCGCCTTCAACAATTCAGCTCTCGACAACAAAGCCTTGGTCTTAAACTCTGTAGGAATAATATTCTGATAGTCGGGAAAAGAAGCTTCAATCAGGCGCGTGGTCAATTCCACAGATCCATAAACCACAACCAGCTGATTATCGGAAACACTCCAACCAACATTCTCCGGCGCCTCTATCTCATCTCTATAAGAAGAAATGATTCGTTGGATTTCGCTCATGGCACGCGCCGGTACCAAAACCGTAACCTGCTTTTCCGAATCACCACTACCAATCAACTGTTCCGCCAATCGATAAGAGTCGGTTGCCACCATGGCAACCTTACCCAAATTGCTTTGGTCGTTGAAAAAACAGGCGACACCGGAAAGCTCGGGTCTGGACTCGGATAAAGAAACGGAAAAAACAACCCTGCTGATCGCTTTTTTTACGTCCGCAGCTTTTAAGGTAAAGGTATGGTTCTTCTGCAGCTTTGGCAATAACGGAAACTCCGAAGCCGGCATTCCGCGCATAACCGTCTCCTGATCATTGGAACCAACCACTAACCCCTCATCCGTTAATTCAAACTCAACCTTGCCGGAAGGCAACAAATTTACAAAATCCATAAACACCTTAGCCGGAACACTGTATTCACCATCAACATCCACCCTTCCTCTAATCACACAACTCACCGATATTTCCAAATTGGTAGTATGTAGTTGTATCCCGGTCTTCTCTGCCTTAATTAACACATTCCCCAAAACCGGCAAATTGATATTCTTTCCCGTAATGTGGCTTACCATCGACAAACCTTGCAATAAATTTTCTTGAGTACACGAGAATTTCATATTACGAATTTACAGTACGAATTACGAATCTGCGCGAATTACGAATCAGTAATTCAGCCATCATTTTATCCCATGGGATAAAATGCAACCCATTCGTAATTCGCGCAGATTCGTAATTCGTACAAGTTATTATTATAAGTTATAAATTTTTCTAAATAGTAATAGTAGTAATAAGGGGTGTGGATGAAGTGGAAAACCCCATAACTCCGCCGTACCAAGCCAAGATACTATTCACATGGCTGTGCACCGACAGTGTAATAACCTAGGGATGGTTTAACAAGGTCTGTGCAAGGTTTGAAGCAGTCTAAAACTATCCACCGACTTTTGCACATGTTAATCAACCTGTTATTCAGAGCTTCCCCCCATGTAAATCTTTTCTCTAATAAGATTGATATCTCGTTTTAACTGCTCGTCCGATTTTATCAACCCGTCAATTTTATTGCACGCATGCATGGCTGTTGTATGATCTCTTCCTCCAATATGCTTGCCAATGGCCGGAAAAGAGCACTTTGCCTCTTCTCTTAATAAAAACATGGCGATTTGTCGGGGAAAAGCAAAACGTTGTTCTCGACTTTTGCCCATTAAATCGTCCATTTTAATATCATAATACTGGGTAACTATCTCCAATAAACGACGTGCGGTTATCGTCCTTTTTGGCACAGACGGCACAAAACTCTGCAACAAACTTTGCACGGAGGCCATGTTGGGTTCGATATTTTTAAACTGATGATATGCAATCACTTTATTCAACGCACCCTCCAGCTCTCTCACATTCAACTGCACGGTTCCCGCAATATATCGCAATACCTCGGTTGTTAGATTATAGTTCTTCTCTACGCACTTTTTATCCAAAATTGCCACACGGGTCTCAAAATCAGGGCTCGAAATATCCGCAACCATGCCCCACTCTACACGCGAAACCAAACGAGACTCCAAACCCTGTATATCTTTCGCCTGCCTATCCGAAGTAATAACAATTTGTTTATTTAATTGATGCAAAGCGTTAAAGGTATGAAAAAATTCCTCTTGCGTACCCTCTTTTCCGGCAATAAATTGTATATCATCCACCAACAAGACATCCAAATTGCGGTACAACTCTTTAAATTCTTTTGCTCGTCCACTGCGAACAGACTGAATAAAATCATTGGTAAATCTCTCGCAAGTTACATAATGGACTCTGGCTCCCGGAGTATTTTCCAAAACATGATGCCCTATAGCTTGCAATAAATGCGTCTTGCCCAAACCCGCCCCGCCAAAAATAAACAAGGGATTATAGGTTACGCCCGGCCCGGCCGCCACAGCCTGTGCCGAAGCATGCGCCATCTCATTGGTTTTACCGACTACAAAATTGGCAAACCTGTAACGTGGGTTTAATCCCACCCCATTGGTACCATCCGCTGAACCTTCGGATCCCGGCTGTTGTTGAGTCGATCCGCCAATTTCCGCGTCCACCGGGTAACTGCTTTCCATGTCTTGATCCACAGCCAACCCGGGAACGATGGTGGTATTGCGCACCTCAACTCTATAGGTAACTTCGCGGATTGTATTGTTGGTGGCGTTTCTAAGAGCGCGAATAATCGCGTCATGATACTTTTTTTCAAGCCAGGCTTTTGTAAAAGTGTTGGGAACGGCTATAACAACTCGGTTTTCTTCAATTTGTGAAATAAAAGTGTTCTTGAACCAGGTGGTAAAATTGGCCTTGGAAAGAGTCAGTTCCAACTCTCCAAGTGTGGCCTGCCAAATTTCATTGGAATTCATAGGAAGGATCGCGTTAAGGGGTAAGTTTCAACATAAATATCAACAGCCCAGCAAGACCCTGTCAAACCTGTGGATAGACAGTTGATAATTGCACAGTATACCTTAATGCAACCTTCCGGGGAACTATCCGCAAAACAACACACTCTAACGTTCGTAACGTTTATAATGTTTATAACGAGTTCAGGGGTTACGACGGATCCTCCCCGCCTCCTTACTAAGGAGGTGCTCCGTTTAAGCCCTTTCCAGTTCGATGTTAGACACTCTTTCGTGGAAGCTCTGGAGCACGGAAGCTCACCGTTCGCTATTCCATGTTCGAAGTTCGAGGTTCTAAGTTCGTTATCCAATAATTTACATGCTATACATCATAATGAACTGATTCTTGTTACATGTTACAAGTTACATGCTACATGCTATAATCTCTCCATAAACAATAATCCTCACGCTATATTTATGAAAAACATTCTCTACATTGTCGGCGCTATTGTCGGCGCCGTGCTCGTCGTTTATCTGGGTGTGCTCACACGCAACTCTTTGCAAGAATATAATTACATCGGCCGCGATGTACGCGATACCATCACCATCAACGGCCAAGGCGAGGTTGAGGTTAAGCCCGATCTAACCACCATCACACTCGGAGTCTACACTGAAGGCGAAACCGTAGAAGCTGTTCAAACCGAAAATACCAACAAGATGAACAGTATTATCAACATGGCTAAAGGTATGGGGATAGATGAAAAAGATATCAAAACTTTAAACTTCACGGTCAACCCGCGTTACGACTGGAACGAGGAGGGCAGAGAAGATGCCGGTTACGAAATAAATCAAAGCGTGGAGATCAAAGTCAGAGATCAAGAAAAAGTTTCCAAACTGCTTTCCGAGGGAGCCATGCTGGGCGCCAATCAAATCGGGGGACTGCAGTTCACTATCGACGACTCTTCATCTTTCGAGCAACAAGCGCGCTTGAAAGCCATCAAAGACGCGGAAGTCAAAGCTAAAGACTTGGCCGGTGAGCTTGGCCTCACACTGGTTCGTGTCGTCTCTTTCTACGAAGACACATATAACAATTATCCCACACCATATTACGGCGGGATGGAACGGGCGGTAAGTATGGACATGGCCATGGTACCCGAAGCCAACATCGAATCCGGCTCACAAACGGTTACCAGCAACGTTTCCGTCACATTCGAAGTTCGCTAAAGCTTACAAATCACTAAAATCAATCAACGCGGCAACCCGCGTTTTTTGTTTATCTTTAGGCAAAATATAAATAAATCCGTTCAAACAGAGACTCAGCCGCCCAATCTTTTGACAAGTCCCGAATTCTTTGCTATTTTAAGCCTCATAAACGCACGAATTACGAATCTGTAATCAAGCTATCATTTTATCCCTTGGGATAAAATGTAACCCATTCGTAATTC
>CAZXFK010000037.1:0-10898 GCA_964640115.1 uncultured Gammaproteobacteria bacterium
TTTCGGGAATGACGCTGGGATGGAAACGCATTTCCGAAGGCTCGTAAACGACTCCGCGAAAACGCTCTTTGCGTAAAGCTCTGCAAAGCATTTCAAAACCCACCAACGATTCATCACGATCCGAACCGCGGGGATGAGCGCGGAAACCATCGCCGATAAAACACAGGCCCTCGTCGGAGGCGGAAACTCCGGGAATGGACATGAGTGAGATAGCCTTGCGAACAATTGTTCTAACCGCGGAGTACGAAACACTTTCGTAATCATGGGCCAACATCAATCCAACCAAAACCGTATCGCGGCGCCCTTTGACCTGAAAAATGTCACCGGGTGTTTGCGCCAAACGCAAACGTTCGATGGTTTTGCGCCGCAAACCCAAACCGGACTTAATGGTTTGCATGGCGCGGGTTTCGCAAACCGGAATATTTACATAAGCCGGAACCATGTAGGTTTTATAATCCAAAATAAAAGAATTAAAAGGGCGAATATCCAACATTCTTGCTCCTTGCCGGGTAAATTACCTTGGTGTTGTTTTAACAGTAAATAACATAAGCCGTGAATTTTGTCAATCGGACAAGACTCGCATTTTGCCTATATGACAACCGGAATCGTGAAAATTCAAACATTATGTTATTGTTGAAGAAATTATGAAAATAAATAAATTACTGAAGGATGCAAACGGCATTATTGACCGTAAAGAAGCTGTTTTACTCATGGCACGCGCCTTACATAAAACAGAGGCTTATGTTTTAGCATACGGCGAGGAAAATATTCCCGACAATGCGGCACTGCGATTTAAAAAAATGGCCAATGACAGGATGAAGAACAAACCGATCGCGTATATCTTGGGTAAACAGCCTTTTTGCGGATTGGAGTTTAAGGTGAATAAAAATGTGCTGATACCAAGACCGGAGACCGAAGAATTGGTTTTAATGGTTGCGGATAATGTGAATAGTTCTGCGCCGAAGCACACTGCTCGCACTTTACCGGGTGGAGCGAAACGTAAACAAAAATTACAAAGCGGAAAGGGGAATAGGAATGAGACAAAAAACAGCCAGTCAAGAAAGGTTGTGATTGTTGATATTGGGACAGGATCCGGATGTATCGCCTGTTCACTGAAAAAAATGCTTGGTAATACAACCGTGTTTGCAGGTGATAATTCCCCTGCTACACTAAGCGTCGTAAAACATAATGATAATAAGTTATCCACAGGGATAAAAGTTATCCACAGTAATTTGTTCAGTGGAGCTTTGCGTAGAGCTGTGACAAAAACAATCGCCAAAACCAAGAGAGTGGACTTGCACGTCATTGCCAATCTCCCCTATCTCCCCCACTCTGATAAGGACAACATGCAAAAAGATGTTATCGCCTATGAGCCAAAAAGTGCTCTTTTTGCGGACGAGGATGGCATGGCGCTGATTAAAAAATGCATGCAACAATTACATGACTTTCTACTCCCCCACTCTGTTTTGCGAGTTAATTGGACTCTGTATTTTGAAATTGATCCCAGACAAAAAAGCATTTTGCAATCTTATGCAAAACGCCTTTTTACACAATCCCGAGTACAAATCAAAAAAGATTTGAGCGGGAGAGACAGGTTTTTAATAATTTCTAACCGCGATTGATATCGGCACCCAAATCCTTAAGTTTTTGTATGATATTTTCATAACCGCGTTCAATGTGTTCGATACCCGTAACATTGGAACGTCCTTCGGCCATAAGCGCGGCGAGTATGTATGAAAAACCGGCGCGCAAATCGGGTATGACGATATCCGCGGCATTTAAAGGAGTGGGACCGGAAACAATACAAGAATGTTTAAAGTTTTGATGTTGATAACGACAGGGTTTGGACCCCAAGCAATCGGAATGGAGTTGAATGTTGGCGCCCATGTTTTTTAAAGCATCCGTATAGCCAAAACGATCCTCAAATATGGTCTCATGAACAATGGATACTCCTGATGCTTGAGTTAAAAGCATAACAAAAGGCTGTTGCCAATCGGTCATAAAACCCGGATGCACATCGGTTTCCAGAACTATGGGATTGTATTTTTTGGCATGACCGAACAAGATGCCGTCGGATTTGATAATAAATGGAACACCAACTCGGCGCAAAGCGTTCAGATAAGAAAGCAAATGATCTTGTTTGGCGCCTTGAACAAAAACCTCGCCTCCGGTTATGGGTGCAATGATACCAAAAGAAGCGGCTTCGATACGATCGGGAATAACACTGTGTTCAGCGCCCTTCAATTCATCCACGCCTTCGATTACCCAAGTACGATTGGCTTCGAGATTGATAATCGCGCCCATGGATTGAAGCAATTTGGCCGTATCCATTATTTCGGGTTCTATGGCCGCATTGGATATGGTGGTTGTGCCTTCGGCTTTAACGGCGGCCAACATCAGATTTTCCGTGGCACCGACCGAAGGAAACGGCAGTTCGATCATGGCCGCCTTTAATCTATCGGCTTTGATGACATAGCAATCATCCTCGCAATCGATACGCGCACCCATTTTTTTAAAACCTTCAAGATGAATATCTATGGGGCGGGCACCGATTTTACAGCCTCCCAACATGGGAATGCGGGCTTCGCCAAAACGGTGCAACAGCGGACCGATAAGCAGGATGGGGATGCGGTTTTTGCGGCTGAAAGCCGAGGCCACATCTCCGTTTTTAATGGTTTTGGCGTTAACGGTTACTTTTTGACCATTGCGTTTTATCTTGGCGCCCAATCCGGTAATAAGTTCGATGGTTGCTTCCACATCACCGATATCGGGCATGTTATTTAAAATAACATCCTCGTCGGTCAGAAGAGATGCAACCAGTTGTTTGGTGGCTGCATTTTTGGCACCACTGACCGTAACCGTTCCGAAAAGAGGCTTGCCGCCATTAACTACATAACCGGGATTTTTTTTATTGGACATAGAATTTAAGCTACTAGCTACGAGCTGCCAGCCAATGGACTGTTATTTATAGTTTAATAGACCGGTTCGTATTTTGGAGAGGAGGCAATGTGGATCCAGGTGTTGCCCCGCAAAAAGCCCACATCTCGTCCGTCGGCGGTTTTTATGGTGTAAAACTCGTTGGAGTCGCGCGACCAAACAGCTTCGGTAACCTCACCGCCGGTAAAATAATAAGCTTTGCCGGTACCGGTTGTGCGAATAAACAACCTTCCCACATCATCCAACGTGCGCTCTTCGGTAACAAGAACCAAAATATTCTTATAGTAAATTCCATCGCCTTGCTTGTCTTTTTCCGCACGACCGCCGACATAGCGCTCGTATAATCCGGATTCCGTATCGTAAACCCATTTAACTTTATAAGATCCGGAATAAGGTATTGTGATTTCGCGGATCTCGCCCGGTGTAAAATCCGTATCTTGATCGATAAATATCCAAGGTTTAAATTCAGCCACCGGCTCCCAACCTTTTTTATCCTGGCACTCATTCAAATTTTCGCTGTTCGTATAAACATTATGCGGAGCAAAGCGAGTTTTGGAGCGCCAAAAATAATTTTCCCCGGCCATTTCGTCCAAATTTTTAAAATTCATTAGTCCGCCGATGCGGTTTAAAGCTTCGGGACTGCCCCCGACGTGCGCATAAACGGCGCCCAATGATTGTGCCCATTCAACATAGTACGGACGTGCACTGCGAACCGGACCAATTTCTTGAACCGTGGTTGTGGCGTCAAAGACCACCATAAGCCTGGTTATACCGCCTTCGACGGGAGCCTCGAAAACAATGGATGCTTGGGCGATACCGGCGAGAGGACGCGCGTCAACATGATTCTCGATCATAATGGCGCGTGGCAAAAGACAAGAATCTTCAGAGGCAACAAGAACTCCGTCCAGACAACGCGGAACAAGGCCGTCGAATGACGCCGATTCGGTTGTGGTGGCTGTTTCGGTGCTGCTCGGAATTTTATCAGCCGGAGAATATAAAGCATAGGCAAGAAGACCGAAACTAACCAAGACTACTAAAAAAGCGCCGCCGGCCAAATACGGCCAATGGCGCTTTGCCCATCCCTCGATCAAAGAGAAGGCGTTTAAATCTTTTTTGTCTCCCTCCTTGTGCTTGATCATGCCACCAATCTATTTTTTATCGGCTTCAGGAGTCTCAGCCTCGGCTTCAACTTTCTTTTCGTCAGCTTCGGTCTTAACCTCGGCCACATCGCCGATATTTTGTTCTTCAAGTTTCTTTTGTTCTTCCTCGCTCAAGGGCTCTTCGACGAATGCAATCAGCTCTTCGGGATCCAAGGTAATGGTAACGCCCTCGGGCAAGTTAAGAGAGCTGACAACAATGCGATCTTGAAAAGTCTTCAAAGCGGAGAGATCCACAATCAATTCTTTGGGAAGTTTGGCGGGTAAACATTCGACCTCGACTTCTTCGATATTTTTGATCAAAGTGCCTCCCATCTTAACAGCATCGGACTCACCCGTAAAAATAAACGGTACTTCCACGGTAATCGGTTGATCCATGCGAATTTGACGAAAGTCTATGTGAATCGGCTTCATGGTGATGGGGTCGATTTGAACTTCTTGGATGAGCGCTTTAACGGGCTCGGTATCATCGATTTGCAAATCAAACAAAGACGAATATTTTACTTCGCGGTAAAGATGAAGAAAATCCGACGGCGCAATGCTGATGGATTGTGAGGCCAATCCCTTGCCGTAAATAACGGCTTTTATGGGCATGCGACCATCGATGGGTTCCAAAGCCGAATCAGGCTTTCTGGTTTTTGCTGTCAATAAAGGCATAAAATCTGATTGCTCACAGTCAGCGAATAAATGCGACTTAATAGAGCTGTTAGTACCGAGCTTTTGCTCGAACGTAAAGTAGTAGGATGTTAAGCGAGTTTTCCGCTAATGTCAAGTAGATTCCGGCATAGATCACGGCTTTTTGCCGAGATCAACCTATGCGCGGCTATGCAATCCTCGGATGATATGGATTCGGTGCTTAACCATCGGGGTGTATCGGATGCCGATGCATCGGTAACCAAGCCAACCGCGCTTACACCTCCTCCGGTTTCCACAATATAATAAAAAAGCCCGTGCCCGCAAGAAGAACAGGTGGAATGATAAAGCTTGACCCGGGATTGCTCAGCAATGAGCTTGACGCTTTCGGCGGGATACAAACCCCGGCACATGGGGCAATGAGTCATTAAGGGTAACAATGGAAGCATAAGCCAAAGTTAAGAATATCGCTAAAGAGAGGCTTGGTCAATGTTATTTTCTGTGGCTAAAAACCGCCATCAACTGATTCGGTTTGAACGCGCATGCCCATGGCTATACCAACGGCCAAACATCCGGCCACCAAAGAAGTAGCGGCGGCCGAGGCAAAAGGCAAAGGAATGCCGGTGACGGGCATAATACCCATATTCATGCCGGCATTGACCAGTATATGCATACCAAACATGCCGGATATCATAACCGTATAAATTTGCACAAAAACATCTTTGGATAAGTATCCTATGTATATGATGCGCAGGAGCAATAAAATAAACAAACCTAAAATGAGAGCAATGCCAACAAATCCCAATTCTTCACCCATAACGGCAAACATAAAATCCGTGGAGGCTTCGGGTAAAAAGCGTAAGCGTGACTGACTCCCCTCGCCTATGCCTTTACCAAACCAACCGCCGGATCCAATGGCCGTTTCGGCTTGAATGACGTTATAACCGGCGCCCAACGGATCAGCTTCGGGATTCAAGAAAGAAGTGATGCGATCTTGCTGATAAGGAGCCAAGAAAAAACTCCAAGCCACATAAACCGAAGCCAATGACGAAACAATCAGCAAAATCCAAGTGCGTTTGCGTAAACCCGCAAAAGCAATACCAACAAACCACATGCTCACAATAACCATGGCCGAACCGAAATCCGGTTGCAACATTACCAAACCGGCATAAATAAACATGGCGACAAAACTGCCAAAAAAAGTTATCCAGTCAAGACGGCGATAAACTTGTTTATAAAAATAAGAAGCCAAAAATACCGCAAAAAAAACCTTAGCCAGCTCAACCGGTTGTACACCGACCGTGCCCAAACGAAACCAGCCTTTGGTTCCGCGAACTTCTTCGCCGATGATCAAGACGGCGAGCAAAAGCACAAAACCGACAGCATAAGCCACCAAGCCGTAACTGCGCAATTGCCGATAATCCCAAATTATAAACAACAACATGAAAGCGCAACCGATTATAAGAGCAATAATTTGTTTGCGAAATTGCACCAGCGACATGATTTCGTAAGATGTGCCGATACCGTAAATCATGAGCAAACCGATGGAAATCAAAGCAAATAAAGCACCGAACAAATACCAGTCGATGCGGCGCAATAAAACCAACCACGAACCAATCATGAAGATAATTTACACTACGAGCAGGTAACGTCAAACTATATAGCTACCAGCTACCAGCCGCGAGCTACAAGACAAAAGTTCATCAAGAGTGACCTTGGCTTCTCTTGATGAACTTGTTACTTTTCACTTGATTAACTCTTGATGAACTTTAGACTTTAATCTTGATGAACTCCTGAGACGAAGCGATTTACAGTCTGGTGGTGGGCAGGTAGGAGTTTTCGTTGAGGAGGTTGATGATGGGGAGAATGTCGGTTTGAGTGACGGCTTGGATTGTGTCGTACCAGTAAAGATCCACGGTGCGGGTTTCGCCGGGTTTTAGTTCGCGGATGTTGATTTTGTTGATGCCTACCATGGTACTGCCGCGCATGAGCTTGATGACATAGTCGATGGACCAGTAACCAAAGGCGCCTTGGTTTACGATTTCAAAAGTTGTGCGCGAAGCATTGCGACCGGCCGCCATGGATGAAGGCTCGAAGCGAACATTTTGCACCTTTACATCTCCAAAACGTTTTTCGATGAATTTAACGTAATCGTACTCCACTTCGGCCGGCTCGATGCGATGCCAACGAATATTATCAATGATAAGCTGAGCACTGCGAGCGGATGGTGTTTGAGTTTTAAAACCAAGTTCGGTAATGGTTGTCAGTTCACCGGGCAAGATAAAACCCTGACGTGCCGGTGTTTGATCGCCCATGATATTGAATTGATAAGTAAACTCGGCCCACCAATCCTTATTGGTGTTTTGCAAATCGACCGCAATATCAACGCGGTTATCGGTGGCCGGGAAAACCAAGACAGCCGAAGTACCAACACCAAGAGGACGATCTTGGGTGATGCGATCCAAATTTTGCTGATTGACGGCTATGGCGGTTGTGATTGCCGATTCTCGGGCATAAGAAATCACATAACCATCCAACAAACCCCAAAGTACATAGGCCCAAACAATGGCATTTAATGCCAACAAAATAATGCGTGTCCAAGTGCGGATTTTAATATTATTACGTACCCACCAATTCGCCGCTTTGAGCTCCCCTTCGGTAAATCCGCGCCCCATGATTGTTTCTTCTGGCATAACGGACTTATTATAACACAACAGACCGCGAACTTCGAACTACGAATTACGAACCACGAATGTCGAAATACGAACACCGAACCACGAAAAAAGGCCGTAGGGATAAATCCCTACGTAGTTACCACGTAACTCGTTACAAACGTTATGACGTTATTACGTTACGACGTTATGACGTTATTACGTTACGACGTTACGACGTTATGACTTTGTTTAGTAGATTCTCGTTGCCGATTGAAATGCGCCGTCTTGGTAATCGAGTTGCCAGACGCTGCCCATAGGCATGTCGATTTTGTGGATTTCCTGCCAAGGGAGATTTTGGAGTTTGACGAGAGCTGATGCCATGGGTTCACGATGAGAGCAGATGATAATGTTACCTTTGTAAGAGTTGACAGCGTCTTCTATCGCAGTGATGACTCTATTTGCGAGATCATCCAAAGATTCCATGCCCGTGGTTTTCATTTCCGTATAATAACCGGATGTTTCATAAAACAATTTTAACGGCTTACCCATCCACTCCCCCATCTTCCACTCGAGAAGACGATCGTCGGTTTTGATTTCGACGTTCAGCGCTTGCGATAAAATCGACGCGGTTTCTTGAGCGCGCTCGAGCGGAGATGCGATAATGACTCCGACAGATAGTCCCTCATCTTTCATCTTTGACCCAAGTTCGGAGATTTGATAAATCCCCTGCTCCGAAAGATGCCAACCCGGAAGAGTGCCGTAATTGATTCCGTCGGGATTTTGAACTTCGCCGTGGCGGATGAGATAGACTTTCATAGTGGCTGGGATTGTAACTTAAGAATCTAAGAATCCCACTACGCCATAGGCTGCGCGGGACGTATCTGGAATCTACGAATCTAAGCGAACCCGATCAGATCCCAGCTCATATTAGCATGATTGTTGCATGAGTTCAGGGGGGGTTGACAAAACCTTCAATTTGTGATAGCTTTACAACAATCGCAAGAGGAGACGGACTTTTTACTCTGCGGGGGGCGAAGGTTATTTGACGCGACCGTCTTGCGTCATTTACCCGTGCGAGGTTTTGTTTCTCGCACGAGCCTTTTTCTCTGCACATCGCACTTTGATCGGGCGGAACTTTATGGCCGACATGATGGCCCCCGTTTGATCGCCCGGTTTTTTGTGCGGTGTGCAGAACTTTGAATACTCGGTCGGAATCCGAAAGGATGCGCAGATGGCTGCGTCTGACGGCCTTGTAGGTGGCTATCCCCGCCTTACGAGGATGAGCCGACGCTCCCTGCGCCTAAGTGCGATAATTATCGCGACTTAAGGCAGTGGCGCGCAATCGTCCCGCTCCAGCTAACTAAGTTGGAGCGGTTTTTTTATACAGTTGCCGGTTCAGACAGTTGACAATAATCGCTTGATACGGCGGGGGTTTTCTGTTAAGATATGCCCGTTATATGCCAAAAACAACCAATGAAAAAGAGCCTAAAAACAAGGCAAAAGCCGGTTCTTACGGAGCCGAGCAGATATCGGTTTTGGAAGGATTGGATCCGGTCCGCAAGCGTCCCGGAATGTATATCGGTTCAACCGGTGAAACGGGTTTACATCATTTGATTTGGGAAGTGGTGGATAATTCGTTTGACGAGGCTATGGCCGGACATGCGGATTTGGTAACCGTTATATTGAATGCGGACGGCACGGTAAGCGTATCCGATAACGGACGCGGAATTCCGGTTGATATTCATAAACAGTATAAAGTTTCAGCTTTGGAATTGGTACTGACAAAATTACATGCCGGTGGAAAATTCGGCGGCGAGGGTTCGGGTTATAAAATCTCGGGAGGTTTGCATGGAGTTGGTGTTTCCGTGGTTAACGCATTGTCGGAAACTTTAGAGGCTACGGTTTATCGCGACGGTGCGGAATGGAGTCAAGAGTACGCTTACGGCAAGCCTAAGAATAAAGTTAAAAAAGTCGGAGCCAGCAAAAAGCACGGTACAACAATCACTTTCAAACCGGATGCCTCGATTTTTTCGACCACAACATTTGATTTGAAATATATTTTGGATCACTTGCGCCAGCAATGTTATCTGACCAAAGGCATCAGAGTTTTGATTGTTGACGAGCGAGATAAGCAACAACCGCAATCATACGGGTTTTATTTTGAGGGCGGGGTCGCGTCTTATGTTAAATTTTTGAATCATAAAAAACAACGCAAACACGATAATATTTTTTACGTTGATAAGCAGGTTGATTCGGTGGGTGTGGAGGTTGGTATCCAGTATACGGATGATTTCAAAGAAACGGTCATGGCTTTTGCCAATAACATCTACAATCCCGAAGGCGGAATGCATGTTATGGGTTTCAGAACGGCACTCACGCGCGTTTTGAATAATTATGCGCGCAACAAAGGCTTCATCAAAGAAAAAGATGATAATTTAAGCGGAGATGATGTACGCGAGGGTTTAACCGCAGTAATATCGGTAAAAATTCCGGAGCCGCAATTTGAAGGGCAAACAAAAGCCAAACTTGGCAATCCGGAAGCGCGTTCGGCGGTGGAATCACTGATGAACGATACTTTTGCCACTTTTTTGGAAGAGCACCCCAAAGATGCAGAGGCCATAATCGGCAAATGTGTTCTGGCGCAACGCGCCAGAGCTGCGGCAAGAGCGGCTCGCGACACGGTTATCCGCAAGGGTGCGCTCGAGGGTTTGACATTGCCTGGCAAGTTGGCGGATTGCGCCAGTAAAGATCCAACCAATTCCGAATTGTTTATCGTTGAGGGAGATTCTGCCGGCGGCTCGGCCAAACAAGGGCGCGACCGAGAGCATCAAGCCATACTCCCCTTGCGCGGAAAGATTTTGAATGTGGAACGCGCGCGCCTGGATAAAATGTTGGCTAATAATGAAGTCAAAAATTTGGTAATCGCACTGGGCACCGGAATCGGCGAAAATTTGGACATGGAAAAATTACGTTATCACAGAATCGTGATCATGACCGATGCCGACGTTGACGGCTCTCACATCCGCACATTGCTTTTGACGTTATTCTACAGATACTTTCCGGAACTTATCGATAAAGGCCATGTTTATGTTGCTCAACCGCCACTCTATCGCCTTGCCAAAGGCAAAAACGTACACTATGTATATACGGAAGAAGAAAAAGAAACAGTTTTGGCGGAGTTGCTGAAATTGAAAGAAGATAAAAAGAAAGGCAAAAAAGATGAAGCCGAAGAAGATGTTGCCGAAGAAGTCGTAATTGAAGAAGCGCCGGCTGAAGTAGGAGAAGGAGAAGAGGCGGAGGGTAAAAAATACGCGGGTATCAGTATCCAACGCTACAAAGGTTTGGGTGAAATGAATCCGGAACAACTTTGGGAAACAACCATGAATCCCGGCACACGCATCATGAAACAAGTAACGGTTACCGATGCCACGGAAGCGGATGAAACTTTTACGATTTTAATGGGATCGGAAGTCGCACCCAGAAAGAAGTTTATTCAGACGCATGCGAAGAAGGCGAC
>CAZXFK010000038.1:0-10875 GCA_964640115.1 uncultured Gammaproteobacteria bacterium
CTCTCCTCCTTTTTAAGGAGGAGTACCGAGCGTATAGCGAGGGGAGGTGGTCCCGCCCTAGTATCGAGCGTATAGCTAGGTAAGTCATGCCCTGATCCCCGTAGGGATAAACCTTGCCTGTGACCCGAAGTCATACGAAGGGTTATGTTTATCCGTGCTAAGTAATTTTGACTACAATCGCCTTGCATAAGCACGGGCAAACACAAGGTTTGCCCCTACGACATACCTCTTTTCGGCGTAATAAGATACCCACCCGTAAGAAAAGGCTAGGCTATCATCTGCAATCTTTGTTCCAAAGTTTGTTGTTTTTGCTTGGCTTCTTCGAGTTTGGCGCGCATTTCGGCGACGACCTTTTCCGGAGCTTTGGATGTGAATTCAGTGTTGGCGAGTTTGGCTTCGGTGGATTTTATGTAAGGCTCAAGCTCCCCTATCTCTTTTTGCAGTTTGGCTTTTTCAGCCTCAAGATCCACGGCGCCGGCGAGATTTAAGCCGATAGTCATTGTACCGGAGACGTCCGTTGCCCAGCCTTCGGGGATTGAATCCGCTAGCTCGATTGATTCAGCTCGGGCAAGCGATTTGATGACTTCAAGATTTTGCTCTATGAGCTGGTGCTGACTTTGGTCCGCGACAACAATAAAATCAACTTTCTTGACGGGTTCAATATTTTGTTCAGAACGTAAGCGACGAAGATCGGTGACCAAAGTTCTCAAAACCTCAAAATCCTTGGCATGGATTCCCGCCTCCGCGGGAATGACGGGAGTGGGCCACTCGGCGACGATGAGTTGATCTTCGTTGAATTGGCTCCAGATGTGCTCGGTGACAAAAGGCATGAAAGGATGCCAGAGTTTTAGGATGGTGCGTAAGATGTGGATTAGGATTTCGGACTTGTTACCTTCAATTTTAGCGATTTCCAAATACCAGTCCGCTAAATCGTTCCAAGTGAAATCGCGAAGCTCTTCACCGGCCGGAGAGAATTGGTAGCATTCCAACTTGTTTGTGACTGAAACGACAACCTCGTTTAAGCGATTTATGATCCACTTATCGGCTAATGATTGAACTTGGAACTTGGAACTTGGAACTTCGCTTTCTGAAGAATCCAAGTTCGATGTTCCATGTTCTATGCTCGTAAGAATGAAGCGGGAGATGTTCCAGAGTTTGTTGGTGAAGTTGCGGAAATCTTTAATTTTTTCTTCGGATAATTTTTGGTCCAATCCGGGCGAAGTACCAAGGATCAAAGCCAAGCGAACCGCATCGGTACCGTATTTTGAAATCATTTCCATGGGTTCGATTGTGTTGCCCAAAGATTTGCTCATTTTTCGGCCATGCTCATCAAGAACCAAGCCGTGGAGATAGGCATCTTTAAACGGCACTTCACCGAGTGCGTAGGTTGTCATGAGGATCATGCGTGCAACCCAGAAAAAGATGATGTCGCGACCGGTTTCGAGCACTGCGGTTGGATGATATTCTTTAAGCTCACCGGTTTTGACCAAATTACCTTCGGCATCAACAGATGCGGAATCGGGCCAACCGATCGTTGAAAAAGTCCAAAGTCCGGAAGAAAACCAAGTATCAAGAGTGTCAGGATCGCGCTCCCAGCCCTCGCCGGGAGATTCGGAGCCGACATGAATGTCTTCTTTCACAAGTTGCTCCTCTACGTTGGACGTGGGACTTGGGACGTGGGGCGTTGCCTTGTACCAGACGGGGATTTGGTGACCGAACCATATTTGCCGGCTAATACACCAATCTCGCAAATTATCCACCCAGCTAAAATAAACTTTCTTTTGATTCTCGGGAAAAATATTGATTTGACCGGATTCAACCGCGTGGCGCATTAATTCTTTCAGAGTAACCATCTCGCCCATCTTCCATTTGCCCAATGTATTTTGGCGCAGTTTAAAAGGCTTATTAACACGAATAAACCATTGCTTCATGGGTAATTGTTCAACCGCATTACCGCCGCGTTCAGCAACCATGAGGTTTTGCGGAATAGTTTCTTGCTTGATCAGACAACCTTGATCTTTGAGTATAGTGATGCACTTGGCGCGTGTTTCGGAGATTGTTAAGCCCGCAAATTCCGTGCCGGCTTCGGGTAACATGCGCGCATCAGAACCGATGACGGGAATTGTTATTAAGCCGTGACGCTCGGCCATGTCGGCGTCGATCATGGAGTGCGCCGGCGTAACTCCAAGAGCGCCGGTTCCAAAATCGGGATCAACTTCTTTATCGGCGATAACCTTAACTTTGATTTGTTTACCGCAATAATTGGCGGTTAGCTCTTGGCCAATGTATTGTTTGTAACGCTCATCTTCCGGATTAACAGCTACCGCCGTATCGCCAAACTTGGTTTCCGGACGAGTGGTGGATATGGCAATGGGAAAATTTTTGTCATAAGTAAAAGTGATAAACTCGGCCGTGGTTTCCTTGTGAAGTACCTCATCATCCGAAAGCGTGGTTTGAAAAACCGGATCCCAATTTACTATGCGATAACCACGTTCGATTAATCCGTCGTCATACATCATCTTAAAAATGGCGTTAACCGCAATATTTCTTTCAGCATCCAAAGTATATTTTTCGCGATTCCAATCCATAGAGCCGCCCATGGCCTTGCACTGACTGACGATATTATCACGCGAACCTTGGGCAAAATCACGAACTCGTTTTAAAAACTCTTCGCGACCCAACTCTTTTCTGGGATCTTTGATACCCTCTTTAATCAAAAGTTGTTCAACTTTAACTTGAGTGGAAATGGCAGCATGATCGGTTCCGGGAATCCAGTAAGTTTTATGCCCGCGCATGCGATAATGACGAATCAGAATATCCTCGATGGCCACTGTTTTTGCATGACCCAGATGCATATTGCCCGTGCGATTTGGCGGAGGAAATACTATGCAATACGGCTCGCCGTTTAAATTACGCTCCGGCAGTTTGTCGGGATCAAAAAAACCGGACTCTTCCCAGCGTTTGTAGATACCGCCTTCAACGTCTTTGGCTTCGTAGGCTTTGGGCAAATCTTTATAGCTCATAATGGATTGAATATTACGGGAATGTAGGCAAAATCGCAAGCGCGACTTGATTAACATGATTAATTGGATTGGCAGGATTGCAATCAGGCTAGATACCTATTTTTCCGGAAATCAAGAGAGCAAAAAACTCTCGAGAGTTCGAGAGCCTAGAACCGACATTGCGGTTATATTATTTTTTTTAGAGATCCCAATCCACAAGCGGATCGCCATAATCATCAAGTTTGATATCATCGCACTCGTAACACGGCGGTGGTTCGCTGATGTGATATTCCTCTCCATCACCAAAGAAGCATTCGCGATCCTGCGGTTCTCGATCCAAAACCGCGTGAATCGATGAAGGCGCTTCGCTCGAGAAGATCCGTGATACTTGCCGAGCCAATGATTCAGCCATCTTGATCATCCTCCATCTCCGGATCGTCGAACAGACTGCAACCGGAGTTTTCGCCGAATATCTTGGATTCGGCGGTTTCGATATCGTCACGAGAATCGATTCTCCGTACACGATTGGCAAAGCGTCTCAAGCCAAGAAGCGCTTCGGGCGTGGAAGATGATTCGTATTCCGGACCGGATCCTGCCATTGAATTTACCGGCATTTCTCTCCTCTTTTTGATGGCACGGATTGCCAAGCAAGCAAATGAGAAATAAAGAGCGATGATATTTGTAACGTATTTTACCCTTTCTGTAAAGAATCTGAATATTTAAATCCCGGTCATATGACCGGGAAAAACGAAAGGCTATATTTTGTCCTTTATTGCTTCTATCTCGGCTTCGACCTCATGTGCCGAGTCAGAGCAAATGTACGGAAAGTCATCTTCCAAACAACCTCCTGTTAATTTAACCTTATCGAAGTCCGGATCATCAAGCGTGACACTGTCAACCGTGGCCAGCTTCCTAAACAAACTACTAAGAGTATAACACGCACCTATGTCTTCACAGTCTCCCGCATGCCATGCATAAGCCTGAAGAACCTTGCAGAGACGCTTTGAAAGAACGACCGTCACTTTGTCATTATCTTGTTTTTCCATTTTTCCTCTTGCTTGGGTTGTAAAAAATTTTAAGAATGTCCATTTTGAAGCAAGATTAATCCTATGCCAAAATGGACGCCCGAGCTTGAGTTGCTCAGGAGAAGAAAGAAAGAACATTTCCAACATGTTTGACGTTAGACGTCTCATGGTAGCCCCGAAGGGAGTCGAACCCTTACGCCCTTACGAGCCGCGGATTTCCCCACTTCGCTTTGCAAGCTACGAGGGGCACGTAAACGCTGTGTCTGCCATTCCACCACGAGGCCAATACGATAGACCGGTTCGTCAAGATGAAAGTAGAAAGTTCATCAAGAGTAAATAAAGCTACTTGTGAAAAAGAGGCTATAATCGCTAAGCTATCATATTTTTGAGTTTTTGTCAATGGTAATTGACGGATTTCGGTGGAGTTTTTGGGCTTGAATAAGATAAATGACCGCTAACATGTCAAACCATTGACATGATTGCTTAATCAAGGTAAATTATCCCATTCCCTAGTTCACCCTCATGCACTAAGGTTTTTACGACAGTCCTCCGATTCAAACTTACCGGCTCGCCGGATTTTGACTTGGTTGACTTAATAATCAATAGCAATGGCCTATCAAGGTTATACACAAGCAACAGAGGCTGTTAAACGCGCCAAACGTACGCTGATTGTTGCACCGATAAATCCCAACTCGGATATGACGGCCGGCATGTCCGCGCTTTTGGCGTACTTAAAAAGTCATAATTTACAGGCTGATGCTTATTCGCAAAATTTGAATACTGAAAAATTGCCCGGATACTTGCCGTTGCGAGATTTGTTGTTGCCTCAATTATCGGCTATGCGGGATTTTAGGATTACCTTGGATGTAAACAAAGTACCCATTAAAGAACTGGCTTATGATGTAAAAGATGGCAAGTTGGATATAATCCTTACTCCCAAACAAGGCGAATGGATGGCCCATGATTTAAGTTTTCATCAAGGCGAAGATCGTTATGATTTGATTATCGCTTTGGGATGCGCGGATAGAAATACGCTGGCCGAATCATTCCCGAATCAAGCGGATTTTATTTACCGTGTTCCGGTTATCAATATCGATCATGACGCGCAGAATGAGCATTGGGGAGCCATTAATCTTGTAGATATGACAGCCGGTTCGATTACCGAAGTTTTGCACAGCTGGTTTACAGAATGGAATGAGCAAAAAATCGACGATAAGATAGCAACCGCGCTTATGGCCGGGGTGATTTGGAAAACTCAATCTTTTAAATCGGCGACGGTTACTCCAAAAACTTTGGAGAGAGCTTCCAAATTAGTATCATTGGGTGCGGATAGAGAATCGGTTGTGCATCAATTATGGCGCACAAGAAATTTGAATACTCTAAAACTTTGGGGCAGGGCGTTGACAAGGCTTGAGCAAGATACTGCCAAAGAAATGGTTTGGACCACGCTAAGCCGGCAAGATATTTTGGAGACGGGAACAACGGAAGCCAAGTTGGATGAGTTAGTGCAAGAATTGATAGCTTACGCGCCATCCGCCAAATTGATTGCAATTTTTGTGGAGCATGATGAAAACACAACGCGCGCCGCTTTGTTTGCCGAAGCTCCGCATGACGCCAAAATACTTGGCAGGATTTTGGGATTTGATGGCACTCGCGAAAAATCGAGCGGAGCTATCGCCATGCCGGTGCTTCTCGCCAAGGATCATGTTATTGCTACGCTTCGCTCACAGATCAACACATAAAATTACAGTACGAATTACGAACCCCCTACACATAAAGCTTCGGAGGGTTAAAATCTGCGCGAATTACGAATTGGTTGTCGAGGTAATTTAATGTAGAAAAAATATAATACCTATAGTAATCAAGAAAATTTGAGCGTGAATATGAGAGGAAATCCCCCTTCGCCTTTGGCTACGAGGGACACGGTCAAGGTTCAGACAATAAGTTAATAATCATGCTAATTTGAGCGAGAATCCCCCTTCGCCAGAGGCTTCGGAGGGACACGGTCAAGGTTCAGACAGTAAAAAAAATAATCCCGGTAATCAGGGATTTTTATAAATCATGTTAATCCTGGTCCAAAAAGGATGGTGGGTGAGATCTCGAACGGTATCCTCGCCAGAACACGTTCGTAGAACTCGCCCACCATCCCTCGACACAGAATAGCAAAAAAGAAGAATCTTTGCAAAATATTGCCAATTTGCCCCCGTTTTCTTAATATTTGCTTAATTTAGAGGCGGGAAAACCGATTCCGGAGTAACAGCCGCGTCTGTGTCGGCTGATGCTCTGAACATGCCTTCGATATCACTTTCCATTACATCGAGACGCCTTTCTAGGCTATCAAGTTTTTGTATTATTTGTTCGGTTGAATGCTGTCTGTAAACCTGATCGGTTTTTTGATTTTCGGCATTGGCCACATGGTATGAAATGGCTCCGGTTACAACGATGGCAAAGCCGGCAATGATAACAGCGCTCCAGATATGAGCAACCCCGCGAGAGGCGTGCAAAACGTGGTGGTCGCGAATGTGGCTGGTGGGACCGATATGGCGAACGCGACAATTATCACCGCATTCCGAATGCCCGCAAGGACCACATTTGGAAATAGAGTTTGGTGATGGGCTATTGCCGGCTTTGACACGCTGTCGAATCACGCGTTTTTTTGGAGTTACTGTTTTCATATTTAGCACTTAATATTATAACACATAGTTAACCACAGACAAAATGTTAACTGAACAATAGTCGTAATGGGGAACTGACAATTCGTCATAACGTCATAACGTCTTAACGGGGAATTGATAGTTAGTCGTAACGTTTTAACGTCGTAAAGTCGTAACGGAGTTGGAGCAGGTGTGCACGTTACGACGTTAAGACGTTACGACGTTATGCCTTGCACCAGATTGACAGGAATGATGAAAGTGAGTAGTATCTTTGCAGAGTAAAAGTTGTAACGTCGTAAAGTCGTAACGTTATAACGGAGAACTGATATCTAGTCGTAACGTCGTAAAGTCGTAACGGGGTTGGAATAGGTGTGCACGTTACGACGTTAAGACGTTACGACGTTATGACGAGGCTAGTATGGACGTTTAGCTCAGTTGGTTAGAGCGTTCGATTCACATTCGAAAGGTCGCAGGTTCGAATCCTGCAACGTCCACCACCGCAAAAACTCGCTTAGGCGAGTTTTTGAGTTCATCAAGTCTAAAGATTAAAGTTCATCAAGAGTAACTTAAGTAACTCTTGATGAACTTTTTACTTTACTCTTGTTACTTTGAGCTGTGCTTGGGCGTGTAGACATCCAGATATTTTTCGATCATGAGACCGGAGTGCCAGGATTCGGGAGGTATGGTTGTTGCATCAGGAACTTCGAGGCGGGTGCTGACGCGGGCGATGATGGCGAGAGCGTTGGCGAAGCGGATGTAATTTAAGACATTAAGTGTGTTGGCCTTGGTGCGAACATCGACATCTTGCCCGTGCTTGATAAGCAGAGCCGAGGTGCGAATGAGATCAAAATTCAGCTCCGGAGGAGAGAGGGCATCCATCAAAAAAGGCTCCCAACAGTCAAGTTCGTTTTTATGGAACATAACGTTTCCTCCGCCTGCCATGTCGATGATTTCATTTGTGTCGGCGGAATATTGCATGGCACGTTTAATGTAACCGGCCAAAGCGTGGCGAAAACCCTGATCCTCGTTGGATAATTTAATGACTTTTTTCAGTGACGGATAAATGTAAGTGATGATTTTTTCGCGCGCGGAATGATCTATGGGGCCGATAGGATTTGCGGAAGCCAGCAGACGGTGGCCTTCGGTGTAATAATCAAGTTTAATGGTACGGTTTAGCTCCGCATAGCTGGAATAGATATCTACACGATCTTCTTTTTTGGGCATTTCAATTCGGTGTTGCAAGGTGCATAACACGGACATGGATGGCGGAACGACCAATTTTTTGGGTATTTCGATATTGCGATCGCGTAAAATAGCCTTTACAACCTTTTCGTGCAAAGGAATTTCTTTTACACAAACAAGCTCCGTGGGAACTTGGCCGGCTAAAAAATATGACTGGAGGCGTTTTATACGCTCGCGATGCTCGGCGGCTTTATGTTCGATATCGGCAACAGCTTTGACTATTTCCTCCTCTCCCCTGGCTTGGGCGTAGAGAACCGGCAAAGTCTCGATAAAATCGACTTTGAGAATATAATTGGGAAAACGGACATCTTCGAAAACAATGTGCTCGCCGCCTTTGCCGATTAAGCGCAATATATGCGGTAAAACCCGGCACTCATCTGAAGCACGCATTACCAACTGACCACCAAATTCGCTTAAAGTATCTTTAAGATCTTGAGCCGATGGGCGCAAGGACGGCTTTTCGGATATTTGGTGCGGAAGTGATTGGGTCGCGACACGTTTTGTGTTTGTGGCCGATGTTGTCATGGAGACATTATACAGCTTCCAGCCTCTAGCTCCTAGCTACTAGCCGGTACAATAAAAACCCCCGGTATTTAGCCGAGGGTTGATTGGATTTTTGCGATTGATTACAAGACAGCTTCTTTGGCGGCTTTGGCGACGCGGAATTTGACGACTGTTTTGGCCGGGATTTGGATTGTGGCGCCTGTGGCAGGATTGCGGCCGGTGCGAGCCTTGCGTTTTACTTTGACCAATTTACCAACACCCGGAATCGTGAACTCACCATTCTTTTTGACCTCTTTATAGGCGAGATCCACCATTTCGTCCATTATGGCTACTACTTCTTTTTTGGCAACACCACATTTCTCGGAGAGTGTGGAGAGAAGCTGGGACTTTGTCATTTTAGGCATATCGTTTTCTAATTACAAATTATGAATTATGAATTATGAATTAGATTTTTTGAGTATTATTAGCTCAATGTGTGTAAGTATACTCGAGTATAATTGAGCATGCAAGCATTTTAACCAATAGAATCAAGGGTTTGAGGCATGGGGGTGTGGAAAACGTCAATAAATCTTGCGTTTTTGACTCAATTCATAGCCGTGTTAAGATAAAAAAGCTCTTTTAGAGGGAGGTGAACATGGCCACTTTGGAATGGAGATGTATGGCTTGTGACCGAATAATGAAACCTGATGAGTTGATAAAAGCCGGTGAAGGCACGCCGATGTGTCCATATTGCCAAGATTATGATGTTTTTCCGCAAAGATATTTCCGATGTTTAAAATGCGGTTTCGAAGCCGAGCAAGACTCTTTTTTCCCGGGGATGCCCGCTGATGCGGATCCTGAAGAAACAAAAGAAAGTTATTGGCGAGTGGATCCCGCTTATCACGAGAACCATCATAACGGAAACGACTGTGAATCTTACCACTGGATACAGATAAGATAGCCCTACTCCATTACCGGCAAAATGCCGGTTTTTAAATACTCAAATAACGTAAACAGAAAAAACACAGTTGCCTGTGTTTTTATGGTCGGGCTAGTGGGACTTGAACCCACGGCCTCATGCACCCCATGCATGCGCGCTAGCCAACTGCGCTATAGCCCGATGTGGCATTGTTATGCCACAAATGCCGACTTTTGGCAACCAAGGATGTGGGACTGGATCTGATCTTTGTACTACGCTTGAACCAAAAGCATTGTATCGAAAACAGTCCAGCATTAATTAATTAAAAAATAAAAAAGACCCCGTCCAGTGCACGCCCCGCAGAATTACGGAGTATGTTGGACGGGGTCCGGAGAACCGAAGGTTCATCCCTCCCGTCGCGACGGGAGGGATCCAAGGTCTACTTGCGGACGAACAGGAACCGGTCGTCGGAGTACCACCCGCGACCGAACCAGTGGACGCCGAGGATGCGCCTGCCGGAGTCGCTGCTCAGCACCGCGACGAGGCGGCAGTCGTCGCCCACCGCGGACGAGCCGAGAGCCACGATCCAGAACTGGCGCTGCAGCTCGGGGTTGGCCTTGGCGAACGCGTACGCCTCGAGGTGAGTCGCGGGACGGTAGCCCAGCTTGTCCATCTCGGCGATGTTCGCCTCGCTCGTCGTGTCGCGCCCGAAGTGCTTGACGAGCATGATGCGCTCGCCCGGCGTCTGATCGATCTCGGCGCACGACGAGTGGGGCAGCCACTCGTAGTTGCCGTAGAACCGCTCCGAGACGCCGTTCTTCGAGAACTCGGCCTCGAGCCTCCCCTTGTCGCGCGGCATATCGTATGCCACGGGCACGAGGTACTCGTTCTCGCCGAGCGGACGCTCGATCTCCGAGCCGGCCGGGACCACGAGGTCTGCGATCTGCCGCTGGAGCGCAGGCTCCTTCACGATCCGGCGGAGATGCTGCATGTTGCCACCCTTCGCCATGACCGCGTGCGCGATCACCTTGAGCAGCTCGAACGCGAATCCGAGATTGCTGAGCACGTCACCGATCGCCTGATCCTTCTTGTTCTGTCGCATGGTCGTCTCTCCGTTTCTCCGGCTCACCTCTTAATCCCGCACCATGCAGGACTACAAGGCTTGCCTATCCGTGACCGAAGCTAAGTAGACACTTGGAAATGTAAGGTTCAGTTCCGTAGTCTGAATAAAACAAGATATCACAAAAAAGCCCTTTTGTCAAGGGAGTGTACGCGAAAATTTGCCTCAATAAACGTTATTATTATATACTCAAAATCAGGCATTACGCCTGATTTTTTTATTGACACAATGAAATAGTGACCATCTGAAGGAAATACGCCGAAATGAAGACATCTTTTAGAGCAAGCTCTAAAGATATGTCATCGACCTCGGGTCTACCTAACTAAACCTAAGTTTAATTTCGGTAGAATCGAATTTCCAACAGTGTTGGAAGTTTCTCCCTAGAAAGGAGGTGATCCATCCACAGCTTCCGCTACGGATGCCTTGTTAC
>CAZXFK010000039.1:0-10873 GCA_964640115.1 uncultured Gammaproteobacteria bacterium
TGGATATTGAGATGACCGACATGGGCAGTTCCAAGTTGGAAAGTGATATTAATTCTAACGGACAGACTGTTGTGCCGGAGCAAACAGAGGAGATTGCAGATGAGATCGGTTCAACGGAAACAGAAGTCACAGAACCTGTTATCGAAATTGAAGTTGAGCCGGAACAGACAACTGAAACCTCTACTGAATCGGAGTCTGCATCAGTAACAGAGCCGGAATCGGAACAGGCTACTGAAACCGTGATTGAAACTGTAGAGTAAATAATTAACTAACAAAAAATCGCTGAAAGGCGGTTTTTAGTTTAACTCACCCCCTTCCCCCTCTCTTGAGGCAAGAGCGGGGGCTATAAGATGCCAAGTTGACTAAAGTTAACTTAGACGACAAGTCTCTCTCTTGCTTTAAGAGAGAGATTTAGAGTGAGTTAAGCTGTAACTCACCCCCAACCTACGCATGAAGCTTCGGTCGGCATGCCTTCCCCCTCTCTTTCCGCAACAACTATTAAATAAATAATATTATATGCGGGATCACGCCGGAGGCGGTGATAAAATAAGAGAGGGGCTGTAAATTACCAAGTTAACTAAAGTAACTTATTCAACAAGTCTCTCTCTTGTGTTAAGAGAGAGATTTAGAGTGAGTTAATACCAAAATAACTTCTTAACTCGTTATAAACGTTACAAACGTTATTAACGTTACGACTTTCCTTGTTTATGTTATAATAAGCTGGCTATGTCAAAAACAGAAAAATTATTTCAATTTGAATGGAAACCATTTTTAATGGGAGTAGTGTTGATCCTTTTATTGGCAGTGTTAGCTTGGGGAGGATATGCTTTGTTTGCGAACAAGGACGAAGAATATAAACCGCAAGGAAGGCAGGCTGTGTTTTTAACCAACGGGCAGGTTTATTTTGGAGTGGTGCAAGCAAAATCCGATCAAGAAGTTATTTTGACGGATATTTATTATCTGCAATCAGACAGGGGAGTTAATACGGGTGCGAATTTGGAAACTCAACAAGATATTAAATTAATTAAATTGGGCAACGAGTTGCATGGGCCCGAGGATTACATGGAATTGAATCGAGATCATATCTTATTTATTGAAAATTTGAAGACAGATTCCAAAGTAGTTAAGGCAATACAGAATTTTGCCAAGTAAAGCGAATTAATTACAGTGAAGTTATAAAAAACGACCAAATTAAGGTCGTTTTTAGGTTTGACTCTTCATTATATATATGCCATTATAGAGACGCGCCGAACATCACATAGTAATACGTTTATAACGTTAATCCGTTTATAACGAGTCTGGCAGTTTTTCAAGATCAAGGTCTTAAGTTTATCAGGAGTGAGTAAAGTAAATATTTTTACTCTTGATGAATTTGTTATTTTTAACTTGATTATCTTGTTATTCATAAAACCGCTTAGCTCGTTACGAACGTTATAAACGTTATGAACGTTATAAACATAAATAATTCAATTAAGTTTGTCCTGAGACATGGATCCGCGGCGCGGATTGAGTTTCGGGGCAAACCATACAAATCGAATTTCGAACCACGAATCACGAATCACGATTTATAATGATAAATACATTATATATATTAAATTCGTACTTTGCGCAGACTTGTTTTGCGGCAACCTATTCGTAATTCGCGCAGATTCGTAATTCGTACCGTACGTTTATATGAAAAATCAGAAAGAATACTCGATAGAGTGGGGTGGGAGATCCTTGACTATTGGAATTGATTTATTGGCACAACAGGCAAACGGATCTTGCACGGTGCGCTATGGTGATACCGTTGTTTTGTGTACGGCCACCATGGGAGGAGTGCGGGATGGTTTAGATTTTTTTCCTTTACAAGTTGATTACGAAGAGAAGTTTTATGCGGCCGGCAAAATCAAAGGTTCGCGTTATATTAAACGTGAAGGCAGACCGACCGATGAAGCTGTTTTATCGGGAAGATTGATTGATAGAGCTTTGCGCCCTTTGTTTAACCAAAACATGCGCAATGAAGTGGCTGTTGTTACAACCGTTTTAAGTCACGACGGTGAAAATGATGCAGATGTTATCGGTTTGATCGGATCTTCTTGCGCTTTGATGATTTCGGATATTCCTTGGAATGGTCCGATTGCAGCCGCCCGTATCGGTAAAGGACAAAATGGTTTTATATTGAATGCAACTTATAAAGAGGTGGAAGAGGGTGGTGTTGAAGTAATCGTTGCCGGAGCTGATGGTAAGACGGTTATGCTGGAAGCCGGAACCAACATCATTAAGGAAGATGAAGCTTATAA
Organism: uncultured Gammaproteobacteria bacterium; assembly: GCA_964640115.1. Classification (GTDB taxonomy): domain Bacteria; phylum Patescibacteriota; class Patescibacteriia; order 2-12-FULL-60-25; family 2-12-FULL-60-25; genus MWCR01. The sequence goes on from CAZXFK010000039.1 coordinate 2,283, forward strand.
TTCTATCGCTTTTGCGCAAGAAAATTTTGCGCCTGTGGTTGAACTGATAAAAAAAGTGACGGCCGAACATGGTAAGACAAAGGTTGATTTGTTTACTCCCAAATCCGAAGAGCAATCTGCTTCGCAAAAAGAAGCGGATGAGTTGAAAGCCAAGGCCTGGGAATATTTAAACGGTGTTAAAGATCAATTGTTTGTAGAGCCGTTAAAATCAAAGAATGACAGGAAGAAGGCTGTGAGTAAACTTAAGGAAGGACTTGAAGTGTTTTTAATATCTCAAGAAATAGGTAAAGATAAGCGTAAAATTGCAATGGAAGTTGTAGATGAGTTTGTGGATACCGCTGTGACGGATTTGATTTTGGATCAAGGTAAACGTGCCGATGGCCGAGCTATCGATGAAGTGCGCACTTTGTATGCGGATGTGGGTTTGATGCCCCGAACACATGGTTCGGGCTTGTTTATGCGCGGGCAAACGCAAGTTTTATCCTTGGTTACATTGGGAGGTCCGGGTATGGAACAGCATATTGATACCATGGAATTTAAAACTACACGCAGATTTTTTCATCATTATAATTTTCCTTCATACGCGGTTAGTGAAACAAAAAGCAACCGAGGTCCGGGACGCAGAGAAATCGGTCATGGAGGTTTGGCGGAACGCGCTTTGATTCCGGTAATTCCCAATAAAGAAGATTTTCCATACACGATCCGAGTTGTTTCCGAAGTCTTGGGCTCGAACGGATCTTCATCCATGGGATCGGCGACAGCTTCGTCATTGGCTTTGATGGATGCGGGAGTTCCGATTAAAGCGCCGGTAGCCGGAATTGCCATTGGAGTTGCTTCCAAAGAAGCGGAAAATCGCTGGAAGGTGATTACCGATATTCAAGATTTGGAAGATGGCGAGGGCGGCATGGATTTTAAAGTGGCCGGTACAAGAGATGGAATCACTGCCATCCAAATGGATACAAAAACGCAAGGTTTGCCTTTGGAAGTTGTTAAAGAAGCTTTTGAAAAAGCTTATTCGGCGCGTTTGAAAGTTTTGGATGTTGTACAAGCAAGCATTGCCGAGCCTCGTGCCGAATTATCCAAATATGCTCCGCGTATTGATACCATGCATATTAATCCGGAACAGATTCGCGATGTTATCGGTCCGGGGGGCAAGATGATCAATGAAATTATTGCACAAACCGGAGTGGAAATTGATATCGAGGATGATGGTTCGGTGTATATCACTTCGGTTTCCGCGGAAGGTATGGAGAAGGCCAAGAAGATGATTTTGGATTTAACACGCGAATTGCAAGTTGGTGAAGTATTTACCGGTAAAGTAACTCGCATTATGGATTTTGGCGCCTTTGTAGAGGTGTTGCCCGGAAAAGAGGGTATGGTACATGTAAGCGAGTTGGCTCCTTATCGCGTGAATAAAGTTACGGATGTTGTGAATGTTGGCGATGAAGTTACGGTTAAGGTTTATGAAATAGATTCCATGGGACGTGTAAATTTATCAGTCAAACGCGCTAATCCCGATTATAAAGCTGATGCGCATCCGCAAGATCGCGGACCCGGAAATGGACCCAGACCGCCAAGACATGATGGTGGACATGGAAGGCCGCCGCATGGTAATGGAGGCGGGCATGATCGCGGACCCAGAAAAACTTTCGATAAAGGCCCAATTAAACCCAGGCCCGCATCGGACGATCCTTTTGCAATCAATCTGTGAGCTTTAATCCTTTTATTCACGACTCAGCTTTTCGCGGATCGCCTATCCTTTCATACGGAAGAGCGCCTAGCGGAACAGTTTGGCCTAAGATCCTCGCCATTTTAGCGGGGATTTTAGTCGTGTTGGGAATATTCGGGGGAATTTGGTTTTGGTTTTTTTCACAAATACCGATTCCCGATAATTCGGCGGTGCAGATTATATTGCCGGCCAATAAGAGTTTAACCGCCAAGGCACCATTGGAATGGAAACAAATTCAAGAGTTAAATAAACCCATGCCAACCATAGCCGGTATGGTGAATAATGCCGATACGGGTGAATTTGAAGCGTTTGCTATCAGATTGTCGCCGATTGGGGCCATATTTACGGGTGATAAAATCTGGCAAAACATATCCAAGGCACATGATTTGAAAATGGATTATAAGACTCCATATATGATTTTTGGGTGGCCATGGGAACTGATTAATCAGGAAATTTGGCTGGATTTGGATATAAAACAGGTTTTTTCTTTCCGCAATATTATTTTGGATGATTTGCCGGGAAAGGTATCGGGACAGGTGATAGATAACGAGTGGAAAACCGATTTACTGATATTTGAAGACTTTAAGACCTTGGATTCGTTATTAATCATCGATAATTTAACTAATTTTACAGCAATATCTTTGATCGGTGAACCGATTTTACTGAATTACTACAGTTATAATGGACTTAATATAGATTATAGCGGTGAATATTCAGTTTTGACATGGAAGTTCATGAATGGGGGTGCCGATTCTCAGCTTCTGGGAGCAAAAAACAGTTTAAATCTAAATTCAAGTTCAACGATACAAATGGCGAGTTCTACAATTAAAGAATTTGTTTTGCCGGATGGAGATATTGTTGGAAGATTGTATTCACCAAATGTGGATACTGATGCTGAACAATCACAATCAATTATTACAGATGGATTGGTGACGGCTGATAATTTTGTCAGTGATATGACATGTTCGGGAATAGTATTGGCAAAATTGGATTCTACGAGTCTTGTAAATTTTTGTTCATGGATTGACATTTGTTTTGTTAATTTGAATCAGTTGTTGTTTGTAAATCGAGATGGATATTTAGTAGTCTGTGGATATTAATTATCCACATCATGTTGATAACTTAAAACACATTTATTTCTTTTGTTTACTGACAGTTTTTTACTCTTGATAGGTTTGTAAATTCAGTGTATAATAATTATACACAGTCGTACATTGGATTTAGTATCGTTCTTTGAGGATCAAACTTCACAAATAGAAGTTTTGATTTTCTTTTTTGTGTCGTACAAGGCACAGGCAAGCTAACTCATGGTTGCTTGCCGGCGGCAAAATTGCCGGTTCACCTCACAGTACATTTTACAACCGCTAAAAAAAGATGGGTTTCCATAACTGTTCTTATGGAAGTCCATTACATGGATTATCTCGACCCCGCCCGGTCTAACGACCAGGCACACAGAAATCAAAAATCAAAAATAAAATATCGCGTGCCAGGCCCATGTTCTTGAGTCAGCTCAAGGCTATCGGCCTGGTACGCACAATCAGCAAACTTCATCATATGAAACTCTTTCATGAGTTTCGAAGTTCCTGCTAGGGTTGGGATGAACCAGCGGTTCATAAAAAAGGTCAGGATACACGCAAGTGTCTCCATTTTGAGCGGTGCGCTCTTTCATTAATGCCAGCCTCGCTGGTAACACCACTCACGATCTCGACCCGCGTCCCGACCTCTCGGGCTGTCACGCCACAAATTTTTTTCAAATCTTAGGGCGCTCGACGGCCCGTCTTTTTTTTACCTTAATTTTCAAACCGATTACCAACCTAATTAACTTGATTACTTGACGTCTAACGTCAAATGTCTAACGTCAAATAATCAAGTTAATATGAGCGAGAATCTTGTTAATCAAGGTTCAGACAATATAGAACTCTTGATGAACTCATATTGAAGTGGTAAGTTATATTTATGAAATTACACAGATTTATAGGGGATTACGATGTTTTTGCTCCGGAATTGGATATATATGATAAAGATGTAGTACATCAAGCTTTTAAGGTATTGCGCTTGCAAGCCGGGCAAAAGATTATTTTATGCGATGGCAAGAATCGTGAGGCATTGGCGAGTATTTTATCAATCGACGGCAAAATGCTGTCTTTACAGTTGGAAAGGGTGACGGAAATGCAAAATGAGCCGGAAAGAGAAATTGTGCTGTATTGCTCCATTATAAAGCGAGAACTTTTTGATCTCGTGGTGCAAAAATCCACCGAAGTCGGCGTGCGTCAAATTATTCCTTTGCTGGCAAAACGAACGGTTAAGCAAGATGTCAAAATCGATAGATTGAGAGTGATAGCCAAAGAAGCGGCCGAGCAATCGGGCAGGGGAATCATTCCGTATATTCACGAACCAATGAAATGGCATACGGCTTTAGATCACTCCAAAGATAATTTGGTGAATTTATTTTTTCATACTTTGGAAAAAGGGGATGGTATTCCCCAAGGTTTTAAAAAGAAAATTGGAGTTTGGATTGGGCCCGAGGGTGGTTGGGACGATGAAGAGGTTTTGGATGCCAAGCGAGCCAGTTTTTTAATGGCAGAGTTGGGCCCATTGGTGCTTAGAGCGGAGACGGCTGCGATAGTGGCAAGTTATTTATGTGTGCATGGGCAAATTAAAAATCCCTCAACTTGAGAGATTACACCGGAGTTGAAGTGGGGGAAAATATTGATGATAGTTTTTGCAAAATCGATCCTTCCGATCGATTTTTACAATCGCAATCTTTTTCTTCAGGAAAGCGATGAACATTGATTACTCGCAGTTCTCCGTTTTGCATTGAGTATGTTAAGAGATCCATGCGGTGAACGCGTGCGTCGATGCAGATCTCGCGATAAACAAGTAAAGTACCGGCGCGTAATCCGCGCACTTGTTTTTTATGCAGTGTTTTTACCCCATGTGACAGACTCCTTTGTGTTTGGAGTTCACTTCTTCAGCTCACTTAACGTTGTGTTATGTGAAATGGAGATGTGAAACAGGTGATTGTTTCCACCTGCCGGATTGAAGGTGCTGTTTGTTTATAAAATATTTTCGCATGATTGTCAACCCCGCTTTTTTCAACAAATAACATAATCAAATCATTATATGATGTATTGAGAAAGCCCGAGAAAGAGCGGCTTTCTCGGGCTGGGGTTAGTTTGGTTTTTCAACCTCCATGAGATACGCTTCGCATTCTTCCGGCGGGTCAACCAGCACGGAGATGGCGAAGTGCATTTGTTCGAGGTCCAGAATCAGATTCTCGATGCAACGCAGAGTCTGCTCCGGATTCTTGAGGTTGGCCTGGATGTCTTGCTTGTGAGCTTCCAACAAGTCAATGATGTTTTTACGCATCGCTTTGTCCTTTTTGTTTGTTTTTTGTGTTAAAGAGTATTAAGTTATGTATAATCGAAATCTTTTTTAAATTTAATACCCCAGATTACAAAGAATTCCTTATTGGGTGCTTCCCTAAGCTCTCCTTCCCAGATTGTTTCGGTGTCGGTGGCGTCGTATACGTCCATCGCACCTCCTACTTCGCTTTCGTATTCCATCCAGGTTTCAGTAATTGTTTCCAGCAATCGGAAATTTGGCATTTGAGACTCCTTTGAGAATCTGTTTTTTTGTTATAAAGATAAAGCTCGAGACAAAGTTGCCTCGAGCTGGATTATTAGTTGATTGCAGTGCTTGGTTTTTGACGTCGATTAACCAAGCTTGCGAGGTTTTGCTCCACGGAGAGCTTAACCGCGCCATGACCGTTCCATCCACTTTAAAGTCATTGTTTTTTTGACGCTTTTCAGCGTTTGTCAACAATGATCTTAAGGGATGTGAGGTCCGAGCACGAGGGTCTCGCGCTATTGTACTCTGGCCGCTGCAACGACCTGTACCCCGCACAACTCATCAAGAGACTCGATGGTTTGTGTGGAAGCTCGAGACGGAGGTGTCTCGAGCGGGATTGATTAGTTTGCGCAATGGGTTTGCACCCTGAACTTCTTCGGTACTACGCAATTTTTGCGCCCCGGCCAAGGGTTTAAGTCCGAAAAAGTTCTTGCATCACTTTGAGGATTTCCGGCTGAGATAGTGTCTCTCATGGCCGCCATCCATCCTCATAAGTGACCGGTACTGGCGTTTGCGCACGCCTACCGTAGCTCCCGCACGAAACATCGATTTGCATCAATAATTCAGGCGGAAGATCCAATAATTGTTCGTCAATGTTTGATTGACAGATAACAATAACATGTTTTGTAATATTTGTCAAGCCCCCATGGACAGAATCTTGTATTTTTGTGATAATTTACAGGAATTATACGGTAATATAAGTTGACAATTCCAGAGAAGGAGGGGAAAGATGCCGGATAATCGTGATTTTGTTACTTGGTCTTGCAGTATCAGACCCGAGCAAAATAGTTCTTTAAAAGCTAAATATACAATATTGCACTGGGTAGCTTGTTTGTTGGCGGTTTTGGATTTTATTTTGTTTTTCCAACTGGCTTTGGAGATATTCAGCGGACTATTCGGTTACGTGGTTTGTTTTTGGATCGCCTTGCTTTTTACCGGTTTTATTCATCAAATATTCGTTTACGGCGAGCCGAAATATTTACATTATTTGTTGTCCGGATTGTGCTTTGTGGCCGGAATGATGTTTTTTACATTGTATTTTTAGTTGCTTCTTTTTCTTGCCCGAATGCTCGGGCTTTTTTCTTATATTTCGACATCCTTGCCCTTTTTACCGGTCTGGGATATACTTCCTGCACAATAATTGGCTTAGAAAAATGTATATGGACAGCGAAAAATTAGCATATTTTAAACAACGTCTTTTGGATGAAAAAGTACAACTCGAAAAAGAGTTGGCGGATTTGGGTTCAACCGATCCCAATAAGATGGATGCAACATATCCTGAAAGCGGATCCAACTCCGACGAGGATAATGCCGCCGAAGTAACCGAATACGCGGATATTGTTTCCATGGAAGCGCGTATGCAATCCGAGCTAAAAGATGTAAATACGGCCATTAAGCTTTTTGATGAAGGCAAGTATGGTATCTGCAAATATTGCAGTAATGAAATTGATGAAAAGCGCCTCGAAGCGCGTCCGGCATCATCCAGCTGTATTGCGTGTAAGAAGGTGTTGACGCAGGAACTTTAAATCTTAATTAAGAATTAAGAATTAAAAATTAAGAATTAAGAATGTCGGTGGTCTCCGGCATTTTTTATTGTCTTGAACCTTGATTTGCTTGATTAAACGATTAACATGATTATCATTTTTATATATTTACAACTCAGGATTTTAATATTTTGTTCGATGCAACTCACAACGATTTATGATTTAAATTATAATATAAAACTCTTTCGCGTTTTGTGCTTTGCAGTTTTTGTTTTGTGGTTTATAGTTAGTAATATGAATAATGAGCAAAAGATGATTTTGTTTTCAGTGGCGGCTGTTTTTGATGTTGTGATTTTTGATTTGTTGCTGAAATATGCGGTTAGGTGGAATTGGATACCGGAAATGGAATTGATAGGTGGAGTCTTAGCAATAACAAAACACGAGAATTACGGTCTTATTGGTAATTTGGCTGTGCCTTATCCCATTATCATCATACTGACATTAATGGCTTTTGCGGTTTTATTTTACGGGTACAAAGCATCTTTTTTGCAAAACAGATTTTATGAAACTTTGGCGTTGGCATATATTGCAGGGGGAGCCATGGGAAATTTAATAGATCGTTTAATCAATGGTTATGTGTTTGATTGGATACTGCTGTTTAATACATCAATAATCAATATAGCGGATATAGCGATTACTGTCGGAATCATTGCTTATATTGGGGCGCATTACTATTATCAACGTCTAACGTCTAACGTCTAACGTTGAACGTTATAACTTGATAAGTCGTAAAGTCATAACGTCTTAAAGTCATAACGTGTAAACAATATAATTAATTCCGTTACGACTTTACGACCCCGTTAGTCAACGGGGCGGGCCGTTATGACTAAGTATCAGTTCTCCGTTACAACGTTAAGACGTTATGACGTTAAGACTATCTATAATATGAAAAAGAAAGAGATTATATTGGTTAGTGTGATGACGATTTTTGGGGCGGTGATTAGTGATCAGGGATTTAAGTTTGCAATTGGTTTGGATGATTTTTTAAAGATTGAAAGTTCGGAGTGGTTGAGGTGGGGTTTGTCGGGGGCGGAGTCGATGGGGGTTGCATCCCTAATAACAGGAATGATGATTTTTGCGTTAGTCGCTTTAAGCATTTATAAGATTGTTGATTTGATAAAAAAGGAAAATTTTGTTTTGGTTTTGGCTTTAAATTTTATTGTCGGAGGCTTGGTCAGTATGTTTATTGATGTGTTGTTTTTTGGCGGTGTCAGGCATTGGGTTTTCTTTTTTGATAGTATGGGCTTTGCGATTGCTGATTTTTTTGTGATTACGGGGTTGATTTTATATGTGTTGCTTCGTCGCATGCTTGATGACGGAGCCAAGGATCAGGCTGATAGCTGATCTCACTTCGCTGAAGTTTTGAGGGACGAGTGAGTAATAGCGAATTTAATATAGTCTCCCAGCACTTAGTTCCGGTTCTAGAAAATTTACATAACTTAAACAACAAGTCGCCCTGATAAGGGACCCGCCTGCCTCGCAAGCGAAGCTTTGCGGGCAGAGGGATTTATAGGGTTGAACTAAATCAACCACTTAACTCGTTATAAACGATATAAACGTTATGAACGAGTCGCCTAGTTAAGTGCTAAAAGGCACTTTTTTGTCTAATATTAGCTATTTTGTGTCATCGCCCCCTGTACAGTTAACCTTCAAGGGTGACTCTTTTTAACTGGCTATCGCGATTTCTA
>CAZXFK010000040.1:0-10763 GCA_964640115.1 uncultured Gammaproteobacteria bacterium
TTTCTCTTTGGCAAGTAGTTCTCGCCGGTTATGACTGATTTACCCGTTTTTTCCTCAAGTGCTTTGCGTGCGTCTTTGGCTATCTTTCCACCTTTTATTGCCGGGATTTTGTTTTCTTCCAAACCCTGTGTTTTATCGGTTTCGGCAATTCTTCTGGTTGAGAGTTCCGCGAGAGCGGTAAAGATTAACTCTTCTTCACTCATGTGATCGCGAAGATTTTGAGTTTTTAGTCCTTTGAGTTTTTTGTGGGATTTTATGGATAAGTCACTCCATTCCCGATGAATGATGTTGGTGAGAATAGCAAATTCATTACCTTTCTTAACACCGCTTTCCGACCAGTAATCGGTTAATTTATTACGTGTTTCTTGCCCGGTCATCCTTTGGTTAATCCATTTTTCGCTTCTACCTTGTTTCTGCCAATATTCACGACTGCGATCGAGTGCTTTCTCCGGATCTGCCATTTCCTGCATTCTCTCATATCCAACTTTTGCAAGCCAAAGCTTGATTGGTTCCGCTTTTTTACTCGGAATGGATTGAATTAGGCGCAATATAGTTTCCACGTCGGCGACATCGGTTTCCCGCATTTTTCCGTCTTGAGCCAGCATTTTCAACCGGTCACATTTTGTGACCACTTCACTTCCTTCTTGTTTTAAACGGTTTTTAAGGGTTGTCCAATAAGTTTTTGCTCGGTTATAATCCAATTGCTCTGTTAGTGCGGCTACAATATCAATCACCGAAAAATACCAAGTTTCGGTTTTTTCGTCGAAATAGCGGCGGATTTTGTGGGTTTCAAATATAGCGAGTGAAGTTTTGTTTTGCATAGATAAAAATTCGTAAAAATGAAAAGCTGCAAATTGGTACTTAAAGACCTAATTCAATACAGGATCTGCTTGAATAGTATATCCTGTAAAATCACTTTTGTCCGCACTTACGACTACGACTAAGTACTTAGTTCAGTGTATGCCACCACCCCTTCTCACTCTTTAGCTCAGAACCTTGCACCTCTCAATGCCAAATGCCAAATTACGAATGCCAAATTTACGAGGCCTACGGCATTAATATATATAAATCCGAATATCGCGATAGCGATTCCAATATTTGGCATTCGTCATTCGTCATTTGGCATTTTATTAGTTAGCTTGGCGCGATGTTTCTCCGTTTGTGATGCCGAGGAATTGGAGGTTTTCGATGTCTTCAAGATTGGGTGCTTGGGTTAAGCCTTCTTGGGTGATGAAGATGAACGAGTAACCAGTTTTTTTAGATTATATGTAATCTAAAATATTTTTCTCTAATAAATCCAACGTAAAAACGTAATCATTGTGATTAAACGTTTCTCGTAAAGGTTTTTGTGTTGTTAACCACCCTCTGCCATCAGTTATCCAGATAAAATCATAATTACCTCCTAATACATCGAACAAATTTCTGTATTCTCCTGCTGTTGATTTCAATTTCGAACCTCCTCCGCTATAAAAATTTGTTTCAAAAATTAAAAGCCTTCCATTGTCATTAACCACAAAATCATAGCGTCTGGAAGACTTGTCAACTGGTACTGAAATATCCCATTTTGCTTTTATCTTTTCAGAATTCGCCTCTTTTAAGTATTCAATATTTTTAGCAGCACAATAATTTGCGATAAAAGTTTCCACAATATCTTCCATGCTGTGGCCGCCTCGGTTCTTCCTTCCGTTACTATCCAACCCAGCCTCTACACCAAACATGTAATCAACAAGATTTTTTATCTTTTCTGATACAAAGATTGATTTAATTCCAGTGTTTTCCATGAATAGTAAATATTTTTCTATATCTTCATCAGAATGTTGCTCTTTGCTAAAATCAAAATCCTCATACTCCAAGCGGTTATTTTGATAATTAACTAGAATTTTAAATTTTTTAGTATATTCTCCATCCCTTACCACTAACGCAGGTATAAATTTTACTATTTCCGGATGCTCTTTCACTAGATTTTTAAATTCTTCATCAAAGTTTTCTTTACCAATTAAATAATTAAAAATATTTAAAGATACTTCCATTTCACGTGTATTGGCAATTACTTTATTCCAGTTAACAAAATAATTCCACAACAAAATACTTGGTTTGAGATTATTTCTAAGATATGCGAATACTTCATCTTCATCATTACAACCTAAAACATCTTTGTAAAAAGCAATTATTTTCATATAAATCACATCACGATATTTAACTCTATTGAATTAGGCTTTCTCCCTTTTTCTAAAGCAAGCTTTCCACTATTTGTCATTAATACTATTGCATCATAACCTAACTCTTTAGCCTTATGGTGCATTTTTGAATCCGCTTCAATTCTTATATTATACCAATCATCCGTATCAGAATTTATTACTTCACTCATTATTTCAGCTTCTTTACTGCCAAAAAGTTTTATCAAGATTTCTAATTCTGAAAAACCATATAAAGGGTTTTTTATTTGTACATTTTCAGGTTGGTTGTTAGGTCTGCCGTAAAATTCTGCTTGTAAATATGTTGATGCTAAAAACTTACCCCTTTTTTTATAGGCATTTGGATCTACTGGCGGTACATGCCACCATTCAGATTGATTAATTTTTTTAATTAAAGTTTTCTCCATTTTTTGTTTATACTTTTAAATCATTATACCTCTTAATCGATAAATCTAGATAGTTCTTCTCGGTATCAACGCCTATAAATTTTCTTCCATTGGAAACAGCGGCAATACCTGTAGTTGAACTGCCAGTAAACGGATCTAGTACTAAATCCCCATCATTTGTACTAGCTAGGATGATTCGTTTCAGTAAGTTGTATGGCTTCTGAGTGGGGTGCTTCCCATATTTCTTCTCATCAGGTTTTGGGGTTGTGATAGACCAAACGGATCGCATCTGCTTATTGGGTTTTTTAAAAGGGTCTTCTTCCCATTCCCCATTTTTCATTTCGTCGTAATTAAAAATATGCTTGGCTTTCTTTTCTTTTCGGACCCAAATTAAAGTTTCATGACTTGCTGTAAAAAATCTACAACTTAAATTTGGCGATGCGTTTGGTTTGAACCATGCGATATCGTTTAATAAATGAAAACCCAAAGCTTGTATTGCGTGACCACATTGGTAAATAGAATGGTAGGTACCGCTGACCCAAAGGGTACCGTGGGGTTTTAAAACTCTTTTACATGCCTCTAACCAATTGTAGTGAAAATCGTAATCATCAGTAAAACCTTTGCTTTTATCCCAATCCCCTTTGTTCACGTTTACCCTTTTTCCGGCATGAACACTAAAACCGCCATTTGATAAATTATAGGGAGGATCGGCAAATATCATGTCCACGGATTCTTCGGGCATTTCTCTAAGTGTCGCGATACTATCGCCGTGATGAAGCGTGAAGTTCGGTTTTTTGTAGTAAATAGTACTCATAATTTATCCACATCATTCTCTCTTAATTACATTGAAATAGCAAACTTAAAATTAGTTTAGCTTTTGTGGCTGCGCCGACGGAGATGAGGATGGGAGGGGTTGGGTGCATGTTATCGATTTCTAAGTTTTATTGATTTAGCTTTTTGTAGCGCGTTTAATAATTCATTTTCCTGCTCTTTAAGCTCTTGAAAAGGGAATTTTTTAAAAGTTGAGAATTTTTCAAGGAATTCAAAAGGATCATTAATAAGGTTAATAATTGTTGCGTTGTATAATTTGCTAAATTCAACATCGTAGTCTTCTAATTTTTTTAGCAATGTTTCATCTTCAAAATAAGTTTCAACTTCATTTTTAAATTGAAACCAATGTAATGGTAGTCTTTCATTAAGAATCACGCCCATAAGCTTAATATCTGGCAAGTCTTTGTTATCTAAAACAATATCCTTTTCGTGAAATGCAAATACAAAAGTGTTGGATATTCTGTTGTAACAAAGCTCTGCTTCCCCAAGTAAATTTTTCAACTCTACAAATTTTTCTATAGTTTTTTCTTTTCTGTCGGGAATTATTCTATGTAGTGTATATTTACCTAAAAAGTAGATTGTTAAAGCTATAATAAAAGGATGTGATAAAAAAGTTGATACTAGGTGGATGTATTGAATTAAAAATTCAAACATATAATCGAATTTTATCATAAGTACTTTAAAAAGTTATTTTAATTTAAAGTATAATTTAGTAAATAACAAAACAACTTTTAAGTATGTCGCTTATTATTTTGTTTCGTTTTAAGTAGGTGTAGTAGGTGGAGAAGTTAAGTCAGGTGGGGAATCTTGACAATCATTGTGTTTAAGTTTGATGATATTATTTATAATGCTTTCTAATGTAGATGATGTTTTTTTTAAATTTTTTGCTTCACTAATAATATACGAAATTACGTTTGGATTTTTTAGAGCATGGTTTTTGCCATTAATGGAGTATTTGGTTTGCGCTTCTTTTAATTTGGATTGGAATATATCCGAACCAATTTCGTTTTCCAATGTCGTTTCAAGATTATATTCAAAAAATGCGTATGTATTATGTACTTGAGTGATTGGGTAATCTTCATTTATTGAGTGGCCTACTAGCCGAAACATGGTGTGATTTTCTTTACTAGACTTGTTACTTTTGGGTTCATTTTTAGTGTTTGTTTTATCCGCGTCCCAAATAATGTAGGTAGGGATACCGAATTTTTGAAAAATTATACTAGGCCTGTCTAGTCCGCTTTTACCATTACAAGGGATAACTGAAATACCTTGGCTTGCAAGGTCATGTCCCAATGCTTCAGCATAGCCTTGTATGGCGGCTACGTCATCTTCTCCCTCTACCAGGACAACGACATCCGCGAAAAAGCCTTCATTGAGGTTTCTGGTCATGATTGAGTGGAGTCGCGGTATAAGGGTCTGTTCTGTAAACATGGGAGCTTCAGAGCCTGTTACAGTGTGCAGTGAAGTAGCTATATCAGGCAGGCTTGTTTCGATGATTTTAGTAATTTTAGGATAGCCTTCAAAGCCATTAACTTTTCGTAATAACCGTATTTGATTTATGCGGTCAATGCCAACAAAATGTGGAGAATGTGTACCGTATATAATTTGGGTTTTTTCTGCAACTCCAGGCGTTACCCCCTTTGCTATATTGAGTAATATTTTTGCAAAATGATGTTGACTATTTGGGTGTTGATATAGTTCTGGTTCTTCTATAGCCAAAATCAGTACAGGCAGATTATTTTTTGATTCTTCTGAAGGATTGCTTGTCTGTTGAGCTAAAGCTAGGTGCTGTAAAGTTGTAATTATAAATGCCCTTTGTAAACCGTGCCCAGCTCTGTTAACAGGCGATGAATAACCATCTTGTTTTAATTTTGTATCAGCTTTTGGCAGTGGAAAATTAATGTAGGAAATAGTTTGCCATATCATTTCTATGCTAGCTTCGGGTACAAATTGTTGTAATGTTTGTGTCATTCCATTGGCTAAAATGTCTAATTCAGTTAGTTTTGTTGGATCCATTAAATTGCTAAATTCTTCTTGTACGTATTTTTTTAATTCAGATAATTCAGGTTTTTGTGATAAGATATTGCGCACGATTAAATCCATGAGTTCCCCTATAGGTGATTTTGTTCCATCAACCGCATCCTGTGCCGCATCTCGGACTGCGGGTATAAATAGAAATTTTGTATAACGTCCAAGGTATCCCTCCGCTACTGGTTTAAAACCAAAGAATTGACCGTCGTCTCTATCAATTACGCAGGCTTCGACGTTGTTTTCTTCCCAATTGTTTAATGCAAGCAATCCATCATTTAAATTTTTCCAATTGGGAAGTGTCATGTATTCAGTTTGTTTTTGTAATGCTTGATAAAGGGGTTTTGCGTCAGAGGCTTTTGCATTACGGATCTCTTTAAAAATTGGATTTTGCAACTTGGATCCATGGTAACTACTATGTATTTGGCCTTCTTTTATTGAGAATACTTTTTGAATAACGAGTTCATCTTTCTGGATATATTTACTAAAAAGAGATTGTGCTTCATTTGATATGTCTGTAAATGTAACTGAAATTATTAGTTCTCTAGAAATATCGTGGTTATAAAAGTCCTCGGTATCAATTTTTGGTGATAAAGCGTAAAACAAATTCAAAGCATGCAAAAAAGATGATTTACCAGATCCATTTTTTCCTACAAGTGCAGTAAGATTGTCGCAATTTAGGGTTTCATTTTCAATTGAATGATAATTTTCAACATGAATTTGTTTTATAATCATAATATATATATTTAGATTATCTTACAAACCCCGCCATAACAATGACGGGGTTTTAGTTTTTCTTCAGTTTTCTAACTACACCCACTAGTCGCCCCGCAATTCAAGCACTTATAGCACGCTCCATTTCTCACCATCATACTTCCACATGTATCGCACGCCGGGGCGTCGGATTGGTTGTCGAAGGTGGAGGTGAGGGTGGGTTGGGAGGTTTGGGGTTGGGAATCGAGGAGGCTGGGTTGGGCGGATTCTTGGGTGGTAAGCGAGATGTCGCGCGGGATATCCTCGATTTGGAGCTCGGCAGTGGCGCTGGTATCCACGTTGATGCCGATGGCTCGGCGGTCTTCGGCGCTTAGGAATTTTAGGCCCAGCCAGCGGAAGATGTAATCCACGATGGATTTGGCCACGCGGATGTTGGCGTTGGTGGTAAAGCCGGATGGTTCAAAGCGGACGTGGGCGAATTTGTTGACCAGGATTTTTAGGGGGACGCCGTATTGGAGGCCGATGGAGACCGAGGTGCTAAAGACATCGAGCAAACCCGAGAGCACGCTCCCCTCTT
This sequence comes from uncultured Gammaproteobacteria bacterium, assembly GCA_964640115.1. Lineage (GTDB taxonomy): Bacteria > Patescibacteriota > Patescibacteriia > 2-12-FULL-60-25 > 2-12-FULL-60-25 > MWCR01. The sequence continues at coordinate 6,732 of CAZXFK010000040.1, forward strand.
TGCTCATGGTAACAAAGATCTCGCCCGGCGTACCATCGTCGTAAAGGCCGACTGTGATGAAGCCTTTGTGCGGGCCGATTTGGAACTTATGAGTCAAGGCTTTTCTTTCATCTGGCATTCGGCGCCTGCGAGGGGCGTATGTTTGGACTGGGGTTACTGATTTGACTGGGGGTTCTTCCTTGCGAACCTCGAACGACGAACCACGAACCTCGATTTTTTCGGAGGCTTCGGGTTTTTGCTTGTCGCCCTTCTGGAATGACTCCTTCGTCGTCGTAAGAGCTTGGACGCGTTTGGAGCCGTCGCGGTAGATGGCGATGGCTTTGAGGCCGAGGCGCCAGCCTTCGAGGTAAGCGTTCATGACATCTTCGACCGTGGCCGTATTGGGCATGTTGACGGTTTTGGAGATGGCGCCCGAGAGGAAAGGTTGAACGGCGCCCATCATGCGCAGGTGGCCCATGTAGTGGATTGTGCGGGTGCCTTTGGCGGCTTTGAAGGCGCAATCAAAGACCGGGAGATGTTCTTCGGAAAGATGCGGGGCGCCTTCGATGGTGTCGTTTTTATCGATCCAATCGATTATGTCGCGGATTTGTTGCTCGGTATATTTAAGGCGATGGAGGGCTTCGGGAACCGTGCCGTTGACGATTTTCATCATTCCTCCGCCAACCAGCCATTTGTATTTGACCAAAGCGATATCGGGTTCGATGCCCGTGGTGTCGCAATCCATGAGGAAGGCAATGGTGCCTGTGGGGGCCAGGACGGTGAGTTGGGCGTTGCGGTAGCCGAAATGCTCTCCGCGCGACAATGCATCATCCCAAGCCGATTTGGCGCGGTCCAAGACATGAGTTGGGACGCCGGTGGAATCGATTTGATAAGCGGCTTCATGGTGCATTTGCATGACACGAGTCATGGGTTCTTGATTTTGCACGTAGCCTTCGAAGGCGCCGAGCTTTTCGGCGATTTTGGCGGATTGATCGTAGCCAACGCCGGTCATGATGCTCGTGATGGCGGCAGCCATGTTACGGCCGGCATCCGAATCGTATGGAAGGCCCATGCTCATGAGCAGGGCGCCTAAGTTAGCATAGCCAAGGCCGATGGGGCGATAAACGTGAGAGTTGAACTCGATGGCCGGAGTCGGATATGAGGAATTGTTAATGGCGATTTCTTGAGCCGTAGAAATGATGCGGATGATTTGCTCGTAGGCCTCGACATCAAAACTGCCATCTTCGGCACGGCATTTCATGAGGTTAATGGAAGCCAGGTTGCAGGCGCTGTCGTTTAGGAACATGTATTCGGAGCAAGGGTTGGAGCCGTGGATTTTGTCCGTATTGGAGCAGGTATGCCATTTGTTAATTGTGGTGTCGTATTGAACGCCAGGGTCTCCGCATTGCCAGGCCGCTTCGCCGATTTGGTGAAAGAGGTCGCGGGCTTTGAATTTTTCGCACGGTTCGCCGGTGGTAACGTATTTGGTCCAAAAATCGCCGTCTTGCTCAACGGCATTCATGAAAGTATCGGTGAGGCGGACGCTATTGTTGGCGTTTTGGAAAAAGATGGATGAGTAGGCTTCGCCGTTGATGGAGCCGTCGTAGCCGGCGTCGATGAGGGTGTGAGCTTTCTTCTCCTCCTTGGCTTTGCACCAGGTGAATTCTTGAATATCAGGATGATCGACGTTGAGCATCACCATTTTGGCGGCTCGGCGAGTCTTTCCGCCGGATTTGATGACGCCCGCAAAAGCGTCGAAACCGCGCATGAAGGAGACGGGTCCGCTCGATAAGCCGGATGATTGGGCGAGGCCCTCTTTGCTCGAGCGGAGGGATGAGAGGTTGGAGCCGGTGCCACTGCCGAATTTGAAGAGCATGCCTTCGGTGACGGCGAGTTGGAGGATACTGCGCATGTCGTCTTGAACCGAGTTGATGAAGCAGGCAGAGCATTGCGGATTGGGATTGACGCCAACGTTAAACCAGACCGGGGAATTAAAGGCGGCTTTTTGATTGATTAAAATGGATGTGAGCTCGGCTTCGAATGTTTCGGCATCTTTTTCGGTTTGAAAGTATCCGCCTTTGCGTCCCCAACCGCTGATTGTTTGAGCGACTCTGTCGACTACCTGGCGCATACTGGTTTCGCGCTCCGGTGTGTCGAGTTTGCCGCGGAAGTATTTGGAGACGATGATGTTAGTGGCTGTCTGCGAATAGGTTTTGGGGACTTCGACGCCAAGTTGTTCGAAGACTTTGATACCTTTTTCGTTGGTTATAACCGCGTCGCGGTGCTCCCAGATCAATTCGTCGTAAGGGTGGACACCTTCGGTGGTAAAGAAACGTTTGATTTTTAGGCCGTTGCCGTAGGTTTCTTGTTCTTGAACTTGTGTTTTATTGACCCTGAAAAGGATAAAATTGCGTGCAACCGGGATAAAATTGGTATTGATAAGGGCCGCGCCTATGACTTCGCGGACTTCTTCGGAGCTGGGTACGGTATGGCCATCAAATTTTTTGGATAAATCGTGCATTACATATGAATAGACACGTTCGACTTCAGTTGCGGATTTTTCTGGTTTATATCCGGAAGCTTCAAAAGCCTTTTTAATGGATTGCTTGATCTTATCGGCTTTAAAAGTATCTATCCTGCCATCACGGCGGCGAATGGATTTGATGGTTTTGAGGTATGCCACAACAGCATCGGTGTTGACCGATTTTGCGGGGCTCGCGGTCGTTTGACCGACGTTAAACTTATCCTGTGGTTGCATAGGCTTTAATAACTCGAATTTCGAATTTCGTATTTCGAATGACGAAAAATGAAATGAAAATCGATTGGTTATCTCCGGTTTTTCTTAGTGTACTAACCCATGAGGGCTAATACATGCGCGTTTTTAAGAAATCAACGGAGCTGTTTGAATTTTATTATCTTAACTGCGAAATTCGAAATACGACATTCGAAATTCGTTTTAAAGTGTGTCCGCGGGATCGCGTTATTTTGACGCGAATTGAGCAGACAAAACACAATCGCAGCATTTTGTGCGATGCGGTTGCGGCCACCCGACCACAACATCTTGTGGTCTAAGTGGAATTATACCACAAGATGTTGTGTTCAACCTCGTTGAACTGGGGATAACGAATATACAATGCCAAATGCCAAATTACGAATGCCAAATATACGAGGCCTCCGGCATTTATTTTATAAATAATATCCCGAAGGGATTCCAATATTTGGCATTTGGCTTTCGTAATTTGGCATTGATTTAAAGTCCGAGTGACAAATTGATTTTGGGGGCTTCGGTGGGGAGGGCCGGGAGGATGGGCATGATTACCTCTTGTTTTTCGCCGAGGCGGTTGAAGTAGTAGACTTTGTTTTCGGTGAGAGCTTTTTCGTAGATTTCTTTGGTGACTTTAACATCTTGCAGGCAGTAATCGCGGAGCTTGTCGATTTCGCCGTCGCGCCAATATTCGACAGCCTTCAATCCTGTGCCACTCTTCCCTATTCCGAGCGTGGCATGAGCGACATCGTCCAATTTAACTCTGTGGCCGATGCGCTTTTCGATTTCCACCATGATATCTATTGTGGGGAATTTCATAATATCACCCGTGTAATAAGTTTGCATACAGGGGTAATCGAAACCGAAAAGGTTGTAGCCGATGATGCGACTCGATCGCTCCATGCGCGGCCAAAGCTTAGGTAAATCAGGCTCTAAAAATGTCTCGTAAGTATCCGTCTCATAAAAGTAGACGCCGATTAGCGAGATTTTAAGTAGCGAGGCTTGGTAGGCTCCTACGTCTTGGAAAGTGTTTTGAGTTTCGATGTCGAGAACGATTTCGTTGCGCAGCATAAATATAGCTTCTAGCCACTAGCTTCTAGCCACTAGCCATTGGGTACTAGGTACTGGGTACTAGGTACTGGGTACTAGGTACTGGGTACTAGCCTTGTAGCGGATGGTAATAGACGTGCTGTAATTTAGCATAGGGATGGCAGAAGGGCTTGTGGACAAAATAGCCACGAGCCACGAGCTACTAGCCGACAAGAATCAATTCTTTTTTGTCATTTCGA
>CAZXFK010000041.1:0-10590 GCA_964640115.1 uncultured Gammaproteobacteria bacterium
AACGAACGTGAGAAATCTCCGCTTGTAAAACTCAAGCTGGTAATAACAGTGGAGTTTTCTCACATCCGATTCGAAATGACGAACCTTAGTTGGTTTGGCTAGTGGCTAGTAGCTAGAAGCTGGTGGCTGGCGGCTAGCGGCTTTTTTTGGTCGCTAGTTGGCCGCAGGCGCCGTTGATATCCTCGCCGTAGGAGATGCGGTGGGTTACGGAGATGCTGTGGCGCTTCAGATAATCTTGAAAGGCGCGGCGATCGGCTTCGTCTGAAGCTTTAAACATTCCGGTGTTGTGATATTTTATCAAATTGACATGTGACAGCCTTTTATACGGTTCCAAGAGCAAGGCGAGCTTTTTTGCGTGTTCCAGACTGTCGTTCACACCGCGAAGCATGACATACTCGAACATTACCTTACGGTTGGTGGCTTTCATGTAATCTTCCAAAGTTTTCATCAGTTGCTTTAGACTGTAAGCAATGGCAACCGGCATAAGCTCTTCGCGTAATGTTTGCGTGGGCGCATGCAATGAGATGGCGAGATTAACTTGCGGAGCTTCTTCGATCATGCGCAAAATTCCGGGTACGATTCCGCAGGTGGAGATGGAGATATGACGAGCGCCCAAACCAAAGAGATTGGGATCAGTGAGGATATCTATAGATTCGAAAACCGCATCCGTATTATGGAAAGGTTCGCCCATGCCCATAAAGACAATGTTGGTGACCTTGGCTTGTTTGGTTTTGAGGTAGCGCGCGGCGTGAATGACTTGGTCCACAATTTCTTCGGCTGTGAGGTTGCGTGTATAACCCATTTTTCCGGTAGCGCAAAAAGAACAGCCCATTGCGCAGCCGATTTGCGATGAAACGCAAACCGTATTACGGCCGTCTTCGTGGCGCATGATTACGGATTCGATATAATGCTTATCATTAGTGCGAAGCAACATTTTGGCACTTTCCGGTTTAGCCGTTTCCAATACTTTTTCCATCGATAAAGGCGACCAATCCTGTTCATTGCAGGATTCGCGTAAAGCCGCCGGCCAAGTGGAAATGACATCCCAAGAATCATTGTATTCTTGATAATAGGCACGCAAAGCCTGCTCAAGACGGTACTTGGGCTGGTTTTGATCCTTGAGGAAAGCTGATAATTCAATGGGATTCATATAACTGTTTGTTTGCGGATACTACACTAAAATGAAGACTTTATCAAGACTAAGGCATTATGAGTTCATCCCACTACGCCCAAGGGCTTCGCGGGACAGGTCAAGATTAAAGCAACAAGTTCATCAAAAGCTTCTAAAATTACTCTTGATGAACTTTGGTCTTGATGAACTTGTTACTTTTTTAGATGAACTTTAAGCTTGATAAACTTTTATCTAACAGTCAGCTGTACGGAGTCAGTATTTTGTGTATTTATAGCCAAACCCCGGGAGTAAGTGTTTAACAGCCACTCGGGTGCGGTGATGATTTGTTGCCATTGCCAGCCCATGGAAAGAAAAGCTGTTTCGGAAGAAATCGGGCGCAGCATGCCTCGTTCGATGTAGTAAACAACCGGGCTTAGTGGAGATTTTAACAGCTCGCCATCATTAAAAGTATAAGGACGGGCGGATATGAAGGCTTCGACCACTTCGGCGGAAACGGTTTTGATGGGAGTGTTGGCAAAGTAATGCTCTAGGAATATTCCATCCAAAAGAACATATTTTTTACCTTTCCAAACATACCAAACCGCGGACGAATCGGCTTTTTTGATCAGTGTGCCATCGGGAATGGTTAAGGCTTCGCTAGCTGCGGATGAAGAGGGATTGTTTTGCCAGCTGTAAGCGCTCCAGCTCCACTTGGCCAAACGTTCGGATACGGCGAACAATTCGGCGCGCGTTGGAGATCCAAGCACAACAATCAGCAACTCTCGACTATCATTTTGGGACGGACGAACTTTGTAAACAAGATTATGCAAAGATTCATACAAAAAGCCGGTTTTACCTCCTACCACATAAAGACCATTGGCCGGATCGGCGAGTAACTGATTGGTATTGGTAAGGGTTTTTAACTCTCCGGTGTTGCGGATGGTGAAAGAATATTTATATGTGGACGCCGGTCGTTGAATTTCGGGGCGGGCAAAAGCGGCTTTGGCTATTTGCAACATTTCCCGTGCCGTAGTACGGCTGGTTGTAGCCATGCCCGAGGCATCATCAAAACGCGAAGTTGCACAGCCAAGCGAGCGGACACGATTGTTCATGGCGGCAACAAATTTGTTGTTGCCTAAACCCGACAGCCTGCCAAAGGCCGTGGCCGCATTGTTGGCACTTCCGGTTATGGAGGCATACATGAGATCTTGAATGGACATGGTGGCGCCTTCATCCACGCGTAAACGGCCTCCACCGACTTCATCGACGGATTGCAAAGAAACGATCGCATCCCAAGCGGGCTGACTTTCGACAAAAACCAAAGCGCCGGCCAGTTTGGTTAAGCTGGCCGGAACCCAAGATTTATCGGCATTGTATTCGAAGAGAACTTGGTTGGTTGCCGTATCAATGACGATGGCAGATGCAAAATCAGCGGGTTTATGCGAAAAATCGGCAACCGTTATGCGCACGGGAACAGTATCGGCAAAAACCGGCCAGGGCGCCAGCATTACTAACAGCAATATAAGATTATTAAAAATCCGTTGATGTTTCATGGTAATTGCATTGTGCCATGAGACCGTCTATTTATCAAATTTAAATTGTACGGCTAAATGATTCTTTGATCCAAACCGCCAAATTTTCCATTAAATCAGGATCGGCCGTAAACAGATGTATGCCATGACCCGAATTTTTATACGGCACAAATTGTTTGCGCGCCGCTCCGGAAGTTTCGATAATTTTTTCAGCGATTTCGTAAGCCTCGGGATCATCGGAATCCGATCCGGCAGCCCAAATTGCATGATGATGCTTGGTATATTCGGCAATTTCCACAGGATCGATGCCGCGATAATTGCCCGGGGACAATAAAACCGCACCGGCTAAGCTTGGTTCGTCTTTTAATGACCAAATGGCAATGTTGGCGCCAATGGAAGCGCCAACCATCATTATTTGATCTTTGGAATATTTTTTCGCTTCCAGCCAATCCAAAGCACCCAAAACATCATACAGGTATTTGTGATGATCTTCATCCGTGAATTTTTTATAATCCAATCGCGGACCTTCTTCGGTTTTGACGCTTTCGCCATGCCCGCGCAAATCGATAGCCAAAGAAGCGATGCGGTTTTTAAGCAAAACCTGCTGAAAAGCCGACCAAGACTTGCGATCCGAAGGCATCATGTGCAATAAAATCACAACTCCAATGGTGGTTGGAGACGGAGACCAATCCCCTTTGATAATCACATTATCAAGAGTTTTGTAAGAAATTGTTTCAGGCATAATTTTTAAGCTACTAGCTACCAGCTACAAGCTTCTAGCAAAACGACGTAACGTTTATAACGTTTTTAACGTTTATAACGTTCATAACGAGTTAAGCGGCTTCGAGTTAATCGTTACATGCTACATGCTACAAGTTATCCCGCACCAATTAAAAATATAGTGACGGGATCCCGCCGGCGGCGGGACATGCTTTCTCAATTAGTCGAAGGTTATGCGGGAGCCGGGGTTAAGGGTGGTTGGGCCGGAGTTGTAGTTGGATTGCTGGGAAGCGGCGTCGGAACGGATGCCGTGAGCATTGCGTTTATCAAGCGGATTGTGATTCCCGGTGGTTTTGACTTGCGGATAGGATAATGATGAAGGCGATGGAGAACTTACAGGCTTCTTTTTGAAGACAACCAACGACTCGGGTTTGTCATCGATTTCCGGTTCGGGATCTTTGGTGATATTTTGCTTTTTGGGCGGTAGATAAAAATCATGCTTGGGAGATTCATCAACTGCGGCATTTGTTGACTTGAAATTTGATCCGGAATTTTTGTCGCGATTATCCAGTTGCTTTTCGATACGGTATTTATTGGTTTCGATGGGCTTGCCTTTGGCTTTGGCGATATCCTGCAAAAAACCGCTGCGCGCCGGAAAAGGCGGTTCATCGGGATCCTCTTTGGCCGGAGGCAACTCGGAAATCGGGGGTAAATCGATTTTGCCGATTATGCGCGGTTTATTAGGTTGTTTGTTGGGTTTCTTTGGTCTGGGAGGACGATCTTTGACAGGATGAGCGGACTCGGGATCAGGGCCGATTTTTTTGATACGTTCTTTTTCTTTTTGTTCTTCACGAATAATGGGTAAACAATCGGCACAATACATGGGGCGTGAAGCATCGAGCTGAACCGGCATATCCCAAACCTTACCGCAACGCGAGCAAGTGTGTGAAAACTTGGGCTTGTCTTTCTTTTTATTACTCTGTCCTCCGCCGGACATTTTTTGTAAGATTTCGAGGCGCTCGGGTGAAATGCGCAAATATTCGCCGGAATCATCATTTTCTTCTTCATCATCCAAATAATCGGCGGATGTTTTTACGGAAACAGCGGAAAGGTGATCTTTGGTATCGGTTTTGGGAGCTAAATTCGCTAAAGAAATATTTGGGAAATCATCATCATCCCCTGTTAATGTGGGCACAGCTGCCTCGCGCATGGTACCTGTTTCCATTCCGCTCCAACGTAAAACTTTTTCGTTGATGGTGGCACGCGGAATGGCATAGCGTTCGCGGGAAACTTGGATGACTTTTTGCGCATTGCCCGTGAATTTGGCCATTGGAGGCAAGGTGTTAGCCGAAAAAGGAGCGGTTGCCACGCCATCGACCATGAGTTTCAGATAGATATTATATTTGGTTAAATTGACCAAATCCTCGGCGGTGAATTGCGGAGCAAATTCGCGTTCCAAAAACTCGGCATCCGTGGAGCCGACACGAAAAGCCAACAATGTACCGACGTTGCCGATAACCGCGGCCTTTACTTCGTCGGAGAGCTGTTCGATGTATTGATGAGCAACGGTGAGACTTAGGCGATATTTGCGGGCTTCGGAAAGAATGGAAGCGAATGATTCATTGGCAAAATTTTGAAATTCGTCGACAAAGAGATAGAAATCACGACGATCCTCCTCGGGGATGTTGACGCGTTCCATGGCGGCCATTTGCATGCGGGCGATGATCATTCCACCAAGCAAGCGCATATTATCTTCGCCGATGCGCCCTTTGGAAAGGTTGACGATGAAAATTTTGCCTTCATCCATGATTTTGCGGATCTCGACCGTGGATTTGACTTGAGCTACGATGTTGCGAATGACGGAAGCGGCCAAAAATTGACCGACTTTGTTTTGAATGGCGGGCAGGGCCTCGGCTTTGTATTTGTCGGTCCAAGATTCGAACTCTGCTATCCAGAAAGTTTTGACGATGGGATCGCGGATTTTGGAAACTACGCGTTTGCGGTAATCATCATCCACCAGTAAGCGGTTGATGCCGAGCAAGGTTGCACCCGGATAATCCAAAAGCGCCATGACGCAATTTTGCAAAATATACTCCATGCGCGGGCTCCAAACATCGGGCCAGATTTTTTTGAATACGCCCATGAGGCCGTTACTAACAAGATGTTTTTGATCTTCGGCGACCGACTCGAGAATATTGAAACCTACGGGATATTCCAAATCAGAAGGATTGAAATACACCACGTCGTTAATGCGGTTGGATGGGATGTAATCGAGAATCTTTTCAGCCGTGTCGCCATGCGGATCGACATAACAAACACCGTGACCGGCCATGATATCACTCATGACCATGTTTTCTTGCAAGACGGTTTTACCCATGCCGGTTTTACCGATGATGTAAAGATGACGCCGGCGGTCATCGGTTTTTATACCAAACCGCCTCCGCTCATTGCGGAAGTTGGTTTCGGCGAACAGTGTTATTTCGTTTTCGTGATCGTGATCGTATTGTACAGACATACTTCATTAAAGCTTCCAGCTTCCAGCCACTAGCTACTAGAAGCTAGCGGCTGGAAGCTGGCGGCTGTTTCTTATCCGAAAGGCAGGTTCATTGGGGGTTCGGAGTGTTTCATGTCGCGTTTTTTTAAATGGGGAGCTTTGACCTGAAATGTATGGGGGAAGTGCCACAATGTTGCCAATTCTTCGGTGCAGAGATAGTAAGGGGGGTTGCCATCGAATGCGGAGCGGCCTTTGTAATAACTCATCAGGCGATTTTTACGAACATTATTGCGACGCTCGCGCATAAGAAGAAGCGCGCCGTTGACACCGACATTTTTAGCTTCGGGTTTGAGCGAAAGCATATCGTTGGTATTCATTTGTTTCATGAAACCGATAAGCGACTGCACGATTTTGGGTTTTTTAAAGACATTTTTTTTGGCTACATACATGAATCTGATTTTACACAAATAGCCTATTTTGGAAATTTTATTTTCGACAGCTTCCAAGACTTTGCGCTCGCCCGGAGATAAATTGAAAATTTTGGATTTGAGGGGATCGTCGCCTTTGGCCGGAACGGATGAACTTGTTGCACCGCTGATAAGCTCGTTGGCGATCATGATAAACAAATTAAACGGAGCCAATATGATTTTTTCGAGCATACTCGGAGGGCTGACAACTTTTTCGCCTTTCAACTCTTTGATGAGCTTGGTGCCTCCCTTGTTATAATCCCCCACATCTATGGGCAGACAAATTATTTGCATCCAGACCTGCTCGCCCGGACCCATACGCGACATACCTTCGAGCAAAACCGATAAAGGGTCTTTAAGCTCACCGGACATTGAATGCTCGAAAGCCGGGTAAGTTTTGAGCGGATAAAATGACGATTTACTGCCGGCCGGAACCATTTCCGTGCCCCAGAGATCATACTCTGAATCGGGATAAGATGCCGGAACGCTATTGGCGTAATCCTCAACCTCGGCTATTTCGGCCTCGGGATATTGAGCGAAGAGAGATGCTTCAACCAAATCGCGAAGCGGACGGATACAATGGATAATAAACTGGACGTTGCCCTCGATGGAAATTATTTCGCAGGAAATCGGATCTTGATATTTGCCGTCGATCCAAGTTTCTGTCCATGAAGCGGGGGCGTGGGCTCCGGCCAAATGCGCAAACATATTTTCGACGGCGCGCAAGGATTGACCCGGATCTTTTTCGGTGAGACGAGGAATATCTATAGCCAGAGTTATAAACTCTTTCTTTTTGGCGGCCAGGGTTTGCCTCCAGACCAACCAAATTTTTGTAGCCGCCCAACAACCGATAATCAGAAAAATCACCCATCCTCCATAGATAAAAAGCGTCCACATCACCATGAATGGATTGGAACCGAATGAAGCTAAAAACGTTGCCACGTCAAACGCGAAGTATTCGTTCATACCTTTTATATTGTAGCACAGATTCAAACTCGCGGAAATGCGTTACTAACACAAATTAAAAAGCCGAAGATGTTGATTGACTCCGGCTTTTGTATTTTGAACGTTGATGCGAAACTAATTTTTTACAGCTTTGCGTTTTTGTTGCATTTTGTAAAAAGTAACCAGTAGAGGCGAAGCGATAAATACCGAAGAATAAGCTCCGGTAGCAATACCGATAATCAGGACCAATGCGAAATCGCGGATACTGCCCCCGCCAAAAAGATAAACCGCAATCAAGGCCAAGAGCGTGGTGATAGTAGTGTTGATGGATCTGACAATGGCTTGATTCAAAGAGGTGTTAACGATTTCCACGAATGTACCGCTGGTTTTTTGAAGATTTTCGCGAACGCGGTCGAAAACCACAATTGTGTCGTTAATGGAATAACCCATGATGGTAAGAATGGCGGCAATAAACGGCGTGCCTATCTCCACTCCGTAATATTTGCCCAAAAAGACAAAGACTCCGATTGGAATCATTACATCGTGAAAAGCCGCAAAGACGGTGACCAAACCGTATTTCCATGATGCGACAGGGATGGAAACATGGCGGAATGTCCAAGCGATAAAAGCCAGAATGGACAAAAAGACTATTACCAAAGCAGTCATGGATTTGGAACGTAATTCTTGACCGATGACAGGACCAATTGAATCGAAACGCAATTCCGTAATTTCGCCGTAAGACTCGGAAAGCAAAGCCAAGATCCGTTGATGTTCATCCTCTTTTAAAGTGCGCATACGGAAATTCATGTCCGTTTCGCCAACCGGCTGAACAACCATGGCGCCCAATTCCAAAGGTGCCAAAGTTTGCTCGGCATCCATAACCAGGGGCCTCTCGCCTTCGTAACGAACCGATAATAAGGATCCACCGGTAAAATCAATACCCTGCTTTAAACCGAAGGCGAAAAACATGATCAAGCTGGCGCCAACTGTGATAAGAGAAAGCGCATACCAAATGTAGCGGTATTTTACTATATTCATAAATATTTATTCTTCAGTATTTTTATTGGACTTTTTTAGATACAGCCAACCGAAAGCTTCGTAAAATTTTGGAACTGCGGCCAAACGCAATATATAGCGTGTAACGGTCATTGCCGAGAGCATGGAGATGATGACGCCGATACCAAGAGTTAAGGCAAAACCTTTAATAACCGATGATGTGAACCAATACAAAACGATACAGGATATAAGAGTTGTAAGATTACCGTCGCGAATACTTGGCCAAGCGCGTTTAAAAGCTTCTTCAATGGCCACCGAATAAGCTTTTTTGAGACGCAATTCTTCTTTGAGACGTTCAAAAACAAGAACATTGGCGTCCACAGCCATACCGACCGACAATATCAAGCCGGCGATTCCGGAAAGCGTCAGAGTTACATCAATGGTTTTAAAGATGGCGAATAAGACAACTCCGTAAACAGCCAAAGCAAAAACGGCGATCAAGCCGGGCAAGCGATAAAAAATCACCATGAAGAGAGCCACCAATAAAAATCCCCAAAGACCGGCTATAAGAGAAGCGTTGACCGAATCTTTACCCAAAGACGGACCGACCGATTGTTGAGCGATGAGTTCGATGGGAACCGGTAAGGCGCCGGCCTGCAGGCGTTGAGCTAAAAGTTTGGCTTCCGATACCGTAAAATTACCCGTGATTACGGCACGTCCTCCCAAAATTTCGGATTGGACGGTGGGTACGCTAATAGGTTCTCCGTCCAAATAAATTGCAACCGGCTGACCGATATTGGCTTTGGTGATTGCCGCAAACAAATCCGCACCCTCTTCATTAAACTGCAAGCCGACCTCTGCGGATCCGGTTTGCGGATTAAACTCAATTTGAGCGCGCTCCAATTGCTTGCCGGTAAGTTCGGTGCGTTTAAACGGTTCCGGAGGAGGCAAAATGTCATCGCGGGTTAATTTTGGATAAAGAACAGCACTGACGCGAACATCCTTTGTACCGCGCTCATCCTCTTTATAAATCAAATGATAACCGAAATCGGTTTCCACGGGGTCGGAAATTTGCCCCTTAGCCATGCCAAAAGCCGTGGTCTCAAAAGCTTCAACCATGACACCCGAACCAAACCATCCCAAATCGCCGCCGGACGAACTCGCGCCCGGCTCTTCGGATAATTCCGAAGCTTTATCCGTGAAATTTTCCGGAGTCAGAGTTTGTTTGATTTCTTGAATATAAGCCAAAGCCTCTTCTTTGGTGCGGGTTACGGTTTCAGGAGCGTATTCAGACCCTTGCCATTGGATAAGAATGTGACGGGCTTTGATTTCTTGACTGGCATCTTTAACTTCTTCCACTTTTACAACAGCTTCAGCCGAATCGGTTCTGACAACCGCGGGCAAGATTGTTCCAGCCGGTGAATCCTTGGCCGAATCATAAATTTGAGCATATTCGGTTTTATCTTTGATGAAACCCAAATCCACAGCTTGATTGGCTTGATCCAATTTAGCATATTCGGCTTTGGCCAGATCAGCGAAATTTTCCGGAGAATTTTTTGCGGATGCTAAAAATGCACTTGCCTCGGCATTGGCTTTGTCTTCAGAGTCATCCAATTGCAGGATTTCTTCGGCGGTCAACTGACGCGGTTCTTCGTCATTTATGACTTTAAACTCCAAAATCGGAGTTTCGCCGATCATATTAATAGCTTGATTAATATCGCGGACACCGGCCAATTCAACCGAAACACGGTAAGCTTCACCGGCTCTGGTGATTTGAACAACGGGCTCGGAAACACCCATGGCATTGACCCTGCGCTCGATAACATCGCGCACGCCGTCCATGGCCGATGCATGCTCGGACGAGTCGACTTTGGATAAATCGGCCTCATACTCCAAACGAGTACCGCCTTGCAAATCGAGGCCCAGCGAAAACGGCATGTTAATGGGACTAAAATGCGTGCCCAATATATTATTGGCTTGGCCTATCAACCAATTGGCCGGCGTGCTGTATGAAAGGGATCCGGCTATTAAAAAAAGCAAAACAATTAAACCCACTCGGCGTTTCACTTTTTGCCTGGAAACACCGGCGTGTTGAGTGTTATTTTTTGACATAAGATTTCCGCGAAAGTATAGCGAACAGCACCTAAAAATGCAAATACAACCTTAATTTACCAAAATTATATCTCTATAGATTAAATATATCGGTTGTTTGCGACTTGTGAATTATGAAGCCTGATCAATCGAGCTTGACGGGGGTTGTTTGTTTTCTTGATCTTGGCGCATAAGATCCGCGAAAGTTAAATCACCTATACCGCCGGCTTCTTC
>CAZXFK010000042.1:0-10587 GCA_964640115.1 uncultured Gammaproteobacteria bacterium
CAAAAGCGAACGCAAACCGGTTGCAAAAGTATAACCGATTTCGGGGCGGACTTGAGATTGATTGACGCCCTCGATGTAATATTCGACAGGATCTTCGAGAGTGGAGATATTGACTCCATCGGAATTCAAAAGATTCAAAGCTGAAAAAAGAGTGGTGGATTTACCGGAGCCGGTAGGGCCGGTGATAAGAATGAGACCATGCGGTTTTTTGATTTCTTCTTTAACGATATCGATGTAGGTTTGGCGAAAACCCAACCGTTCCAAGGTCGGCGCTCCGGCGGTTGTATCCAAAATACGCATCACGACTTTTTCGTGATCCACCACGGGCAGGGTTGAAATACGGAAATCGATTTTTTTATTGTTGATTTCTTGAGTGATACGGCCGTCTTGCGGTATGCGGGTTTCATCGATTTTCAGATTGGCCATGACTTTGACACGGGAAACCAAAGCCGGATGCACGTAGACGGGCAAAGTGAGCGTAGTGCGCAAAACTCCATCAATGCGATAGCGAATGCGCGACTCATTGCCCACGGGTTCGATGTGAATATCGGAAGCATTGGCTTCGACGGCGTGCCGCATGATGACGGAAAGCATGCGTGAAACCGGAGCGCCTTTGATAATATCTTCGATTTTACCAACGGATTGATCTTCTTCTTTTTTAGCTTGTTCGTACTTACCTTTGGCGGCTTCGAGCGAAGTTTCGATTTCGGCTTCGAGGCCGCTGATGGATTTGACGAGTTTGTTGATTTGCGAAGCCGGAGCCGTAGCGATTTGTACACTCCAGCCTTTCTCACCGGCTAAAAATTCCAAAGCTTCCACGGCGCGGTAATCTTGCGGATTACGCAAGATGACGGTTAACTCGTTATTTTTAAAACTGATGGGCACCAATTTAAAAGATTTGAGCGTTTGCTCGGGCAACATGGAAATGACAGCCGGATCCACTTTGAGATCCGAAACATCCATAAAAGGCACGCCCAACGCTTCGGCTTGAGCCTCGGCAAAAGCGACATCGGATACATATTTACCGCCCAATAACGCTTGTTCCAAAGTTTTACCGCGGGTAACCAAATCCTCGGCAATACCCCTGACTTTGTCGTCGATTACTCCTTTTTTTTGCAAGATATCAAGTGTTTGATCATTCATAGGGCTTGATTATTGAGGCAAAACCATGGGACTCGTAGTTGTGACCGCTTCGTCGGTTGTGGTTGAAACGGGGACCAGACGCAAAGCGGAGCGCGGAACAGCCAAACCTCCGCCGGCAATAATCTCGGCGGTATCAACCGCCACTGTTTCAAAAGGGTTGGAACGCCCCTGCGGTAAATCGGGTACGGGATCCATGTGAGCCGGTTCCAATTTTTGAAAAGCCGGATTTTTGGAAACATCAGCTTTGGGATTAAAGGCTTCGGCTTGCTTGGGCATAGGTGGAGGAATGACATCAACCGGTTCCAGTGCGCGTGAAACATAATAAAAAACCGCTCCAACCATAATCAACGAGGATAAGGCCAATAAAATGCGAGATAATATGGGTGGGGCTTTTTGCGAATTCATAATTATGGCTTAGCCGTACCGCCGGCAAAATAATAGGTTCTAAGCTGTAAGGAAAAACTTGCCTTGCCGTCTTTAAAATCCGAAATGGTAATCATTTGCACATCAAACAAACGCAAACTGACCTCGAGTGTGTTTAAAAACAATTTGAGAGATTGATAACTGGGCGCCGAAACATTTAATGTCATCTGTACACTTTGCAAATCGGATTTTTCGACAACCGAACCCCTACCATTGGCAGTGCTGAAAACAATGCTGGAAACTTGAATGGAGGATGATTCGGCGGCGCGGTTTAACAAAACCAAGGTTTCGGGAATGCTGAAAGCTCTGGGCAATGCGCGATCGACTTGGTTTAAAACTTCGGGCGAAATGGACTCGGCAGCGGAAACGGAACGGCTGATGCCGGCCAGATAGGTTTGCTGATTGTCGATATTTTGCCGAATGGTTTCGATGTTGGCGCGCAAAGCTTTGTATTCATCTATTTTCGGTTTGATGACCAGATAGCCGCCGCTGACCAATAATGTAATCAAAATCAAAATAATCGAACTGTAGTATTCGGTGAATACTTTTGAGGGTCGTTTGATTTTGGGAGCATCGTTATCCGCTCGATTGGGCGCGGAGTCCTTCGGCTCTTGGTTTTGTGCAAGCATGGTATAAGATTATCACTTTGCCTAGCCGATTTTTCAGCGAGGCAAAAAAGAACCTTATCAATTATTGGTTTTGGCGCCATTGCCAACGGCCGGCGGTGTGTAAAAACGCAGTGCTTCGGGTTTGAGTTGCAAAACCAGTTGAAAAGTGACGCGCTTAATCCCGGAATCCGTGGATATGGAAAAAGCGTTAGCCTCGGCTAATTGAACATATGGAGATGTTTCGTAAGCCAGCATTTGCGCGGCCGCGGCCTCGAAGCTAACGGCGGTGACGCTTAGATTGATACGGCCATCCTCATTCATCATAAAAGATCCGTAAGAAACATCTTGCAAAGTGATTTCTTCCAAGAATGAAAGCACCTTGTTAACCGAAATATGAGTTTCCAACAAAGAACTCAAGGTTAACAAGCGCGGTTCCAAATCTTGAAACGCCTTCCATTTGGCTTGCTCGTCGCTTAATTTTTTATTGGTTTGATTGAGATTGCCCTGAATGACGGATTGATCGGAAACGGCTCGGGCAATGGCGTTGTCGAACAATAAGAAAGCCCCCGCAAATACCGCGATAAATAGGATAGTTAAGAAAACCAAAGTAAACTTGCGTTTGGGAATATTGATGTGCAAATCGCGCATCATCCCCTCGTCCAGGAGGCTGACCTCCAACGGCTTGCGAACGCGCTTGATGATGCGGACGCGCTTGCCGGACATGGGACGCATGGCCGAAGGACGAATCTTGGCTTTGGATACACCCTGTTTTTCATCAGTTTTAGCAACCATTTGAGATCCCGGAGTTTGAGTTGAAGCGGGAGCCGAACCGACCGTGGCTTGTTTGATTTTATCCGGAGCTTTAAAAAATTGCGGCGGAGTTTTGGCCGGCAGTTCAAGAGGCCGCGGTTCGAGATATTTGGTTTTTAAGTTATCAATAAAAAGACTGGCGCGGTAATATAGGCGAGTGTAAATCGGTTCGCCAATTAAAAGCTGATCGACCTCACTGGCATCGACTTCGATTATCTCCACATCCTCTTCTTCGGTTTCGGGCACGTGCATGCTTACCGGCTCGTTAGCGGCTGTTTTGAGGCTGTCTTTTTTTATTTCATCCTCCTGCTCCTTGTAAGAAGAAGGAAGGAAAGAGATATCCGCCATAATTAATTAATCTATAATATCGCGCATGGCGCAACCGATAGCCACACCAAAGCGTGAACCGATTTCATCCAAAATCGGACGTAAATCCAAAGGATAAACCACACGAGCCCACGGATCGCCCAAATAGGCGTTAACATTCATTTGTTGCGTTAAAAAATCGGTTAAACCCGGAAGCATGGCCGAACCGCCGGTCAGAATTATTTTATCGATATGGCGGGCTTCGCCAACATCACCTTGCCCCTGATACAGCGAAAATGAATATTTGATTTCGTTTAAAATCGGCTTGAGCAAGCTCTCGAGCATGGGAGTCAGATCTCCGGAAGGGGCAAACGAACCCATGGAACGAATGTCGCGTTTCATGGTTTCGGATTGTTGGTAAGGGATGCCAAGCATTTGCGATATGGTTTGAGTAATGGCATCACCGCCAATGGCAATGGAGCGGTTTAAAAACGGCACGCCTTTATCCACGACCGAAATATTGGTGCGGTGAAAACCAACATCAATAATCATGATACTGGAGCGGTCTTTGCCGATCAGAGCTCGGATTTGGGCAAAAGTTTCGGTTTCGAGGGAAATCAGATTTAAACCGCAACGCTTGTTTAACAAATCTATATAACGATTAACCAAATTTTTGGGAGCGCCGGTAAGTAAAACTCTGGACACCTTTTTTTGACCCTCGGTTTTGAAGGCGTTTTCGATTACTTTGCTATCCAGTTGGATTTCTTCAAGCGGCACGGGAATCAATTTTCGGGCTTGCAAAGATATGGCTTCTTTTAACTCTTTTTCGTTGTTGGCCGGTACGGATATGATGGAAGTGAAGATTGAGGAAACCGGGACGGCGGCAATTGTGTCTTTAGTGGTGCATTTGGCCTCGGAAACCATGTCTTTGATAAGTTTTGCCGTTTCTTCCAAATGATCCTTGAACATTGAGTCGAAACTATCGACCGGCCGATCCACATAAGCATATGTAACCAAACGAGCGTGCCCGCCATCATTGGCCAATTCGACCAATTTGATACCGGACAGGCCCAGATCCAAGCCGATGAAGTTACGTGTTGTTTTTTTAGCGAATAATCCCATATATTTTTAGAATGATACGTCCAAAGCGCGCGGTAATGATTTGCTGATATCGGCCAAGCCGGGAGGCGGATTAACCACAGCACGTCCGTCGAATAAAATGCGTTCAGCCGGACGCGAAGGATCCGTGTTGTTATCGCGTTCCAAATTGAATTGATTGGCGATAAAGATGCCAAGCATGTCGAGATAATTGTCAGGCGGAGAACCCGTTGAACCGGTGCTGATTGATCCTTCGGCAAAATAAACGCCTGAAATTTTGGTGACGCCGGGATCGATGGTGATATCGCCTCCACCGGCGGCCGTTTTGACCACCACAACACCGAATGACGCCAAATTCTTTAAACGGGATTGAACTTGATTGGCGGAATAATCAATATCGCCGGTGATGTGCAAATCGCCGCCCTCGATTAACAAGAGCCCGCCTCCGTTGCCCGAAGTGCCGGAACCGTTTAAGAAAGTTTTAGCCGGCAGTGTAAAGGTGCCCGGACCCACAAAACGATAAATAGTGCCATTTAACTGATTTGGTAAGCCTCCGGCATCCAAAATTGATATCACCGGAGCATAACGACCGTCCACGCGCATGCCGGCCAGATCCAAAAAGCCGAGTTTGTTGCGATAATTGGTGCTTTGCGTGGGTAAATCGATTTGACCAACCTCTTCTTGACGGCAATTTTCTTCGCTGGTCCACTCGATGCCCTGATCAGAGGTGCGCAAACACCACTTGGAATTGAACAGATTGGTGGCAGCTGGTGGTTGTGTGCCGACTATGCCCAGATAAGAATAGATATTGCCTGTGGAAATTTGTAGCCAAGCCGAGCAGACGGCGGCGTTATCGCGACAGTTGGGATCCAAGCAATCGAGAAGATAGGGGCCGTTGGGATCTTGGTCGTTACAGCAGAGATCGGATTGTTTGGGATCGCCGGCATAAGCCAAGCATTGATGTTGCGGAGGAATGGCACAAGCCGGATCGCCGGTGCAATCGGGATCCGCACAATCAATCAGAGTGTCACTATCATTATCCGCTCCATCGTCGCAGATTTCGGGGGGAGGCAAACAAGCCGGGAATGCCGCACAATCAGGATCCGCACAATCAATCTGAGCATCACCATCATTATCCGCTCCATCGTCGCAGATTTCGGGACAGGAAGGGGTGCCTTGGCAAACCGAATCGGCGCAATCGATTGCGCCGTTTAAATCATTGTCGACTCCATCAGAACAGTTTTCAGATCCCGGATTAAGACTCATACCTGCGGCACTGATGTAAAAATTGACGTAACCAATGCCGGAGCCATCAGTATTGCCATTCCAACCAAAAGGCGAGCCTGTTACCGTGCCGTTATGAAAGATTTGAGTTGCGGGGTTGTAAACCAGTTTGTAATAAGTTGAGGCCGGAGAACCGTCGCAAGCGTTTAGATCCTTGCAATTTAAAGAAATCCAACCTGCATCTTTTTGATTGCAGATTACAGCCCAACCATGAACCTCAACCGTATTTGTGTCCGTAATCTGCTCGGCATAAGCGTAAAATTGATCACTCGGAGGAGAGGGATAAAAACTGCCGGTACAAGCCGGAATATTGCACGAAGAGCCGAAGCAGATAAAACCCACAGTGTCCGACCAAACGAAGCCGTTGATTCTGTGGGCATTGATGGTTGAACCAGCGGGAAGCGAAGGATCCCAATGTGGTTGGGATGAAAGTGATGGCGAGATGTTGATACCGTAAGATCCGCAAGGAGGAGTTGCACAGGCTCCGGCATTGATATCGTTAAGTGAAAACCAGCCCACATGAGGAGTCCAGGCCCAGCCGATGATGTTATCAGCCGTAGTGGCGTGAGTGGTGAGCGGACTCAAAGTTGAGTTGTGAGCTATACCCAAAGCTATACCCAAGGCAAACAAAGCCACTGTTGAAGGAACCAGAAAATGAATACGCCAAAAACGAGGCGTCATGTAACTATAAAACGGTTTGCAAAGCTTGGCCTTTTTGGCTTTGTTCTTTACCACAGGCATTTGATTTAATTATAGCACAAAATCCGCCAAAGGCGGATACAAGAGACACTGTGGAGAACTTTTTAAACAAATGGCAAGCGAATGGCTGTCAGACGTTAAAATCCAAATCACGAAACCGTGATTTGGTTGTTCGAGATTTTATCCATATGTTATTCGAGAATTGCCTATATTCTTTAATCAATTTCGACCGTTGATTACATCTCTGGTTACCGACCCAAAATAACCTACGGCCGGAGAAATTTTGTTAAATTGTTGAAATTTAATTAAAGATCGCATTGTCAATGTACCAAATATTTCTGTTTCATTACCAACTGAACCCGGACCGGATTCGGCCAACATGAAGCCATTGTTATTGAGGTATTTTTGTAATTCCTGAACATCTTTGCCCGTCATGCCCGTGCCAAGATTTCTGGTAAAAAGATAAGAACCGGATACGACTTCTTTTGTTGATAATTCGTTTATTGTACAACCAAGATAAGATCTTGTTTCGATATCTAATTTACCTGTTGATTTTAAATGATTAGTTTGTTGAAATTTAGATAAAGAATCTCTGGTTAAAAGACCAAAGTAAGCAGTTTCATTACTCGGAGATCCGTAGCCTGTATTGATTAATTCAAAACCGTTGTTATTAAGATATTTTTGTAATTCTTTCACATCCTCTCCGATCATGCCCATACTTAGATCTCTGATAAAAAAACTGCAATATTCAGGAATGGATGCTGGGACCGGTGGAGTATCGGAACTAAAACCCAATTGCTTTATTGTTAAATCCAATCTATTAACCAACAAACCGTTGTATTTAATTAAAATATCGAAAACATTGTCTTGATCCAAGTCAATCTTTTTCTCTTCTCCGATATACAGTCGGATCGTTTGCGGCTCTGAAGCAATTTGCAATATTATTTCTTGATTAATCATATCCAAGTGCGCAACAGTAAATGCATGCTGTGAGACATCTCTATCGCCACTCAACATAGCAATAAAAATTCCACTTGAGCCGATATAACCCAAAATATTAATTCCGCTATTATTTATCTGACCAAGAACTTTTTGCTGATACATGTCAATTTGATGATCCGATTGGCCAACGCCAATAGATCCGGGAAGGGCGTAACCCCCTCCTCCGCTTGGAATACATTGTCCATTGATCAATAAATACCCTTGTTCGCAGGTGGCCGCTCCACAGGTTGGATAAGGATTGTACGTGGCGGCATTTTGAATGGTGGCGCAAATACCCAAAGTAACAAATGACGTATCCATTGACCAGTCCGACCAGTTGTTAGACCCATTATCCTTGTATCTTACCTGCCAAAAATAAGTGACTCCGTGGTCAAGTTCAGTTTTTCCCGATAATTCATTGGCAAAAATGCCATTTGCGTTGTTTATGGAAGTAGATATCTCTCCAATTCCGCCTGTTCTGGTCCAAACGGGAGAGGAGAAGTCATTATCATCATCAACTCGCCATTCGGTATCTGTATGAATATCGCTGTCCGGATCAATAAAAACCGAAGCTACCAGATTGAGATCCAATTCAACATTATTTGTTGAATCGGCTGGAGTGGTATTGGTTGGTTGATTGGGCGGAGAATTGAATCCAATATTTACTTCGTGTAACTGTGGCGTGATATCCGTGTCATCGGTTTCAAAATCAAATTTATATTGAAAATATTGATTGTCATCAACAATTAAGTTTTGTGGCGATATTGGATTAATACCAAAATCAATCCAACTCTCACCGCTACAACTTGCATCATCGCATGAACGAATGCTTGGATTCAATCTAAGCATCCCTCTGGAATACATATCCGCAATTTCTTGAGCGGAAAGAACTCGATTAAAAATTGCGGTTTCATCAATAATTCCGTTAAAATATCTATCGCCGATAGTTCTTCTGCCAATATTTAAATTACTTGTTGAGGTAACCAGGGAACCACCATGATTATTAGTGCTCTCCAAAATACCATTAACGTACATTCTCAGAACAGAACCATTATAAGTTCCAACGACAAAATACCATCTTCCTTCTTGAGGCGAAGTAAGACTATTAACCCATCTGTTTCCATTAGGTGTAGTTCTTATCGCAAATTCAAAACTTGTATTGGAATTATTGTGTTGTAATCGATATTGATTGTCTGCATTTTTATTTAGAATTGAAGCCCAATTTTGACCCAGTGCGGGATTAATGTTCCATTTAATCCAAGTGGCGATGGTTATTTGATTAGTAGGATTAAGAGACGGCTCGTTCGGTATGTCCGCATAACCATCACTTCCATTAAAATTAAGTGCCGTGTTAAATTTTCCCACTAAGCCGTTAGTGACTCCGCCAAGCAAAACACCGTCGTTACCGTTACCGGAAGAATCACTGCAAACACCAATGAGATCATTCATGTGCCACAAACCAACATTGCCAATCATATCCATTCCTCTTAAAAAATCTCCGGTTTCAGTTGCTTGATTATCCGAAAGCTCTTGACCGTAAGGAATTTCAGCCATCCAAGAAATATTATCCCATTTGGACTCGCCTCCTGTATCAAAGATATTGGAAACATATGCACCGGGATGATTGCCTCCGTATCCAGTGACTTGTCGGATGTAAATATCTTCGATTTCTTGTGAAGTCAGCGTTCGGTTAAAGATCGCCAATTCATCGATATTACCGGCATAATCATAAGTATTGCCAAAATACGGGTAATCTCCCAATATTAAATCCGCCGAATTTTGATTAATTTCAAAATACGCATAAGAACACGTCTTATTCAACTCACCATTAATATAAAGATTAATCTGAGTGCCATTGAACGTAGCAGTAAACTGAGTCCACTCATTTAATACCACGGTATTTGTGTCTGTATAACAACCCCTTTGCGTAGAGCCGCTACCAAGTGCCAATCCGTAATTTCTTCCGTCACCGGAATAACCTAATGCATAAGTTACGTAAGGATTAGCTTGAGATGTATGAGGTTTCCCAAGAATAACACCATCGTTCACATAAGCAGTTGGTTTTAACCAGGTTGATATAGTTAGATTCGCAGCGACATCCAAAGAAGAATCATATCCAATAGTCACTGAATCATTATCTCCATCGAAACCGATTGCGGTATTTAATTTTCCACCTTGCGAATAAAGGGTAGTGTTATAAATGCCATTATTAGTATTTCCTGAATAATCAACTATAGCTCCCGAATTTTCATTCATGTGCATTAAAAGAATATTGCCGGTCATATCGATACCCCAGTGATCCGTTGTACCGTCATGCGGTAATTCTTTTTCAGTATCCGTCCATTCTTTAAGTCTTACCGAATCTGTTGCAAAAACAGTATTCTCATAAACACCCTCATCGAATGCGCCTTGAGAATCCGCAGTCCATGTAGCAGCATAAACGTAAGAGATCAAAAAAAAGAATGATGCTGACAACAACAAAATTGTCATTACGTTAAATTTCTTTTTTTTCATATAATTCACATTCATCTTTGAAACTTTGCTTATCATTATAACATTATATTTAAAAAAATAAAAAAGCCTACCCAAAGACAAGCGATTATTACTGATTGTAAAAAAGTTGACTTCATGAGAGCTAAAAATTAAGACCCAACTTAATTCAGCCAAATACAAATAGCTGTAATCCGGTAGAGTATCGCCAACCCTACATGGTAACCCTTTGTCTTAGCCTAAATTCTCTAGTTCTCATCCATCGCCTTATTGGCAAGCGCGTCGGCGCGTTTGTTGAAATCGCGTTTAACGTGGCGGTATTTTACCCGACCGGCGAGTTGTGTTTCGAGATTTTTTAGCTCCAAAAAGCGCTTGGCCAAGTCAGGATTTTTTACCTTATACTCTCCCCTGCACTGGCGGATTAAGAGCTCGGAATCAGCGACAAGCTCCACGGACTCCGCACCAAGTTCTACGGCGCGCTTTAATCCCAAAATAGCCGCCAAATATTCGGCTTGATTGTTGGTGGTTTTACCTAAAAATTCGGATAATTCCTCGACCGTTTCGCCATTGGCCAAGTTGAGAATTACCACGCCGATACCGGCCGGCCCCGGATTCCCGCGAGCCCCACCGTCTGTATAGATCTGTAAGTTCATACTTACCAAATTATGAATTATGAATTAAGAATTAAAAATGAATGTAGCCTTCGGCATTACTATACCCAAAATTATGAATTAAGAATTATGAA
>CAZXFK010000043.1:0-10540 GCA_964640115.1 uncultured Gammaproteobacteria bacterium
AAAGACGTGTCGTTTGCTTCCATGATAAAAGATCGCGGCACGCTTTCCGATGCTGCCGGATCCAGTCGTTGGAATTTATTGCCTGCCATGTGGCAAAAAATAGGGGAGAATCCTATTCTCGGACACGGATTCGGCAGTACTATAACCTACAAAAGCCAAGATCCGCGCGTATTGCAAAACAACCCCGATGGAATTTACACGACTTATGCTTTCGAATGGGGTTGGCTCGCGTTTTGGGTTAAATTCGGCATCTTCGGCCCTCTGGTCATGTTGATTTTGCTGATATCTCTGGGATGGCGCTCATGGAAATCCAATTATTCTTGGTGGCTTCGCACCGGCATCGTCGGAAGTCTTATCGCTTTAGCCGCTGTCCACGTTTTTACTCCATATCTCGATCATCCGCTGGGTTTTGCTGTTCTACTCTCGATAGAGGGAATGCTGGCCATGGATAGGGAAAACCAAATTTGAACCGTGTTTGTTAGTGGGTCGTAGGGATAAACCTTACGAAGTCCTATGTAGCTTCGTGACCCTCGTAGCTTCAGCGAAGTGGGTCAGCATAGAAGGATGTTTATCCGCACTTAATGAAAGGTTATCTTATGAGTAACGATGGTTGAATGCCATTTGTTTTTTGTCGTTCGTAGGCACGGATAAACACGAGGTTTATCCCTACGAAGACTGTTGGATTGTTGGCTGGTGGCTGGAAGCTAGTAGCTAGAAGCTGTTGCCGGTTAGATATTCCTTGGTCGTCATCCTCCTCTTCCCCTCGGGCTGTAACTCCAAAATCTGGAGCTTTGCACCATCCCCGCATGTAATATACAACTTATCAGATTCGACGACCCATTCACCCGGTTCTTGAATCGTAGTTCCCTCCTTCGCTAAAGCTTCGGTGGGCACGCGTGGTTCGAGGTTCGATATTCGTGTTTTTAGTATCTTAACTCTCTTCTCATCCCTCTCCGTATAAGTCCCGGGCCAAGGATCGTAAGCACGTACAAGCTGATCGATCTCATTGGCCGATTTTGACCAGTCGATTTTGCCGTCTTCACGCTTCAGAATCTTGCAGTAAGATGCCTCGTTGTGAGCCTGTTCCATTGGTTCAATTTTGTGTTCAATAAAGTCTGCCAGAGTATCGGTTAAGAGCAAAGCTCCGATGCAAGCTAAACGGTCATGAACCATTCCACCCGTATCATCAACCTTTATTTCTGTCTTTTTCTGCGCCAAGGTTGGCCCATGGTCCATCTCCGCATCCATAAGCATAATGGTAACTCCCGTCTCTTTATCACCACTGGCAATTGCGGATTGCACGCACGAAGCTCCTCGATGTTTTGGCAAAAGAGATCCATGAACATTAATCACTCCATATTTTGGCAAATTCAAAACCTTCTGCGGAATAATCTTGCCATAGCTGACAACCACATAAGCATCCACGCCTTCAGACTCATCCTGAAATCGTTTCAAAGCCTCGTATGATTCCGCACTCTTGATCGACTCAAATTGCAACACCGGAATCCCATTCTTTTTCGCCATCATCTTCACCGGAGGTTCAACAATTTCCTGATGCCTGCCGACCTTCATATCCGGCTTTGTAACAACCGCTTTTACGCTAAACCTTGCATCGTTAATAAGCGCCTGTAGAGAAGGTGTTGAGAAATCGGATGTTCCAAAGAAAATTATAGAGTAGGGCATAGCATCACTTATCACTGTCCACTGTCCACTGAACTGATTATTTAAATTAACAATTTATTCACTAGTAAGTAAAATACCTTATTTTAGCCTCAATTGTCAAAGCGGGAACAGGGATTGACAGTAAGCAAAAAATCTGGTCAAATACTTTTTGTCACATTGAAAGGAGGGGAGATGATTCCCAAAGCGGCCAAAAGTTACAAAGTATTTTTGCAGCTGGTTGAAATCGCCAGAGTTTTCCAGGCTCACGAAGATAGAGCCGGACGCCAAGCGTATTCTTTGGTTGCAAGATTGGATAAGTCCAGGGTTAACTTCTTTGGTTGCAGAACAACACAGGGATTTCTGATCCGAGTTCATCCTCTGGATCGTTTCAGGGAGTGCAAACGCGGACAACTGCGCATGCCTTACAGCATTTGGACTCCTTGGGGTGTACTGACTCAAGAGGCTCGCGATGATATTCTCTGGCTGCCTATCATTAACGAAGTTCTGGTTGAGTTGAATGTGCTATCCGCATGGGCACTTTACGGAAACAAGGAGTTCCCCGGATTCAACGGTTGGTTGCATGAAGTGAATACACTTAATGGAAAACGAATCGCCGAAGCCGAGTTAACCGAATACTGGGATGCTATGGTTTTTGAGGATAAAGATGACCGGGATTTGAGGATGGTGAACACCCAAGAACACACCGAACTCCGAGAGCTATGGAGCACACATTTTACTCAATGGCAAAAGTCTTGCGGTTACACTTGACACAAAACTTTTAGGGTGGGTTCAAATCCAGCTTCTAAGCCTCGCAACTCGGCGAGGCATTTTTTATGTCTTGATAAAAAAACTTACTGATATATTGATACAAATTCAAGCTTAAAAATACAAATAACTACGTAAACTAACCTCTGAAGATTGACTTATTCATAAAATAGTGTATAAAGCATCTGTACCTCGAAAAAAAAACAGGTGGTTCAATGGCAATCGTAAAACCCTCAGTAAAACAGATAAACTTTGCAAAAAGCCTAGGCCTCGAAATCGAAGACGGCATTAGCCGAAGTCAATTATCAAAAATAATCGAAGAAACTTTACTTTTGAGAAGCAAAGAAAGATTGGGTGCATATAAATTGCCCGATGAAGATTTGAAAAAGCAACACTTGTACGGTCTGCATTCTGAGTCATATTCAAAAAAAATCTGTGATGCAATTAGAATGTCGCCACTGAAATCCGGTCTAATTGTTATGGGCAGAAACTCGGGCGTTTGTTATGTCGTGGTCTACACACCCAATGATCACCCAACTAAGAAAGAATTTTACTTACGTAGGATCGTTCCCAATACGACTGAGTATATAGAAGGTGATGAATGTGGATGCTGCTTGAAGCCATATTCTATTCAGGACGATGGTACATTGACAGAGCTTTCACGCGAAGTGGTGTATACCCCCCAAGAGGGATTCCAACATAGCGAATTTTTTCTAAGGCGTTTACCTAAAAACGGGAAAAGTGAATATTATTTGGCAAAAAGAAGAGCACTGGTTGCAGAGGCTATACTCAAAGGGCTGGCTGACTCGGATAAGTACGAAAATCAATATGGAAAATTCTGGAGGGAGTCTACGGTTAATTACATAATGATCAAGGTGCTTTCTGATGTGGAAAATATTTTAGAGCAAAATGCTAAAAATGCCACAAAACCCAAATCTGAACAATATTGTTTGGTATGTGGCGCAAAATTTGAATTCCGCAAAAGAATGACCAGAAATGGTTTGTGTCGCGAACACAGACATGTCTACAACTTGCCCACGGCAAGATTTTGTACATGGTGTGGTACGAAGTTTGAACTAAATAAAACCGGAACAGTTTATCTTTGCAACTCTTGTAAAAGTAAATTTGATACCGGTGCAAGGAAAAAATATTAAGAAACGGTTTATGAAAGTCTTGCGGTTACACTTGACACAAAACTTGAGATGATATAATCTCTCACTCATCAGCTTATCTGATAAAGGGAGGTAGCCAACAGGTAAGGCGAGTACGCGTTTTGCGCCAAGCGGCTCCTGTGTTTGGTTAAGCACTTGTGTCACCTCGCGCAAAACTAAAGCGGCTTAGATGTGGGTTCAAATCCCACCCTCCCTACTGCACAACCTCGTACGCCTAAGTACGAGGTTTTTCAATACAGAAAAACTTGCAAGTTTCGCCTACGGCGACAGCTCGGATAAACACGAGGTTTATCCCTACGAGATTTTAGAGAGATCGAAGATAAAAAAATGCCGGAGGCTACCGACATTCTTAATTTTTAATTCTTAATTGGTATTCGGATAGTTCCCCCTCGTCACCTCCAGCATCTTATCTACAAAAAGCACGCCATCCAAATGGTCCAATTCGTGTTGAAAAACTATGGCGTCCATATTTTTTAAATCCATAGCCATTTTTCGGCCATGTCTGTCCGTGGCTTCGATGGAAATTCTTTTTGGACGACTGACGGTTCCCCAAACACCGGGTACACTCAAACAACCCTCTTCTGTGATCAATGTCGTGTCTGATTTTTTGGTAATTATCGGATTAATGAATGTGGTATCTTGGCCCTTAATGTGGGCTATAAAAACTCTTCTATTGATTCCGACTTGAGGAGAGGCGATGCCAATCCCATCCTCCACATGCATGGTCCGTATCAACTTATCCAAATAATCCTGAAACTCTTTCGTGGTAACTTCTTCCGCCGGAACTTCAACAGACCTCTCTCGGATAGAGGGAGTCTTATAAGTAACAATCGGGTAAGTGTCGGACATGATATTTACGTCGAACGTCGAACGTGTAACGTCATAAGTCGAGTTTAGAACATTCGACGTTCGACCTTTGACGTTTGACATTTTGACGTCATGTCAGTTTAGCAGAAAAATGCGATTGGGTCAAGATCTACGATACCGTAGGCAGTTAAAACGCTTAACTCGTTGATCAAATCGGTTCTGGTGGCTGATTTGGGGGGTAAAATGTGAAAAATACTCCTTGGTTCACGTGTTTTTGCA
Source organism: uncultured Gammaproteobacteria bacterium (assembly GCA_964640115.1). Lineage (GTDB taxonomy): Bacteria > Patescibacteriota > Patescibacteriia > 2-12-FULL-60-25 > 2-12-FULL-60-25 > MWCR01. The sequence goes on from CAZXFK010000043.1 coordinate 4,686, forward strand.
AAATACTCGATTGGATAGGGGCCTCGAAACCGCCATTCAGGGTTATTTGCACATATTTCTTGTAACTTCGATTTTATCATATCCGCGTTTTCCAGTTTACCCACCTGTATCAATTTACATATTTTTTGTGCCGGTGGGTAGAGGAATTCTTGGCGATCCTTCATTTCCAGTTCCCATTGCTTTGCCAATCCTTGGGGATTTAACCATGATGGAGCCGTGTCGATAAGGGGTGATTGGCCTTGAAAAATCAATTTGCATTTTGCGACGCAAGCTTGAGATGCAAATCTTCTAAGTGCCAAAACCAGCCTTTCCTGTTTACGAATATCTTCCGCATAACCGCCCATATAAGCGAGGTTTGTGACAATCAATAACGAGCCCGGTTTGATTGGCTGCATAATCCATTCATGCAAATCCAAAACTTTAATGTCCGCATTGGGAAAGTGAGTGACACAGATCTTCAGCAAACCGTCACAACCGATGATAGATTTGGATAGATTGACTGATCCGCATCGCGGACATGACATCGGCAAATTTGTCTGTTTTTCACATCGCGGGCAAAAAGCATGATTTTGCATGTTACGCAAACCGATTTGGCAATCGGCACACTCCATAAGCCAATCGCAATCTGCGCAACGAACTCGTCCGCGCGTACCAAGTACGGTATGCAAGATCCTCACCGGAGTATTGTTTGCCGCCGCGTCATCCATGGCTATAAACGCTTCATTGGTCAGCATCTCCAAAGGAGATCTGTTTTTAGGATCCGATCTGGCAAAATCAATTTCCGAGTCTATCACCGGGGCCTTGGATGCCAGGTGCGGATCTTCGGCAAAATCAGCCAAGTTTGGCGTGGTGCCGATGCCGATGGTGCACATAGCCGGATTAAAATCACGAGCCAGCTCAACAATGCGTCGTGCATCATACCTTGGTGTAAGTTCATCTTGCTTAAAGTCATCATTCTCGGGTTCGTCTATGACGACCACATCAGCTATGGCGGAAAGCCAGGCTCCCAAGCGGGTTGTAATCAAGATGCCATGCGGATTGTTTAAAAAATCCGTCCAGATACGCCAAGCTCCGCCATATGCAACATCCGTATGCAAAGCCGGCGCGCCAAGTTTGGCCGCTAAAAAATCCGCCCGCCTTTTCCAAGGCGTAAGCAATAAAACTCTGCCATTGGCTTGATTTGACGTAACGGTTTCCAGTATACCCGTCGAACCGATGTAACGATTAACCAAATATCTTATCTCATTTCTTTCTGCACCTTTTGGCAAGGTGGTATTTCTTATGGAAGTATGAGCTTCATCGGAAAAGCGCTTGGGCACCGTCCGGAGCCATGCATTTAACATGGTTGGCGGTGAGACAAAACTTTCAGAAGCAGCTGTTATACAAAATTCAGCCAAAGACTCGGGAAGTTTGGCGATTTTTTGCGGGTTGCGGATCTTAATCGCTTTATCCGCCCATTCACTGCTGGGTGATTTTTTGGCCACCAACCCCGCAATCATTTGTTTGCGAAATGGCACCAATATCAAATCACCAACATGCACATCACCCTCGTTCATCTCATAATCAAAAAAACAATGCCCAAAAGGCATCTTCAACGCCGGAATGACAGAGATAAACATAATAAACAAAATAGTCGTAACGTCGTAACGGAAAACGTCGTAACGGAATTGGATGAGTTTGTACGTTACGACTTTACGACGCAGTACTTAAGTTGGTTACGCTACTTCAAACTTGGCTGTTAGATATCCAACCCCAAACGGAGCTTCGTAGCTCAACAATTGGCGGTTAACATTCATCTTATCCATCATTCCCAATAAAGTGCAAATTGGGCGATATCCGCATTGGCCTGAATTTTCAATAATTTCCGTGGGCATGGTCAAAAGCGGTGTCGGGTCTTCCGAAAGGATACCGGCTTTAATCATTTCATCAAATTTTGGCCCTTCTTCGGATGCTCCGCCGGGTGATTGTGCGGAGAGCTTATGCGACAAATCAGCACTCGCGATGATGGCAACTCGACGCTTTTCCATGTGTAAGATCCTTTTCATCTGTCTGCCAAATTCATAGTGAGCTTTGCCATCCATCATGGAAGGGGAAAGGGGAATCAGTTTCCAGCTTTGCAGATGCTGTGTCAGCAATAAAATTGGAATCGTAAATCCATAATCCAATTCTTCGCTTGAGGTGAGGGTAAAGGGGATATCTTCTTCGCGCATTTTACGATGTGCGCGATCCATTAACATGTAATCGCTTTTGGCTTTGACGGTGGTGGCAAAATCGCCGAAGGACTTTAAAGTGCCCGTATAACTGCCGGCCATGTTGGCCGAAAAAGCATCCGGATATCTTGGACCATGCGGAGCAACTATAACTATTGTCTCGGGTTTGGCGAGATAACATAATTGCTCGATTTGCGCGATTGCGTCGAGCGTTATTTTTAATTTATCCCTCTGTTCTTTGCCGATACTGGGTATCAACAATGGAGAATGGGGAACAATTGCACCAAAAACGATCATATTTTTTAAAGCTACTAGCTACTAGCTTCTAGCTACCAGCCAAATAAACCACGGCTTGTCATTCGAAATTGACGGATGGCTTGTGGCTCGTAGCTAGTGGCTAGCGGCTGTTACCGGTTGAGCCGGTAAGTTACCCAAGTTAAACACATCGCCGGTATTATACGTCAAAAGCACTCTGTCGGGAACTGCGATTATATTATGCCATTTCCAACCCATTCCCAAAAAGACCTCTTCGGTGGGAATTGGGCGCAAAAATCCATTTTCCAAGACGTAAACCGTCGGGTCGGTTCCTTTTACCAATTCACCTTCATGCAACTTGTATTCGCCGGCATTGCCATAAGTATCAATCGTCAATTGCGGAACGCTGACTATGGGACGGCGCGTAAAATAGACCTTCAAGAATACCTCGTCCGGAACAGCGTATTTTTTATTGCTTTCCACATACCAAACAGTTGATGAATCCGGCGCTTTTACCAAGGCTCCTTGCGGAAACACGGTTTGTTGATTAATGGGTTGCGCTGTGGCTATCGTATCTATTTCATCAAATTGAACTTCAATGATCTCGTCTTCGTTAAAACCGAATTGTCTGAATGTTTCCATATCCACAATTCGTCGTTTGCCTTCTTGCGCCAAAAGATAGATGGCACCGTCCGGATCTCTTAACAACGAGTATTGCGGAAAACGCATCGGTTCTCCTTCTGGATAAGACGCCAAGGCTGTTTCCGAGGCTTCCACGATTTTATCGGGATTAGTCATGGATAAGAGAACGGTTTCGGATAAAAACTTGCGTTTTTGGCGGTTTTGAATCATGTAAACATCTTCGCCGGGCATTGCGCGGACGATTGTGCCGTTGGGAAATGATTGCGAGAACCAACGTTGCCAGATGCGCCATAATACCAAATTTCCTTGTACATGCGGGGTATATGTGTAAAGCATGGCCGTAGCTTTGTTTTGCGGGATTATTTCCATACCGCTGATCATCATGGATATACCGATGCCCTTGCCTCCGATGGTCTGTCCGGTTGTCAGCAACTGTTGCAGGTATTTTTCGCGATGTTGTTTGGAGGCGTATTCGATTTGGTTGGCAAAACCTTTAAAATCCTGAATACGCGGGTCATCCTTACTGCAACTGTCGCAAACTCCATAGCCCGCCGCCCAGTCCAAGCGTCTTTCCGTTGGTTCGGGATCCTCGACCAAAGATTGTTCTTTTTGGATTAGTGCCAATAAATAGCGGGGGTTCATTCGGTAAGTCCGCGAAGCCCGCCAGATAACGTCAATCGGCGTCTTCATAACTCCATCGACATCCCGCACCATGATGTCGGCCATTTTACCCTTGCTTTTGGCAAAATTAACCAAATATTCATAGCTGACTCCATCCGGATTAAAAATATCATCGTCCGTTAATATCATGTTGGGATTAAACCCGATTTGATCGATGATTAATGCTGATTGAGCCAAAGAGGGGATTGGAAGGGCTGCCGCAACCGCCGTAGCGATAAGCAGGTAAATACCAAAAAATTTTGAATTGATTTTCATACCCATATAACCTAGCATAAAAACACAAAAACATGTAGCATATTTTTATGAAAAATAGAGTAATTTTGTGGATATCATCGGGTATTTTGCTATTAGCCCTATTTAGCCTGTGGATACGTTTACCTTTGGCTTCAAGCGGCATTCGCATGAGCCCGGACGAAACAGCCAATATCGTCAGTGCCGTATCTTACGCCCGGCAAGGCACCTTTGGTTTGCAATCCGAATATACAGAGCAATTTTTCTGGTTGGTACCGCGAAGTTTTGTGTTTGTACCAGAAACAAAAAGCATCGCTCCCATCGGATTTTTGGGAATGTCTTTAGTGCTGTCTTTGGTCTATAAGTCCACCGGATATCTCGGTCTCGGTTTTTTTGTTCCTATTTTGGCATTAATCACCATCTTCGCCCTCTGGCGTATTCTGCCCAAACAATGGCACGATAGCATTAAGTTGATAACCATCGTTGTTTGGATGAGTTTTCCCAGCGTTATCATCTATACAAATCGCGGGGTTTTTCCGCAAATGACACAACTGTGTTTGATGATTTGGATTTGGTATCTGGTTAATCACGAACGTAAAAAAATCACTTACCCTATCGCCGGTTTGTTGGCCGGCTTAGCCCTGGCCATCCGCCCGCTCGAAGCCATCTGGATAATCCCCGCTATCATCTTCGCCTTCCTCCACCGCCAAACCAACTACGTTAATAACGTTAAACGCCCGCGCTCCGTAGCTTCAGCGAAGGAGTGTCAAACGTCGAACGAAACCAACCCCTCCGCTGACGTGGGACGTGCGACGTGGGACGTGCGACGTATGTGCGCGACGTGCGACACAGTACTCTTTGCCGTCCCTTTGATCCTGTTCCTGCTTTTCGCCACCAAACTCGGCGCCGATACTTACGGCAAATGGTTTACGAGCGGTTACCAAATTCGTCCGGAAGTCGTCACTAATATCGAAATTGGGGATACCACGCAGGAAGCGGGGGCTTCTTACAGTCGCAGTGTGGGTTTATTGGAGTCATTGCCTTTCGGGATCCATCCTCGCAATGTATTTTGGAACGTCAAAAATTATTTCGGCATCATGCTTTGGCCTTGGATGTTGGTTCTATTGGCAGCTTTGTACTTTTTGTATAGGGACAAAGCCTGGAATTCGAGCAATAAGTGGGGGATTATCGCCATGACTTGGAGTCTTGCGGCTGTGACTGTTTTTTACGGCAATGGAGTCTATCAAGATCACGTTCGCCTTAATCAAATCAGCGTTGGCAATTCATTTTTACGTTACACCTTGCCCGCGTCAATTGTCTTCGCTCTCGCTTCGGGCTACTTATTGTCCAAAATGATGCGTTTGTGGACTTTAAAAACTTTGGGATATTGTTTGGCGGTTTGTCTTATCATGTTCGGAGTTTGGACCGCCGTGGCGCGCGACGATGAGGGTATTGCGGCCAATGAACGCGAGCTGATCGCTTATCAGCAAATTCGCCAAGCCGCCGCCAAATCACTTGGCCAAAACGCCATAGTTTTATCAGACCGCAGTGACAAAATCTTTTTTCCTCATTGGCTCTCTGCCTCTCCCATGCCAACCAAAACTCAAATCGCAGAACTTGTGGCCACCGGCGCCGAAGTCGCCATCTTCCAAACCACCCAAGACGAAAAAGGCATCGCGGATTGGAACTCATATAATCTCAACTTAATCCCGCGCTTCACAATCAACAATCAAACGATGTATCATATAGAGATAAAGAACTGATAACAAATTATGAATTAAGAATTAAAAATTAAGAATGTTGGAATCGAGCAAAGCTCGATATTCGGAATATATA
>CAZXFK010000044.1:0-4048 GCA_964640115.1 uncultured Gammaproteobacteria bacterium
AGTTACAGCTTAACTCACTCTAAATCTCTCTCTTAAAGCAAGAGAGAGACTTGTTGACTAAGTTTACTTAATCAACTTGGCAATATGAAGCCCCCGCTCTTGCCTCAAGAGAGGGGGTAGGGGGTGAGTTAAAACCGGAGAACAATGTTGTTTATTCTTCTTCCGCGAAATCCGTTAACTTCAAAGTTTCTCTTTCTGATTGCAAGACAAGATCCTCAAGCTCATCGAGCTCTTCCAGCGCATCTTTTTCCAAATCTTTAAAACTTGATTCTTCATCAATTTCTTCTTCCTCTTCTTCTTCATCTTCATCCTCATCCAAAACCGCCAATTCCGGATCTTCAATCAAACCCGGATCGTCTTCGACAGCCAAATCTTCTTCTTCATCTTCATCCTCATCCAAAACATGCATGCCCGGGGCAATCATGTCTTCCTCTTCTTCTTCGTAGCCTTGCGGATCCCAGTCATCGGCGGGACCAAGTGTGTATGGAAGTGTTACCATAAATTTTTTTGTTCATTTAGAGCTTTTAATTGGTTTTCGCCAACATAACAAATACGTTTTTATGAGACAAGTGGATAACCTGCTTCACGTCAAACGTCAAAGGTCTAACGTCTAAAGTCCTTAACACGTTCAACGTTTGACGTTCGACGTTTGACGTTTTATTATATGTTGACTATGGAATTCTCACTCCTTCTTTTGATTGCCTTAATTGTCGTATTTGTCATCTTTGCAGTCGGCCTTGCCATCGTTTTATGGAAACTGATGGCCATCGAAAAGCAATCTCAAACTCCAATGGAATCCCAGACTTTACTTTTGATGCAGCAACAATTATCCCAGATGCAAAAAGAAGTCAATGACCGCCTGGGCGAGAGCCATAACGCCTTCCGCGACCAGCATAAAAGCGTTACCAACACGGTTCGCGAGGTCTCGGAGCGCATGGCCAAAGTGGAGGAGATCTCACGCCAGGTTCTTAACGAAACCGGTGAGCTGCAAAAACTCCAACAAATCCTAAAAAACCCTAAACAAAGAGGAGTTTTGGGCGAATATTTCCTCGAAACCTTGCTTAAAAACATCCTGCCTCCCGAAAATTTCCAGATGCAATACCGCTTCGAAGATGGCGAAATCGTGGATGCGGCCGTTTTTATCAAAGAAAAGATAGTGCCCGTGGACTCCAAATTCAGCCTCGAAAACTACAACCGCTGGGCCAATGCCACAGAACCGGCCGAACGCGATGCATTGGAAAAGATTTTCGTTAACGATCTCAAAAAACGTGTTCAAGAAACCTCCAAATATATCCGCCCCAAAGAAAATACCATGGATTTTGCCTTCATGTTCATCCCTCACGAAGCCATTTATTTTGATTTGCTCAACAATAAAATCGGAGAAGGGGAGGATGCGGAAAACATCATCCACCGCGCGGCCGCCAAATACCACGTTCTCATCGTCTCACCGACTTCTTTCTTGGCTTACCTTCAAACCGTCCTCCAGGGCTTACGCGCACTGCAAATCGAGGAACAAGCCAAAGAAATCATCAAGCGTGTCGGCGAGCTCGGCCGTCACCTCGGCAAATACGACCAGCACATGCAAAGCCTCGGCAAAAACTTGGGCACAGCCGTCAATCAATACAACCTCGGTTACAAAGAATTCGCCAAAATCGACAAAGACGTCCTCCGCATCACCGGCGAAGCCCAAAGCATCGATCCTCTGGCTATCGAACAACCGAATACAAATGTCTGAACTATTGTCTGAACCTTGATTAAACATGATTCACGCTCAAATTAACTTGATTACTAAATGTAAAAAATATACCTATAATAATCAAGATAATTAGGTTAGTAATCGGTTTTTCAATCAAGGTTCAGACAATTAGTAATCAAGGTTTAGACAATATGCAAAAACTCTCCCGCAAAACACTCATCAAACTGTCTCTGGGCGGGTTTATTTGCGTTGCGATATTTATTTTCAGTGTCATCTTTTACGTTCGCACATCAAATTTGGATAAAATCGTTAACGTCGACAATGTTCCTCAAGCACAAGCCATAATCATCCTCGGTGCATCCTTAAAACCCGACGGCACGCCATCCGACGCGCTCAAAGATCGTCTCATTCGCGGAGCCGAGCTTTTTCAGGCCGGCAAAGCTCCCACAATCCTCATCACCGGCGACGGCGGGCTCAATCGCACTGACGAGATAACCTCGATGCGCAACTTTTTACTGGATTTGCAGATACCCGATCAATCCATCATCGAAGATCGCGAAGGCTACCGCACCTACGAAAGTTGCAAACGTGCCAAACAAGAGTTCAACATCGACAACGCCATCATCGTCACTCAACAATTCCACCTTGTCCGCGCCCTCTACATCTGCAACGCCATGGGTGTAGATTCCACGGGCATCGCCTCAGACCTACAAACCTACGAAAAAATCAACTTCTTCACCCTCCGCGACTGGCTCGCCAGCTTCAAAGCCTGGATCGATATCAATATTTGGGAACCGAAATCACCGGTCAACTAACTACACCGCCAACTTAATTCCAAATGACAAATGACGAATGCCAAATATATGAGGCCTCACGGCATTACTATATTAAATCCCAAATGCCAAATATCGGTAACCCTGCGGGTTTTAAATTAATATATAATTAAGATAGCGTAGCGATACAATAATTTGGCATTTGGCATTTGTCATTTGGCATTTAATAGCATAGCGTAGCGATACAATAATTTGGCATTAGGCATTAGTCATTTGGCATTTAAATTGATTCCAACATTCTTAATTCTCTTGACCCTCGAAGCTTTAGCGAAGTGGGTTAATTCATAATTTTTAATTTTTTATTTCCCATGTCTTTGAATGATCTCCGCGCCGAACTCAAACAGAACGCCGACCCGAAACAGGCTACGATTTTGCGTGGTTTTTTTAAAACCGGAAAAGGGGAATATGGCGAAGGTGATATCTTTTTAGGCCTAACTGTCCCTGAGCAACGTGCAATCGCTAAAAACTACCAAAATTTGCCTCTGGCAGATCTTTTAAAACTACTCCACAGTAAAATCCACGAAGAACGCTTCACAGCCCTCGTACTCATGGTCAACCTATATCAAAAAGGGGATAGCGCGCTCAAAAAACAAATCTACAATGCTTATCTCGCCAATTCAAAATGGATCAACAACTGGGACTTGGTCGACACCTCCACTCCGCAAATCATCGGCGATTACCTCTACAACTTCGGTGACGTTAGAACCCTCAACAAACTCGCCAAATCAAATCTCCTCTGGGATCGCAGAATTGCCATTCTCGCGACTTTTACCTTCATCCGCAATAACAACTTCAAACCCACGCTAAACATCGCAAAAACACTCCTCCGCGACAAACACGACCTAATCCACAAAGCCGTAGGCTGGATGCTTCGCGAGGTCGGCAAAAAAGACCTCAAAGTCCTCAAACAATTTTTAGACGATCATGCACACGAGATGCCTCGTACAACTTTAAGATACGCCATTGAAAAACTAAACCGCCAGGAGCGCAATCAGTATCTAAAAGGACACATTGACACACCGTAAGAATAGGCATAATCTTCGTGCGGAACCTTCAAAAAGAGGTGTTTCATGGAAACGGAAACAACCGAAACGCAACAAAACAATCAACCCGGTTGCAAAGGCTGTTTGAATATTCTTTTCATCTTTCAATTCCCCATAGCTCTCATTGTAGCCGGCGTCTTTTTTCCGGAAACCATACCGTTTAAAATCTTCGCGTTTTGGAACACATCAAAAGCCGTAGATGGCATAATTGCCGGTATACCGATGTTGCTTTGGACGTTGGTTGTCAATTTTATCGGCCAATTCGTCATCCGCAAACTCATAGAACGCAATCCGGAGATGAAAGAAGCTAACGATGAAAGAATTGCTCAATCTTTAGCATCTCATCCAGGATACTTGATAGTAACATCGGTTTTTGAAGAAGTGGCTTTTCGATGGATTATGTTTTTGGGCGGTATACCCTTGCTCAAAATATTAAACTACTTGTTCTTCGGCTTTGCCGGAATTGGAATTTTAGA
>CAZXFK010000044.1:4058-10361 GCA_964640115.1 uncultured Gammaproteobacteria bacterium
TAATCGGTCCCATAGCCGATTTTACAACCTTTGGTTATCTGCACAACTTTCTGTTTCATGAACACGGCTGGGCGGTAGGCGCATCACTTTTATCATCCAATGCGGTTTTTCGGGACGGTCACAAATACCAAGGCTGGTTCGGCTATTTTAACGCTTGGTTCGCAGGCATGTACTTTTTTTACATTGCATTAAATTACAGCCTGCTTTCCGCAATTGCCATCCACATAGCATGCAATTACAGCGCCCTGATCTTAATTCGACTCTACGAACATTATCGCGAAGACTAATACCAAAAAAATAAGCTTTTCGCTCAATCGACAAATTGAAGATCGAGGACTACAAGCTGTTCCCGGTAGGGAACAAGGATCCCGCCCCCGGCAAAAGCCCCATCTGATCTCACTCAAGATCAACCAAGCCTACAAATCGCATTCTCGCGGTCTGTAGGCTATTTTTTTACCGATTACCAACTGTACTTTATTCTTTATTATTTATAATTTATTATTTTTATAGATATATTTTACGACTCATCACATTCTCCCTACACCCCTTAGAGTAGAGTAGCGATCACTTTTCATAAATATATAATTAATAATTCTCCCGACCCTCGAAGCTTTAGCGAAGTGAGTTAATTCATAATTCATAATTTGGTTTTTTTCCCCGTAGGGGAAAAATCTTAAAACCACAAACCGGAGCCGAAGCGAAAAAATAATTTAGAGATTATCAGAAATAGGAAAATTGAAGCTCAGCCAGAGTTAAACTAGTGTCAAAAGCTAATTCAGATCACAATATGTAGCGTCGCACAATATATGTTATAAGACTCATCGTGTAGATAATTTCGCTTAATGAAGCAAAATTAGCTAATCTTAGCCAACGATTAGTCTTATAACATATCGTGGATTTTACAACGCTTTCAGTTCCCTTCAATCGTCGTAAAATCCACTCCAATCAACACATTCTGCTTTCATTTATAGCCCATGGCTATAAATGTAGCTTAAGTAGCCCGCTAGTAGCTGGAAGCTGGTAGCTAGTAGCTTTTTTGGCTTATTTAAGCCAAAAAATTAAACGAGCCTCAAAATTGCGTTCTAAGCGCTCCCACCCCTCCCCAGGTCTTATGAGACCTGTAACTGAATAAAAAATGTCAGATATTACGTTTAACGTTTGACGTTCGACATTCGACGACTCATTTATAATAGATTCTCCCCGGTATCCTCACATCTACATACTCATGAATATCATCCCAAACCGGCTTGGATTGCATAAACTGTCTTAACGTATCTATTTGCGAATCCAACGAAATATCTTCATCCATTATCACATCCTTATTTTCCTTTAAAATTACACGCAAAATACCGGGTTCATCATCATTAAGCTGTATCGCTTTAAACCAAATACCCGCAATACGTAATTTTTCAGCTAAATCAAGCCATCTTCGTACATTATGTGTATCCGTATACTGCCAACCAATTTCATAATTGGTTGAAGTTGGCGCAATAACAAAAATTTCTTTTAGAGAATCAACGGGAACCAAACTTGATAAAAATTCTCGCGTCGTTGAAACCGTGGCTTGATCCGCATAATCTGTGATCACGCCATAATCATCAACGATATAAATTTTGTTCCTTGTCACCAAAATCACACTCCTCTGCCTCTCCTTAATCTTGAGTCGTAAAATATTTGGATATATTTTGTCCACAGTTGCTGATTCTATAAAAAATGTGTTCATCAAGTGATCTGCAACACTTTGCTCATCAATCAAAAAAATATTTCTCTTATCTTTGATTACACTATCTTTTATATCTAAAAATTTCCCTATCTCCCCTGTTACAACATCTTTTTCCAAAACACTTAATTCATTAATTTCATATTCCCCAACTGAAAAATATCCCGAAAAAAATACAAACCACAAACCCGCCAAAATAATAAATAAAAAAAACAAAACATACGCAACCCAAGATTGTGTCTTATGCCTGCCTCCCCTCCCCTTCAACACCCCATCATCCAAATTGTCCTCCCGCTTTTTAAAAAACATATACAGTACGAATTACGAACCCCCTACGCATAAAGCTTCGGAGGGTTAAAATCTGCGCTAATTACGAATCAGTGTGTGGTGCGAAATACGAAATACGAAATTCGTCTTTGATCTTCATTCTTTATTATTTATTATTTGTTATTTATTATTTACTATATTGTTTGGTTCAAAGTTTCCTCCTCCACTTCCTAACTCTCTCAACAACATAATTAAGATAATACTTTGGTGATAACGCGAAATCCTGTGCGTGCAGATAAGCTTCTTCGAAACCTCCAAAACCCTTTTTAAACACCGATAATCCGGCCCAAGGGTGCTTTGGTTTATCAGGCGGAGCAATGCCCCAAAAGTTATAATAGTTACATCCGCGTCGCTTAGCTTCTTGGATCAATTTCCACTGCAATAATTGTGACGTTGGCACATTGCCCGTATGCAACGAAGCTCCATGATGATAATAAGCTCCTCCGCCGTCAAAAACTATTATGGCTCCGGAAACAACCTTGCCTTCGTAAATCGCAAAACCTAATACAACTTTATTGCTCGCCTTAAAAATTTCAAACTCTTTCTTTAAATACTCTTTCGAAAAAGGTATAAATTTTTGTCTCTGCACCGTCTCTTTATACAAATCCCAAAATCTTTCCACGTCATCAATATTATTTGATATTTCAATTTTAACACCATCTTTTTCACCTTTACGAATCGCATGTCTTGTCGTCTTTCGCATGTCTTGCAGTATCTGATCATCATCTCGATTTATATCGATCATCCACGACAATTCCGGGTGTTGATGTATGGGCGCATTTCGAAATCCCATTTTACTGAATAAATCATAATATTGCTGTTCATTCGGTAGCAAAGTGCACAATCTTACAAAAGAACAATTTTTGTACTCATCAACCTCTTTTACGCTTTGCATCAATGAACTAATACATTGTTCATAATCCGACACGTCCAAAACCAATGGACCATGCGGACACAACAAAAAAGATCCTCTTTTGGCTTTATGAAAAATCACCTGTGCCAATCCGATCAACTCTTCATCTTTATAAAATCCCCAACGATAAACCTTGTGCCCATTTAATTTATTAAATTCCCCCCAACTCCAAGACTGCAAAAATGAATGTGGCTGTAAATCATGTATCTTGGATTCCCAAATTTCTTGATTATTTATCTCTTGTGTTTTTATCATAAAAACTTTTTACGAGCTTAGTGATTCTATGGGCATCATTTTCGGTAATTCCAATATGAGTTGGCAAATTCACCGATCTTTCGGCTTGCGCCTCGGCATTCGGACAGCTCCCCTTTTCGTAACCTATTTTTTCATAAACGACTCCTTTTGGAGCTATAACTTGCCTATACCAATCACCCAGCAAAACCCCTTTGGATTTTGCATAACTCAACAACCCATCCGGATCAGCAACACTCAAAAAATATCTCAAATACCCGGGCAGAGCTCCACTCAAACTCTTTTGCGTAACCAAATTCAGGCCGGACAATTCTTCATCATATAAAGCATCCAACCTCCGTCTATTTTCCAAAAATTTGGGTAATTTAAACAACTGAAAGTAAGCCAATCCAGCCAAAACATTATTAAGCCGATGCGAAGTAAAACTCGGTTTACCGGCACAACGCTCTTCCGGATAAACAGCTTTAGCGATCAAACCGCTTTTCTTGGATAACTCGATGATTATCTTGCCAATCGGCCCTATACCGTAAAATAATTTTGCCACACTGAAGATTATTGGATGCAATAACTGCTTAATGGTCCAAACATCTCCAACCATCGGCAAATCTTCGTATAAATCACTTAATCGCTGTGCCACCTCGGCATCTTTTACAGTCACAGCGCCCCCAAAAACAGCCGACACAACCTTATCACGTCCAAAACTGAATATTGATGCATCTCCAAACGAACCAATCGTCTTACCGTTAAATTCAGCTCCCAAACCATGTGCGCAATCTTCTATAACCAGCAATCCATATTCGCGAGCAAACTCCATAACCTTCTCCATGTCCGCTGGATTACCAAACGTGTGTTGCACGATAATCGCTTTTGTCTTACCGGTTACTTTTCTTCGCGCGTCATCCAAAGAAATATTCAAAGTATCACTTTCGATATCAACAAAAATCGGCTTGGCCTTTGCCCATAAAACCGAATTAGGCACGGCAACACAAGTATACGCCTGCACCAAAACCTCATCCCCTTCACCTATTCGCAAAGCCTGAAGCGCCAACATTAAACCGGTTCGTCCACTATCCGTTAAAAACACATTATCATAACCCAAATACTCAAAAAACCAATTTCTTACTTTTTCTGAATACTCCCCCTTACTCCATACCCAAGGTTTAACCAGCAATTTTAAAGCTCTTAAGACATCATCTTTTTCCGCATTCGGTGATAAACTTGTAAAAATGATTTTTTTCATAGACTTTTAACATCCAATTGCAAAACATAGTGCAAATCCGGATCATGCGGCAATAAATAAGGGTGTTGCAATAAATCCACTTTTATCTCTTGTCCGTTAACAATAAATGGCAGACAACAACCGTGCGAAAACACAATTCTATCACTCCCCAGGTAACCGAATCCCCCGGATTTTTTAGTTCTGCCTTGTTCCGCTAAATGCTGCACCGATGGATCCATCGGTACCCACCTGCCATCCGGTAACAAAGCCTCCAGCCAAGCATGCATGGTATTTTGTTCATAACCAGCCCAAAACCCTGATACGACCCGAGCCTTAATCCCCTGCTTCATCAACAAACCCGCCAGCAGGCTATCAAAACCGCCGCAATCAACCTTGCCCAAAGATAAAGCTTGATTCGCCGTATACAACCCCGGTATCGGATTGCCATAATTCAATTGTTCCACTACTTTATCATTCAAACAATTAGCTTTTTGCAAATCATCGCTACTCTCATCATTGCATTCATATTGCTTGATACCGCCACCCCCCGCTTCATCCAATTTCAAGTGTTTGCACAAAACCGCAACAATCTCTTTGTTATTTTGCAAACCGATACTCCTTGGCTTAACAGTGATCTCAAAATTCATCGCCAAATCCTGATATCCATTCGGATTTATCTCGCCCCTATATAAAGCCGCAACATTTCCATAAACCGCATCTCTCATCAAAGTAAAATCACCGGGCTCAAAAGTCGGCTGATGAGTTATTGTTTGATAACCTGTTTCTTGCGGAACCGGCAAAATGATTTGATAATCACGCTTGCTCGTTGAATCATTGTACACTCTAACCAAATACTTAACCCTGTAACTTTGCTTCTTGGTATAAAACGGCAATTTAAATTTTTCAGATATCTTTCTGCGCCAACACGCTGTTAAATTTTGCTTGTATGGGCAATCTTCCATAATTAACCAATGGAATCAAATCCGCAATACGGAACCAAAACATCCGGAATTTTAACTGTTCCATCCGGTTGTTGCCAATTTTCCAAAATCGCTATCATGGCCCTTGGCGTGGCCACCACGGTTCCGTTTAATGTATGAACCAATCCTCTATTCCCTTCTTTATCTTTATACTTGATATTTAATCCGCGCGCTTGATAATCGATACAATTTGACGTTGATGTCACCTCTCCATAAGCTCCCTTACCCTCATTTCTGCCCCACATCCAAGCTTCAATATCATACCTGCGGTAATCAGAAGCGCCCAAATCACCCGTCACGCAATCAACCACTTGATAAGGAATCCCCAAACTTTGCCAAAACCTTTCTTCCAAGGATAAAAACTCGGCATGAATGGCTTCCGACTGCTCGGGCAAAGCAAAAGCGAACATTTCGACTTTGGAAAATTGATGCACTCTGTATAAACCATATGACTCGCGCCCGTAAGAACCGGATTCGGTTCTAAAGCAATGCGAAAAAGCTACGTATTTTTTTGGCAATTCTTCAGCTGTTAACGTTTCATTCATGTGATAGCCCAGCATTGTTATTTCCGCCGTTCCCACCAACGCCAAATCCGTACCGTCTATATAATAGATATTTTTTTCCGGCCCTCTGGGTAAAAAACCTTTACCCAATAAAACTTCTTCTTTTGCCAAATCCGGAGTGGTGATAAATTCAAAACCTTCACGCATTGCAAAATCAACCCCGTAACGGATCAATGCCTGCTCCAACACGGCCAACTTGTTTTTTAAAAAATAAAATTTGGCTCCGGTAACCTTGGCTCCACGTTCAAAATCTATCAAATCATGTTTTTCAGCCAACTCAACATGATCCAACAGATTGGCAATTTTGGCGATCTCCCCAACTGTTTTAA
>CAZXFK010000045.1:0-2043 GCA_964640115.1 uncultured Gammaproteobacteria bacterium
GTTGGCAACACAGTCACCGTCGCAGATACAACTTACTTTGTAACCGGCACCCGCATCGCTGTTATCGAAGATGCCGGGGGCCTTGATCTCAAAGTCGTCGTCGGCAAAGTGATCGACGTTGTCGGCCTCGTTCTTACCGTAGATAAATGGGATGGCATGACAGCCGAAATTGGTACAACACCCGCAGGAGGCAATGATTTTGTTTACCGCACCGAAGGCCATCTTATCGCTCTCGGTATATTGGATGGCACCGGCTCGGCCGCCGTTGTGCAAACCGAGGTCAGTACCAATGCCGCCAATGGTTATACATTACAAATCCAATCCGACGGCTACCTCGAATCCAGTCCCACGGCTCGCATCAATGATGTAGCCGATGGCACGGTTACAGCCGGCGAAAACGAATACGGCGGCCGGGTCTACGGCGAAACCGCAACCAGCACAGGCAGTGATTTTTCCATTACTACAACGCTCCGCGACATTCAAAAAAGCACTTCAACAGCATCCGCCGACAGAGTCAGCATGATCTACAAAGCCAGCGTTGATTACACGGTTCCGGCCGGCAGTTACCAACAAACTGTCAGCTACTTATTAACACCCAACTTTTAACAATTGTTCATAATTGGTGTACAATACCAATTAAGCAAAAAAACCCCACGCGTTTAAGGAATCGTATTAAGGCTATAACGCGGATCAAGGCTCAATGTTTATCCGGATGACAGGACTGGATAATCATGGTTCCTTGAAAGGTCGAAGTATCCAAGTATCATAGCGATACTGGGAACAAGTAACTCAATTCGAAGCGTATATCAATGTGTTTTTCACCATGAGGGGGAAAAACATGGATGTATGATTTTTTGCACTGCTCATGGCGTGCAAAGTCTTCGATAATTAAACAATGAACATTTAAGTTCATCAAAAAAAATCAATCATAAAAAAAATGATTATGAACAAATATTATTTAAAATTAACCTCCTTCGTTGCTCTGTTCACCATGTGCGTAGCAATGTTGCCCGCACATGCTGACGGTGTTGCTCTTACCCGCGATCCCGCAAACGGCGAAATCGCCGCAGCCGGCACCGATGGTTTTGTGACAACGACCGTATACTGGACTTCAGAGAGTGAGTATGCAACAGGAACTCAAATCAGAATGACTGTCGATTGGAGCGATACAGGCATCGGTTCCACTACAGTTCTTGGTGCTTGTGCGACAACCACAGCCTTTGGAGTAAGCGGTTCGTATGAAGCCGGCGCAACAGCAAGCCAAATAGTCTTCACTCTTGCAGATACGGTTACCGCACCAGCTAATGGTGGTGTCTGTGTTCGCGTACCGGTTGCAATGGCCGGCGGCGATTTGTACGAAGGTAATTTCTCGTTGGCTGTTTTAACCAGCAATGCCAATGCGGATTACGGAGCCACTGAATTCTATGTGAATGGCGGCAACGATGTCTTGGTTGACGCTTCAGTTCAACCAACGCTTGAGTTTGCTATCGTAAGTTCAACTAATTTGGCAATAGAAAAACATGATTGTCATCTTGGAACACTTGCCCCCGGCGCAGTTAACGAATGTGATTATCGTCTCAAGATTTCAACTAACGCACAGGGTGGTTTTGCAGTTACTATAGAGAGTGATAAAGAGCTTTCTACCGCTTCTTATGCAACAATAACAAGTATTGCAGAAAACGGAACTGTTACAGCCGATACGGAAGGTTATGGCATCGAGGTTGTTGGCGCCACCATTGGTGGTAATAACGGCTCCGGTGTTTATACTTCTCCTGTTGTTGAAGCTGGAGATTTCAACGATGATGATACGCCGGTTCCAACAGCTCCTACAAGCTTTTTGACATTCGGCAATTCATTTATCGGATCCTCTACGCTGTCAACAACAGAAGTTACGCATCAGGCAGCTATGGATGGCGGAACAGTTGTGGGTTACTATCAACACACTGTAACCTACAGAATTACTCCAACATTCTAATTAATCTTGGGTTTAATTCACCACTCCCCACGCAAGTGGGGGGTGGAACAATAAAACTCAATATCGCT
>CAZXFK010000045.1:2053-10091 GCA_964640115.1 uncultured Gammaproteobacteria bacterium
ATCAATGCATTATGTTTACAATGTATTCGTTTATAATTTATAAATCCATAACTATGAAACAAATCAAATACTTGTTCTGGTCTATATTCGCGATAATTTGTGCCTTTGGTTTATTCGGAGGCCCCGCCAATGCTTTGGCTGTCGCAGTTTCGCCGGTCGTCATTGAGCACGATTTAGCTCCCGGTATGAGCGCATCCGGTAAAATCAGGGTAACCAATACCATGGATGAGGATGCTGTATATTACATCGGTGCCCAGCGTTTTTTGCCGGTTGGCGAAGAGGGTAGACAAGAATATATCGAGAATGAAGAAGATGTAATGAGTTTTTACAAATGGTTCACCTTCAACGAGAACAGGTTGGTTATTCCTCCTAAAAGCACCGTCGAAGTTGATTACACCATCAACGCACCATTGGATGCTGAACCCGGAGGTCATTACGGAGCCGTGTTCTTATCTCTTGATCCACCCGATCTTGAAGTTGATGTGACCGGTTCCAAAATCTCACCAAAAACAGGTGTTCTATTCCTAGTCAAAATCGCCGGCGACATCACGGAACAGGCAAATATTGAGTCTTTTACGGTCAATAAAAAAGTTTTAAGCCATTTGCCCTCATTTTTCGACCTTCGCATTCGCAACACAGGCAACATTCACTTCCGCCCCAAAGGCACCTTGGAAATCCGCAACATGTGGGGAGGTGTAGTGGCTCGCGTGCCGGCTAACCCGCGTAACTCGGCCGTGCTCCCCAGCAGTATTCGCCGTATCAGCACTTGGTGGGCCAAAAGCGAAACCTTGGCATCAGGCGGAAGGTTTGTTGATGGTTTGGCTAACGAATGGCACAACTTTGCCTTGGGCCGATATACCGCCAAAGTGGATGTAAAATACGGTTCAAGCAATACCGCCTTCCCGGCGCAAGAAGTCTCTTTCTGGGTAATTCCTTGGCGCATGGGCTTGATCTTATTGGTACTGCTCGTCGCGCTCTTCTTTGTCATGAAAGTATATAATAAGGCAATCGTTTCCAAGGCCATCAAAAACTCGAGCAAAAAAAAATAATTATTGCATAATCAAGCAAAATCTCCGTCCACAAGGCGGAGATTTTTTATCTGGATAGTCTATTCGAAATAGAGTATAATATTCAATGTAAGTCTATAGCAAACAAAATGAGTTTTTTGTCTAAAAATAGTATGCAAAAATTTCAAGCCATCATTTTAATGGCAGTGATGGTTTTTAGCGTTTTCGCCAAACCATCCTTTGGTGCCGCGTTGCTAAATTCCACGGTCAGCCTTTCCAATCACACCGTGAGCACTTTAGCCGATCACTCCTACAAATTCCGCACCCCATCCGGAGTGGATTCCCCCGCCGATACCATCACCATAAACCTGTCTTCATGGACAACCGGCGCGGTCAACTTTAACGATATCGATCTCTTGCACGGTCCTGTTACCGGTTTGGAAACAAATAATACCTTGGCAGCCGCCGCCGGCGTCAACATTTGGGGCGCTTCATTTGCCGGCGGAATCCTAACCCTCACCCCTCCAACCAACTCCGCTCCGGGCACCATTAATCCCAATGATTACATAACAATCTACATCGGCACCAATGCAACCGGCGGAGTCAATCAACTGACCAATCCGGCGGTTGCCGGTAGTTATACCATTACCATTGCCGGCGGTTTTGGCGACATGGGCCAGGTCGCACAAGCCATCATGACAAACAGCGGTGTGAGCGTGGATGCAACCGTGGGCGCTTCATTGCAAATTACCAATTTAAATCCCAGCTCGGTCGTGGCCGGCTCGGGTGCTTTTAACATGACAATCACGGGTTTGGGTTTTGTCT
Source organism: uncultured Gammaproteobacteria bacterium (assembly GCA_964640115.1). GTDB lineage: Bacteria > Patescibacteriota > Patescibacteriia > 2-12-FULL-60-25 > 2-12-FULL-60-25 > MWCR01. Next base: position 3,886 of record CAZXFK010000045.1, read on the forward strand.
CCAGTTCAATTGCCCGCATCGACGGCGCCGATCGCCCCACCATCTTTGTCAGCTCCACTGAACTTTCAGTCAGCATTTTAGCCTCCGATGTTTTAATCGCCGGCACCAAACAGATGACGGTTCATAATCCCATTCCGGGCATCACCTCTAACCAACTACCATTAACCATAACAACTACCGGAGGCGGAGGTCCGGTTGATACCACGCCACCCATCATCTTAAATCCGCAGGCCATTAACATCACCCAAACCAGTGCCCGCATTATTTGGGATACCGACGAACCCGCCACCTCTATCGTTCAATACGGCATCACCGACAGTTATGGCAATACGGTCTCCAACGGTTCGCTCGTCTTATCCCACGGCATCGATCTGACAGGATTAACACCAAATACCCTTTATCGCTTCCGTGTCACCTCGGCCGATCAATACGGCAATTCCGCCACGTCCGCTGATTATACTTTTACCACGCTCCCTTGGCCTCCGCTCGAAATCTATAACGTCACCAGCACCAACATCACCGATACCTCGGCCATAATAATCTGGGATACTAACCGCGCCGCCAACTCCCGTGTCGACTATGGTCTCACTCCCGGCTTGGGCATGTTCTCCACGGCCGCCAGCTTCGTCACCAATCACGCCGTGCCTCTCACCTCTCTATTGCCCGAGACATTGTATTATTACCGTGTCGTATCTTACGATGCCATGAGCATCGGCGCCACTTCTACAATCTACACCTTCCGCACCACTTCCGATCAAACACCGCCAACCAACATCACCCTCACCGCCACTCCGGGCGACACTATCGTCAATCTTCTTTGGACTCATCCCCCGGAACCCGATTTCGCGGGCGTTCGCCTTATTCGCAACTTGGGAGGCTTTCCCACCGGCCCTTATGACGGCGTTTTGGTTTACGACGGCTTGGCTCTAACCACAGTCGACACGGGTTTAACCAATGGCGTCACTTATTATTACGGTGCCTATCCTTACGATTTCAATGGCAATTTTGCTTCCGGTGCTTTGGATGATGCCATGCCTTTCGGCACTCTTCCTCCAACTCCAACTTCAACCACAACAACGCCTCCTTTGCCTCCGGTTCCCACCACCACTCCTCCAACTCCTCCAACAACCACTCCTCCTCTCCCTCCGACTCCAACCACAACTCCGCCCACACTGCCAACCTCGATTCAAATCAATCCAATTTATTACGGAGCCAATGGCACACTGTTGCTCGAACCCGATTCCACGGGTTTGTACGGCGTATTGTCCAATGAAACCGTTTTGGTTAGAGTCTCGGTCGCAGCCTTGGGCGAGCAAGCTGAAGCCGCATACATAATAGTTGAAGGTCAATTATATGCACTGGCTCTCTCGGCCAACGGCACAGAGTTCACCGGCACCTTTCCGGCGCCCGAGTCCGGTTTGTTCTTCTCCGATGTCCGAGTCACCTTTGTCAGTGGAGCCATAGCCCAGGCTGAAGATATTTTTCAAGTTCAAGATCCGGGCGAGGTCGTCGTGGCCGAAATCATCGCCGGCATCACCCCAGTTCCCGGAGCCACTGTTACCCTTTATCAAATAGTTAACGGTCAAACAGTTGTTTGGAACGGCGCTCCTTACGGCCAAGTTAATCCGGCTTTGTCCGACGAACAAGGCAACTTCGTTTTCCGTGTTCCTAACGGTATCTACTATGTCGAAGTCGCCAAAGTCGGCTATGATTTACAGCGCTCTCCACTGGTTTCCGTCGAGCGCAACGTCTTCGGTGACAGGGTCGAGCTGATCACCATTCCCAAACCTTTATTAATCAACACTTGTGAAATCGATTGCTCCAAAGTCTCTTACAGTATTTCCATTACCGATAATTCGGGTCAAACCCGTGTCACCGGCGGTGAATTTTCCACCTCTCAAGATTTGGATGGCGGTACAACTCTTTACAGCTTTACCGAACAAGCGGGCATCTCCACAGCGAGCGATGTCTATGTTCAGGTTGATGATTCCAATTGCGAAAACCTCAAATTCTCCATCACCAAAATAAACCCATCCGTCAGTCACGCTGTCAGCGTTAGTATCTATTACGAAGGCGAGTTCTTGCGCGCCTATACGATTACCACCGATTCCCGTCAGGCGCTTGGCCGTACTTTGGCCATCGACTTAACCAACAACCCCGAGCTTTGCGAAGAAGAAGTTGAGCAAGTTTTGCAAATCGAATCCGTACCCGAATCAATCGAGTACGTCGCTTTAATCGCACTCGATGCCATTCGCGCTCCAGAGATCGTAACAGTCACCGACGACTGGGTTGTGCCCGCTTTGGTTGGTGTGTCTTTAATCAATCTTGGCAGTGCACTGGGTTTGCTTAACCTTTTATCTTACCTCCAATACCTCTTCGCTCAACCGATTTTGCTTTTCGGCAAACTGCGCAAACGCCGTTGGGGTGTGGTCTACAACTCATTAAATAAGCAACCAATCGAGATGGCGGTTGTTCGTTTGATGCATTTTGAAACCAAGATGACGGTGCAAACCAAAGTTACCGACAAAGAAGGCAGATTCTATTTCCGCGCCAAAAAAGGGCACTACTATATTGAAGTCGTTAAACCGCAGTATGATTTCCCCACAGCCTTTTTGTCCAAGAAAAACGAAGATGCGGTTTACACGGATTTGTATCACGGTGAAAATATAAACCTCGAAGAAGACGGCGAAATAGCGGTTAATATTCCCGTAGACCCCAATCAAAAAGTCGAAACACCGCGCAAAGTTCTTTATCGCCGCTTTTTAAAACGTGTTCAACATATCATCGCGCTTTCCGGAGTAATTCTCGCTTTCGCGGCGCTTATCATTACGCCATCCATATTTGTGGTTATGGTTTTGGTTTTGCAAATATTGTTTTATCTCTTGTTCCGCCAATTGGCTCTTCCGGCCAAACCTCGCCCATGGGGAAGAGTCTATGATGCCAAAACCAAAAAACCGATTAACGGCGCCGTGGTTCGCATCTTTGACAAACAATTCAATAAACTTTTGGAAACACAAGCTACAACCAATAATGGTAAATACGGTTTTTTTGCTGAACACAATACCTATTACATCACTGTTGAAAAAGATGGGTATGCCAAATATTCTTCCGGTGATTTGGATCTCAAATCGCGCCGTGAAACCGTAGTTGATTTGGATATACCATTGGTCGGCGAAGTTGCGCCCAAGGAATAAAAAATTATCTACAACCGAATAGCAAGCGTTTATAAATTATGCTATAATAAACGCAAATAATTTTATTAGTCGTAATTATTAAAAACTAAATATTTTCCTTATGCTGAATCAGCAAGCTGTGGCGGCCGCCACATCCTCGAGGGGTGCTGAAACGCTCCCAAAAGTCTCCAAGGTTTTGGATTGGATCATCGAGATCTGTCTTAAAGCCGTTGTTCTGTTAACTCCAATATTTTTCTTGCCCATCACGCTTGATGTCTTGGAGTTAAACAAACAAACTCTTTTCATAATTCTGGTTTTAATTGCCGCAACCGCATGGCTCGGCAAAGCTTTGGCCGATCGCAAAATAGTCATGGCACGTTCGTGGTTTAACATCGTCATGATTCTGTTTGGCATAGGCTGGCTGGTAACCAGTTTGTTCTCCAAAGATCTCTACCTCTCCATGGTAGGCAACTTTGGCCAGATGCAAATGTCATTTGCCACCATGGGCGCCATTATTGTGTTTTACTTTTTGGCCATCAATCACATCAATACATTCAAAAAACTTTATTGCTATCTGATCACCTTCTTGTTTTCATCTCTCTTGGCGGGTTTGTTTGGCATCATGCAATTATTCGGTGTCTTTTCTTTGGGCTGGTTGGCTGATTTTACCAAAACAATTTCCTTCAACACCATCGGCACAATCAACGCCATGGGTGTTTACATGACTCTCCCGTTAGTTCTCGCCGCCTCACTCACGGTCTTCGGTTGTAAAGACGGTGAATGCAAACTCGGCGAAAACAAAAAACGCGGTATCATCATGAACATTATCGTCTGGGCTTCACTGCTGGTATCGCTCTTCGCGCTCATCATTGTTGATTTCTGGGTCGCTTGGGCCGCGGCTTTATTTGGCCTCGCGCTTCTTATCATCCTCCCCATTATCCGCAAAAGCAAAATCTCGCATCCCATCCGCATCGCGGTTCCGGTTGTCTTGGCTTGTGTCGCCGTATTGCTCCTCATCTTCAAAACCCCCATCAACTTAAACCTCCCGGCTGAAGTCTCCCCCTCGGCAACAGCTTCTTGGAACATCGCCAAAGCTTCATTGCAACAAAATCCCTTGTTCGGCACAGGCCCCGGAACATGGATTTATGATTACGCCATGCATCGCTCCCCAGCCGTTAACCTCTCGCAATTTTGGTCCATTCGTTTTGAGCGCGGTTTATCCACTTTCCTCACCCTTTTGCCAACCATCGGTATTGTCGGCATGATCTTGTTCCTCATGCTCATCATCTCCGGCATCGTCAAAAGTGCCAAACACCTCATCTTCGAAAAGGACGATCAAAACTGGCAAGCCTTCCTAAGCGTCTTCGTGCCTTGGATTACGGTCGTCTTTATCGCCGTATTCTACAACTATAATTTCGCTCACATCTTTGCTTTCGGATTCTTCCTCTCGCTCTTGGTCGCCCTCATTGTCAAAAAAGCTTACATCTGGGAGTCTGATAAAAACTCGGTCAGCTCGATCATTGTGTCTGTCTTATTCGCAATTCTCTGTGTCGCTTCTCTCTCCGTAACCTGGCTGGCCGGTCAACGTTTGGTCGCCGACGCCGCTTATTCGGATGCCGTCTTCTCATACCGTAAAGGCGAATCAATCGACAAAGCCATCTCATCTTTGAACAGCGCGGTTGCCATGAATCGCTTAAACGATATATATTTCCGCAACCTCTCTCAAGCTTATCTCATCAAAGCCGGTGAAATCTTCCCCAATGTTCAAAACAATCCCGAAGCCGCCACAGAGTTTAACCAAATCATCGCTGCTTCCATCGACACCGCCAAAATTGCAACCAACATGAATCCCATGAGCGTTGATAACTGGGAAAATCTTTCGGTCATCTATCTCTCCATAGCCGGATTCACCCAAGGTGCCGACGAATTCGCCATTGCCAACTTTGAAGAAGCGTTAAAACGCGAACCTCATAATCCTGTTTACAGCAATGAAATCGGCAAACTGCACATCTTGCGCGCTGACGCCTATCAAACAGTCTTGCAATCCGAGGATGAACAAGCCAAACTCGAAGCCGAACAAAACATCAAAACCGAGTTGGACAAAGCCTCTGAATGGTTTAACCGCTCTATCCAAGCCAAACCCGATTTCGCTCCGGCTCATTACTTCCTTGGCTTGGTCTACGAGCGCCAAGGCCGTATCCAAGATGCCATTGTCAAACTCGAACAAGTTCTTAGCGTCAACAATCAAGATGTGGGTGTAGCCTTCCAACTCGCCATCCTCTACTATCGCAACGAAGAAAAAGATAAATCCCAAGCCATGTTCGAACGCATCGTTGCTTTCGCTCCCGAGTATGCCAACGCACGCTGGTATCTCTCAGCCATCTACGAAGAAATCGGCGAATACAATAAAGCTTTAGAGCAAGTCAAAGTCGTCGCTGAAACCAATAAGGATGTGCAAATCGTCAACGACCGCATCACATACTTGGAGGGCTTAATCAGCAAAAAGAATACTCCCCCTGCAGAGCCCGCGCTTCCTGAACCGGTTCAAGAACAAATAGTTACCAACCCCGAAGTTCAAACTAACCCGTTCAACGAACCAGCCGAGTAAAGAAAAAAAACCGCCGATAAGGCGGTTTTTTTAGCCGCTAGCTACCAGCCACCAGCCGCGAGCCAGAACCACCTGATTTTGGCTAATCGCCAAAATCGGTCCTCCTTAAAAAGGAGGACAATCGGACATAACCACCCGCTTCCAGCCCTTGGCTGAAAGCTGTCCTCCTTAAAAAGGAGGACAATGGAACTGTAAAACTAGTTTTTACCAAACTCTCCTCCTTTTTAAGGAGGAGTACCGAGCGAAGGCGAGGGGAGGTGGTGCCCCCGATCCCCGTAGGGATAATCCTAGTGATTATCCGCACTGATACAACAAGTATCTACAGCACGGATAAACACGAGGTTTATCCCTACGATGAACTGTTGTCTTGGTGGAGATTTCTCACATCCGATTCTCCGCCTGAGGCGGATGCGCCTAAGGAGCAG
>CAZXFK010000046.1:0-9852 GCA_964640115.1 uncultured Gammaproteobacteria bacterium
GATATTCAGGCAACTCCTTTGAAAAATACATTATTTTTGGCGATTGGAGGAGTTTTAGCCTCGTTTATCGGTACTACGGGAGCGGCGATGTTGCTTATAAGGCCGATTTGCGGAACCATCAGTGAACGCAAATATAAAAAACATACGATTATTTTCGCTATTTTTATTATAGCGAATTGCGGGGGATTGCTTACGCCTTTGGGTGATCCGCCATTGTTTTTGGGGATGTTGAGAGGCGTGCCGTTTACCTGGACGTTTACCCTGTTTCCCCAATGGTTGTTGGTTAACGGTTTGTTGTTGCTTAGTTATTACGCTATGGATCGAGAACTGTATGCCAAGGAGCCGTCTAAAAATATTGTTAATGATGTTAAAAATGTTGTTCCTATTACAGTGAACGGAAAACATAATTTATTGTTTTTGGCGGTAATTGTGCTTTCAGTGGCATTCGCGCCCACTCCTTATCGCGAGATTGTTATGACGGTTTCCGCGGGTACTTCATATTTTTTGACGCATCACGCGATTCGTCGAGCCAACAATTTTGTTTGGGAACCGATACTGGAAGTTGGAACGTTGTTTGTCGGCATATTTTTGGCCATGGTTCCGGCATTGATTTATTTGCGCCAGATAGCTCCCGAGCTTCCGATTAATGCACTCTCGATCTTCGTTTTTACGGGTGGGTTGAGTGCCGTGCTTGATAACGCTCCAACTTACGTAACTTTCTTCGAGATCGCAAAAGAGTTTAAAATGACATCGCCATCGATTGCCGGAGTGCCAGAGATTCTGCTCCAAGCGATTTCTTTGGGCGCGGTTTTTGGCGGCGCGATAACTTATATAGGCAATGGGCCGAATTGTTCCCATTTTGGCGATGATGGCATTTATTTTCATCGCCAAAGATGATTGGGCGAACGTGCTCGGCGTTGCCGGGGTTTTGGGTATGATGGTCGTGCGTTTTTGGCAAATAGCCAAAAGCAGGCCGCCCGTACTTATCAGGGCTTCAGCCGGTCGTGAGTCATGATTCCTTTTACCCGCACCATTCTTCTGTGCGGGTTTTTAGTCTGTAAAAATATGTTGATGGTTGCATATATTAAGAAAATTGTGTGATAATGCAGTTATTATTATCTAATGAACCAATATATGATTAAAAAATCGATAATTTCAGCTGTTTTCGGAATTGCCTTAGCGCTTTCAGCAACTCCGGTTTTGGCCGCGGAATTTAAAGAAGGCGAATCCATTTTTATTTCGTCCGCACAAGATGATGTTTATGCGGCAGGAGCAAATATTTTTGCTGACGGTGAAATCAACGGGGATTTGTATGCCGCAGGCGCGGTTGTTCGTTGCAATGCCAATGTGAACCATGATGTCGGCATGGCAGGATCCATGGTTGATTTATTCGGCGATGTCGGTGATGATGCGCGCTTGGCCGGTTCCATGGTTAGTGTCGGTGGAAATATTGGAGATGATTTGATAGCATTTGGAGGCATGGTTAGAATACTTCCCGGTTCGGTTGTCAAAGGTGATTTAACGGTAGGCGGAGGTGCGGTAATGATTGATGGAATTGTTGAGGGTAATGTTTTGGGTGGGGGAGGACAAGTTATTATTAATGGTGAAGTGAAAGGTTCGGTAATAATGGAAACGGATGAAATGATTTTGGGTAATTCGGCAAAGATCGGCGGTATCATGCAATACACTTCGCCCAAAGAAGCGAAAATTGATGGCGCGGCTACGATTGTCGGCGGTGTCGAGCATAAAATGCCTGAAAAGCTTAAACCGGCTGATGAAGACGCGAAGACAAAGAAAGCTGATATTTCAGGCGGAGCGGTTTTCGGATTAGGATTGTTGGCATTGTTGTTGAAAATCATAATTGGATTGGTGACGGTTTTGATTGGTTTGTATTTTTTCAAAAAACATTTAGCCAAAATGACGGAAACAATGTTGACTCAATTTCCGGCGCAATTGGGCTGGGGTTTTGTTTGGTTCGTGCTTGCACCAACCGCATCGATTTTGTTGATTGTGACAATTTTCGGATCGGCTTTGGGAGCTTTGGGTTTGATTGTTTTTGCTTTCACTTTAGCGATCGCTAAAGCTTTGGCTATGATCGGTTTTGGAGCTTTGCTTGGTAAATTGATCATGAAAAACAAGGTTTATGAGTTGAATTGGAAAACCGCGGCAGCAGGCGTCATTGTCATGAATATCATTTGGTTGGTGCCTTTGGCCGGTTGGGTGTTTTGCATGGTGTTTACGCTTGCGGCAATTGGGGCAGTGGTTAATTATTTGAAACAAGCTGTTAAATCATGATTGAAGTTCATCAATATTGTAAACTTGTTTTTTGAAATAAAAAGCCCCGTTTTTATACGGGGTTTTAGATATTTGGTGGTAGAGGAGGGGGTGGCGGGACGATTGATGGTGTGTATATAAATTCACCGTGACTAATATTTCGTAATTTTTTTATTCTGTCTTGCTTAATGTGTTGAATGGTTGCGGAATACCTTGTATTAGCATCGTGCAGTTTTTGCAATCTGGGTTGATCGATTTTTTGCAATACCCAAAATAAAATAAAACAAGTTAGAAGGAATAAAATCACATATATCCATTTTGATATAATGAATATTGACAACATTGCGATGATTGTTCCAGAGGCAAGCAAAATAAAAATAGTTAACCAGATAAATTGTTCAAAGAAATTTGATTCAAGATTTGATATGTAATCTTTATGGTTTTGGTCTGCATATTTTTTTTGCAAATCTGTATCATTTTCTATTTGCAATCTTCTTTGATTTGCTATGGTTTGATTGTGTTGACGTATGCTTTTCAAAGCTTGTTTTTTCGCTTGATCCAACCTATTTACCAAAGCATTGTCGGGATTAGGAACGCCTTCTATACGATCCAGTGATTGAGGGTGTTTAAATTGGTGGATGCTGCCCAATTCCGTTACATAAACAATTGGTTTTGTTAAGTATGCTTGTTTAATAACAGTGCTATTAATTAGAGTTATTTCGTAGGCATGCGCCATCCAATATAGAGCACTTTTAAAGCTCGCAATTTGGGAAATTGGGATGCTGATTGCACCTTCATTGGCCGAGATTGACATTATATTTATTGAACTGGAGAGACATCTTCCGTAAAAAGTCCCTTCGTTTGTAATTATTCTGTCAACCAAACCAAATGGTTTGGTTAGTTTTGTTTCTTGGCTATTTACGGCAATCTGTTTTTTGCCGGGCTTATTTTTTGAAACCGGCGTGGATGTATGTTTTTGCACTGCCGTGTTTTGACTATATGATGAAATCATGTCAGTACTTCCTGTGTTTGAAGCCGATCCGCTCAAGTCCTCTGAAAAAAGAGGATAGTCAAAAGACGGTTCTTTTTTTTGAGTTAAAAATTGATATGCGACGTAACTTAGCAATCCTGCAAAGAATCCTTTGTGTTGCATTTTATATCTCCTTTGTCGAGGTACTGGTTTAATTAAATATCAACAATATAAATCTGTCAAACTAATTAATTTCTTTATAAATTATATCAATTTCGTGTTATAATACAGCTGTGTTTGAACTAATCGGTTACCATGCCATAGCGACCGCAGTGTACGGTTTGGTTTTAGGATTGTTTTTAAAGATTACAAGGCCGGCTTATTTATCTTTCAGACGCAGAAAAAGCGGGTATGGAGTTGTGTTTAATAGTGTCACCGGTCAACCGGAGTCTATGGCCGTTGTTTCATTGCAAACTTTGGGTGGTAAAACCATGCGCACGGCTCCAACCGACAGCGAGGGCAGGTATAATCTTGTTGCGCCAAAAGGAGATTATATCTTGGAAGTACGAAAAGCAGGTTTTACTTATCCTTCCACAATATTAAATAAACATAATAACGATTCGGCGTATGATAATTTGTTGTCGGCGACTCATATTATTGTTACTGATCATGGATCCATTACCAAGAATATTCCCATAGATCCCAAAGATGCCAAGCGCAGGATATCCATCATCAAGAGATATTTTATCCGAAATCGCTATTTTCAGGATTTTTTATCTTTCTTATTGCCAGTCTTGGCGTTGATGATTGTCGTCATAATGAGAGAGTATTGGATATTGTGGTTGGTTTTGATGTTTTATTATTTGGCTTTGTTTTTTAGATTTTTGGATTTTAAGCCACCGCCTCCTCCTTACGGAACGATTCGTGATGTTGCGACGAAAATGCCGTTGGATAGGGTGATGGTGCGCATTTTTGACCAAAAAAACGGTAAATTGCTTGAATCGCAAGTAACATCCGGCAAAGGTAGATATGCGTTTGTAGTTAAAAAAGGACGATACAGACTTCTTGTTCAGAAACAAGGATATAAAAGCGTCATTATTAATTTTCCGGAGGTTAAGCAAAATTATTTTTTATTGGCAAAGGATGTGATCATGACCAAGAGATCCGAGATATGAGTTCGTCAAGTTTAAAGTTAAAAGTTCATCAAGAGCTCATCAAGATAAAAGTCTAAAGTTCATCAGAATGAGTTCATCAAGATAAAAGTTAAAAGTTTATCAAGAGCGACTCAAGCATCTCTTGATTAATTTTAGACTTGATGAACTTGTTGCTTGGTGGGATGAACTTTTCTACCCATCTCGTTATAAACGTTATGAACGTTAGAAACGTTATGACTGTTGCATGGTTGTTGACGTTAGCAGAGGCTTGTGTTTAGATTGGATTAGAGTAATTATTATGAATTTTCAGCATATGTTGAATGATAAAAAAGTATCAATGGTAGCCATATTTGCTTTGTTGGCAATGGTTGTATTGTTTTTGATTTTTTCGGCGGTTGGCACCGTGAATGCGGGTGAAAGAGGGATTTTGGTGCAATTCGGGGCGGTTACCGGAAAAGTTTTTAATGAAGGGTTGTATTTTAAGATCCCCTTGGTGCAAGAAGTGGTGGTTATCGATGTAAAAGTGCAAAAAACCGAAGTTGGAGCTGATGCGGCATCAAAAGATTTGCAGGTTGTGAATAGCCGAGTGGCATTGAATTACAAAATAGATCCAAATAAAACAGCGGATTTGTATCAAAGTGTGGGCAGGAATTACGATACGAGATTGATTGATCCTTCATTGCAGGAATCAGTTAAAGCGGCTACGGCTAAATTTACCGCTGAAGAATTAATAACCAAGCGCAGTGAAGTCAGGGATGAGATAAGAGTGCTGTTAAAAAGTAAATTAGAACCGCATGGTATATTGGTAGAAGAGTTTAATATTGTGGATTTTTCTTTTTCTCAATCATTTAACAGGGCTATTGAAGATAAAGTGACAGCGGAGCAACAGGCTTTGGCGGCACGTAATAAATTGGAGCAGGTGAAGTTTGAAGCAGAACAAAAAATTGCCGAAGCCAAGGGAAGGGCGGAAGCTATTCGCATCGAATCAGAAGCTTTGAAAACCAATGACAAAATCTTGCAAATGAGATTTATTGAAACTTGGGATGGTAAATTGCCGGTTGTAATGGGGCAAACTACGAATTTAATGGATGTTTCAAGTCTTATTAAATAAAATCAACATTAAATATGCAAGTCAAAAACAGAAAAACTTTAGGAATATTATTGATGTTATTGCCGCCAATAGGTTTGGTTACTATTTTGATTGTGTGGTCATTGGTTGCGGTTTTGATTTCCATATTCGTTTTGAAAGATGGCGGAGCCGGGTTAGTATTTGTTGCCAATTATGTAAATATTGCCTTGGGTATTATTGGTCTGTTGTGCGTAATGTTGATTCCGATTGGTTTTGTGGTCGGTTTGATAATATTGCTTCAAGGAAGTGAAAATAAACATAACATGAATCAAAGTTTGGAAAAAATTGATAATACAATACAGAATCCAAATAAATAAAGGTCAAATAAAAGATTGTATAATTATTAACCGAATATGAATATGTCTTTTTGGGAAAAGATTTTTGGAAAAAAATCAGCAGTCAATTCAGAGCCTGTTCAGGATTATCAACTGATGGACTCGATTGCCGTAACAACGACGACCATGGAAACCGCTGAATCACAGTCCGTTTCCGAGGAATTGGAGAATGAAGTCGGAACTGAAAACAGTGAAGAAGAAATTGTTGATGAAGTTGAAGTTAGTGATGCAAATATGGAGTCGGATACGGGAGGTGACTCGTTTTCGGATGATTGATTGCTTACAATCTGTGTATTGTGCACTTAGCATTGATATTGTTAAATAAAATGAAATTATAAAAACCGCGGAAACGCGGTTTTGTGTTAGAAGTTGCGGCAAGTCTCGAGACGCCACATGAGAATTCTGTCCGCCAGAAACGGTTGGGGGTCATTTGGCGTGTGTATGTTTCGGCATGGACTTGGCCAAAGGCTGATGCACTTCGGCTCGGTTTTGATGCCGTAGAAAGCCGGTCCGAATTTGCCGACAAAGTCATCCAATTTGGCAAGAGCTCCAACTTGATCGAAGATTTCAGCCAGAATTTGCAGGGCGATAGGTGCGGTGAAACAGCCGGCTTTGGGGGCGGTTGATTCCTTGTCAGTACGCGGGTGAGGTGCGCTGTCCGAGCCGAAAAAGAACTTGGGATTTCCGCTGGTCGCGGCCTTGATCAGCGCTTGGCGATCGGATTCTTCCTTGGCTATGGGTTTGCAGTAACAATGCGGATCCGCGATAGCTTCGGAGTGTGTGATTGCCAAGTGATGTGCAGTAATTGTTGCAGCTACATTATTCGGCAGTTCCAAGATTGCGTCTACGGCGACTTTGGAACTTAAATGCTCGATGATGATGCGCAGTTTGGGAAAGCTTTGTGAGGCTCCGATGACTTCTTCCAGAAAAAGTTGTTCGGCCAAAAGCGGATTGGCTCCGGGTTTTTCGGCGTGGATACTGAGAGGAAGATCGTAATCCTGCATGACTTCTAGCAGGTGGTAAGCATCAGAAAGTTTATGGAAACCGTCTTGGCTATTAGTGGTTACGCCTTCGGGATAGAATTTTCCGGCTTGGATGCCATGAATTTTTGCGGCGGTTAGATCCTTGGCTTGTGTTTGCGGGGTCAGTTTGAGAGTCATGAGCGGTGTGAAATCTTTGCGATTTTCACAAGCCGCCAGAATTTCCTTGCGATACTCATCGGCATCATGGATGGTTAGTATTGGGGGATCGGTGTTGGGCATGATAAGAGCGGCGCGGAAATATCGAGCCGTGTAAGGTACGACTGCTTTTAGCATGGCTCCGCGCCGAAGATGAACATGCATATCGTAAGCGGTGTTGAGAACGTAGCGTCCGTTATTCATTTTGCACTCCTTAGAGGCGGATGGTCGATGCCAACACTGCGATAAATCGCCCTGGTAATGAATTGATTGTGGACATGACGGATGATTGATTGCACACGCCACGGACGAAGAAAAGCCACGGATCCCAGTTCTATAGCCGAGGCTCCGGCTTCCAGCATTAAATCCGCATCTTGTACGGATAAAACTCCACCGCAACCCATGATGGGTTTTTTGATGCCGATTTTACGAGCTTCAGCGATCCAATCGCAAACTATCGGTAAAAGGGGAGCGCCGGAAAGGCCGCCGCCGCCCAAATGAGCCAAGGGTGATTCGGTGGAACCGAACAATTGTTGCCAATTAATACGATCGGGGAGTTTGCCCCAAGGAATGGTGTTGGAACAGCAGATGGCATCGCATTCGGGAATGGATGCCAGTTTTTTCGCGGCTTCGGGTGTTACCAGTGCGTTGATTTTGACCACCAGTGGAATTTTCAAAGAACTCAATATATGCAGAGCTTGAGTTGTTTCCGCGACCACGGATTTGAGGTCTAGGTCAACGTTGGGGCATGATGCATTTATTTGCAAAGCAAATGGAGCTTTGAACTTGGTTGCGTTTTTTATATACGCAACCAAATATGCGAAGTTTTGATATTCTGCAAGACGGTCTTCCGGCTTGGCGCCGACCGCCATAAATGAAATCACAAACGGATCGATGATATTTTGCCAACGATTTTGGGCAAAAAGCCAAGGAGCTCCGGGTCCGCTTAAGCCGACAGCGTTTAAAGCTATGCCTTTGGCAGGTTTAACGATTATACACTTGGGGGCGAGTGCGACCGGCATGGTTGAGCCTTTTTTAAGAGCCATATTGCCGGGACGTGCTCCCAAAGTTGTTGTTTTGGCTATAAGAGTACTTCCGGTAAAATCCAAACCCAGCTTTTTTCCATAGCGATGAAACCAATAACCTTCGCCAAAAAAATTCCGCGCTCCGGAGGCGCAAAAAACATCTCCGAAATTCTTGCCTCTTAACATCATTTCACACCTTCCTTTAAATTTTTCGAGGTACCGGCAATATGTAATCAAAAACAAGGCGATTGGTCAACTTACAAAGCCACTAGCCGCTAGCTACTAGCCGCTAGCCGCTAGTTAATGACAGTCAGATTAATAGAATTAAAAAAATCCTTTTGAAATAACTAAAGGATTTTTTGGTGATCGGCTAGAAGCTGGTGGCTAGTGGCTTGCGGCTGATTAGACGATCATCGGCAGTTCTTCGACTTCCATTTTGTTGCCGGTTACAATGCCTTCGATGCGGTATGAGCCGTGTTGGGGGGCTTCCATGTAGCCGTTCCAGGCGGCGCGGGCAAAGCCTCCGGAATCTATCCAGTCGAATAACCATTCGTTTGTGTATTTGGGATCGGCTTGTTCGATGCCGGCGCCGATGTACATGAGCCAAGTTTTGTTAAAATCTTCTTGACTGCCGATTGTGGGAGCCATCAAAATCGGCATACCCAAGGCGCAATAAAAAGACATTTCACTGGGTTTGGTCCACATGATGTCTGTCTTTCTGATAAGTTTATTGAATTCTTTAAAATATGTCGGACGATCTTTATAAGAATCGATGAACAGATTTTTTCCGACCAGACTTTGCATACCCAATTTTTTAATGTTGGTTGCTATTTCTTTGGCAACTTCTTTTTTAGTACCGGCCATCATATGAACAATGAAGCCGTTGCATTTAAGTCGAGTTTTTAGGCTGGTAAGAATATCAATAGCGAGTTGATGTTGGGCGCCGGCTCCGCCAATGGCGAACATCAAAGTTAACGGGTGATCTTTTTTAATGTTACAAGAGCCGATACCAACTTCGGATTCGATTGTTTTTTGATATTTTTTCAAAAAGATGCCATTAGGATCCAGATTGCAGATTCTTTGCATTAAATCTTTTTTGCAAGAACTGTTATCAAGACCGCCGATTACTTCGCGGGGAAGGGGAAAACCGGTATGAAAAATGTTTTCCTCTTTGACTCCGTAGAGTTTGAGACGTTCCACAACACGGCCATTGGGGGCAAAATATTTAATTCGGCTCTTTTTAGGATCGCGGGCAACCCAGACACGTGCCATATCAGCATCACAGATTTGGCAATAAATATCACCCGGATAATCAAATACTTCGGCCGCGAAAGCGCCGGTAAAAAACGTGCAGATGAGCGGTTTGGGTTTTTTGGCCAGTTTTTCGATTAGATGCCTGCCCATGCCCATTTTTTCGATGAGATAATAAGTTTGTTGGACTTGATATGTGGGGTCGGATAAATCACGACGCGGATAAAAATCTTCGATTTCTTGAATTTTATCCATAATGGCAAAAGCCATGTCACCGATAACCGGAATGGGTTTTAAGCGCGAAACGGCTTCGTAGCCTCTACGGCTCTGATCCCAAAGTTGTTTATCGCGTTTGGGAATGCCCGGGTAATCGTTCATTTTGATAACTCCGCCGTCGGCAAGTTCTTTAAGGGCATAGGCGGCGCGATCATGGCCGTAACCCATGTTGACGGAGAGGACGTAAGCTGGCTTGCTCATAAACTATAATAAAAAATAATAAATAACAAATAATAAATAATAAAGATAGAACCGCGAAC
>CAZXFK010000047.1:0-9262 GCA_964640115.1 uncultured Gammaproteobacteria bacterium
ACAAAACCGAAGAAATGGATTTTTCAATCGAAATGGAGACCGGAACCGGTAAAACTTATGTCTATCTTAGAACCATTTTCGAGCTTAATCGCGCTTACGGCCTCACAAAATTTATCATCGTTGTACCGAGCATACCTGTTAAAGAAGGCGCTTTAAAAACACTGAACATCACAAAAGATCATTTTCGGAATTTGTATTCCGTACCCTTTGAATTTTTCGCCTATGACAGTAAAAAGTTAACACAGGTAAAATCTTTTTGTGAGTCCAATACTTTGCAAATAATGGTGATGAATATCCAGGCTTTTAACGCCGAAGATCGCATTATCTCTCAAGAGCGCGATATTACTCACGGTGTGCGCATGATTGATCTGATTAAACAAACATATCCGGTCATTGTTATGGACGAGCCGCAAGTTGGCATGGATACGCAACAAGCGCGGCAGGCTATCAGCAAGCTCAATCCTTTATTCAAACTTCGTTATTCGGCTACGCACAAAGAACCTAAAAACGTCGTATATCGCCTAACTCCTTTTGACGCTTACAATCAAAGCTTGGTAAAGAAGATCGAAGTTTTTTCCATCAAATCCGAAGGTATTGTAGAATCGCTGTCTTTTAAAGACGCTGTATTTTTAGGGCGCAAACCACCGCAGGCCAAATTAGTGGTCAACGCACATTTACAAGACGGGGGATTCAAGCCAAAAACAATTACATGCGGTGCCGGCGTTGATTTGGAGCAAAAGACCAATAACCCTGCTTATCGCGGACTCATCATCGAACGTATTTGGCGCGATATGAACGACGGGCAGACTAAACTGCAATTTCAAGGCGGTACCGTCCTAGTCATGGGTCAACAAACAGGCGGAGACAAAGAGCAGATATTCGAAGAACAAATGCGCCGCACAATCGAAAAACATTTTGCAAAAAAAGATAAGTTACAAACGCAGGGCTTAAAAGTTCTTACTTTGTTTTTTATCGACCGCGTCGCCAACTATGTCGATGAAAACGGAATTATCAAAAAACTCTTCATCAAACTCTATCAAGAAATTTACCAAAAGCATTACGGCAAAAATCCGGTTAATGTCGACAACGTCCACAATGGCTATTTCGCTAAAACGGGAAACGGTGAGTGGACAGATGGCGAAAGTTCCATGAAAAAGAATAGCGAGGCTTATCAACTCATATTAAAAGACAAAGAGCGTTTGCTCTCACTTGATGAACCGCTTGAATTTATATTTTCTCACTCCGCGCTCGGTGTTGGCTGGGACAATCCCAACGTCTTTAACATTTGTACGTTAAACGAAACCCAAAGCCAAACCAAGAAACGCCAAGAAATCGGCCGCGGCTTGCGCATCTGCGTCAACCAAAACGGCGAACGCATGCGCGATCTGCCCGAAACGCCCGAGGGAAAAGAGATTAACCTGCTCACCGTGATCGCCAACCAAAGCTACCAAGAATTTGCCGAACAATATCAAACCGAACTTATCGAGGAATACGGACCGGACGCCAAAACAGTTACGCCTAGAAACGCCAAACAAGAACCCGAAAAAATCAAAATTAACAAAGCTCGTTTTGAAAACAATGATTTCGCCGAACTTTGGAAACGTATCGCCAAAAAAACCCAATGGTCTGTCTCATTCCACGAGCCAAGTATTGTAAGCGTCTGTGCCGAAGCCGTAAAAAACATTCACGTCCCCGAGCCAACCATCAATGTGGAATTAAACCGCATAACAACACTTGGGCGTGAAGACGCGCCCGAGATTTGGAATAAATACATCGGCACAGCGGCGCCAATCGCCGCTAAAGGCATGAGGGCATCGCTTGATCCGATCAACGAAATATCCGATCAAACCGGCTTGGCTCTGGATACCGTCCGCGAGATTTTGCGATCAGCCGGCAATCCGCAAAATGTTACCAAAAATCCCATCGCCTTCATGACCGAGTCCATTGAGCGCATTAAATACGTTTTGGATCGTGAGCTGGTCAAGGTCGTCCGCTACGAACCGATTGGTGAAAAACATGACAAAAGTCTTTTTGAAGAACTCTACACCACCTATCAACAAACCATCGCCACACCAAACCACGGTCTTTACGATAAAGAACGAGTTGATAGTGATATCGAAAAGAACTTTGCCCTGGAAGCGGATAATGACAGCCAAATTCGCTTGTTTTTCAAACTCCCGAGCTGGTACTCCATCCCCACGCCCATCGGCAATCACCATCCTGACTGGGCAATCGTCATGGAAAAACGCACGCTTGACGAAGGCGGCAAAGAAACCAAATACTACTTTATCGTGGAAACCAAAGGCACCCGTGCCATCGACATGCTCACACCCGACGAAAAACTCAAAATCCAATGCGCCACAAAACATTTCGAGGCGGTTGGACTAAAAGAATATCTGGCGCCGGTTGATACTTTTGATTATTTTAAACAAGAAACTAATAACTAGTAAAAAACATATGCAAACCTCAATAGTACCTGCATCTTTACACAAAGACTTTGAATCAATCAAAAAAACCGACGAGATCGGTTATGAATATTGGGAAGCACGCGAGTTGATGCCTTTACTGGGCTATAAAAACTGGCAGGATTTTCACCGTGCTATACAACGCGCCATGGCTACTTGTGTTAGTACAAACCAACCCCTGGAAGACCATTTTAGGGACGTCCCTAAAAAGGTTGAAATTGGCTCAAATACGCAAAGAAAAGTTACCGATTACCATCTCTCCCGCTTTGCCTGCTACCTCATTGCCCAAAATGGCGACCCCAGAAAACCTGAAATCGCTTTCGCTCAAACTTACTTTGCCGTTCAAACACGCAAGCAAGAGATTTATCAAACCATGGATGAAGATGGAAAAAGGCTGTTCACGCGTCAACAAGTCGTTTCCCATAATAATCAACTGTTTGAAACCGCCCAAAAAGCCGGAGTGGAGAATTTTGGCAAGTTTAATAACGCGGGCTATGTCGGTCTTTATGGTTTAACCGCTCAAGACATTAAAGCTAAAAAAGGCATCGGCACAGATGATATTTTGGATCGCGCCGGTTCAACCGAACTTGCCGCCAATTTGTTCCGCATAACGCAAACCGATGCTAAGATGAAGATGGATAACGTCCAAGGACAACCCGCCGCGGATGCGACGCATTTTGATGTCGGCTCCAAAGTCCGCAGTACCATCCAACAAATCGGCGGAACCATGCCCGAGGATCTGCCCGCCGAAGAGCACATCCAAGACTTGGTAAAACGCAAAATCGGCCAACTCTCAAAACCCAAATCCCGCAAAAAACTCAACTGAGCAATCCAAATAAATATCGCAAAGCGATACCAACATTTGGCATTTGGCATTCGTAATTTGGCATTAACATTAGTTAGTAATTCGTACCGCAATATGAAAAAAACCGCACCCCAGCTCAACAAAATCCTCGCCTCAAGCCCCAACAAACGGCAGGAAATTTTGGATGAGATAAAAAAGCTCTACCCCACGCTCATCCAAGAAGACGGCGCTCTGAACGAAAAAGAGCTTAAAGCTCTTTCCGACGGTTACGAAAAAACCGAATCCGAGCGTTACGAATTCAAATGGGCCGGCAAAACCGCATCCAAACGTTTTGCCTTCACTCCAAGTAAAGCCCGCCTTGTCCCCGATGAAAAACGCAGTGTGGAATTTGCTAAAACCCAAAACCTCATCATCGAGGGCGAAAATTTGGAAGTTTTAAAACTCCTGCAATCCTCTTACTTCAAAAAAGTAAAGATGATCTACATAGATCCGCCCTACAACACGGGGCATGATTTTGTTTACTCTGATGACTACTCCGAATCCAAACAAGCCTACTGGGAACAAAACGGCGTTTTCCACGACGGCGTGCGCATGGACACCAACTCCGAATCAGCCGGCCGCTACCACTCCAACTGGCTCTCCATGATGCAAAGCCGTTTATTATTAGCCCGCAACCTCCTCCGCGACGATGGCGTAATCTTCGTCAGCATCGACGACAACGAAGTCCACAACCTCCGCAAACTCATGGATGAAATATTTGGGGAGGAGAATTTTGTGGCTTGTATAACCGTAGTTGGTAATCCACGTGGTAGAGATTATGGTGGCGTGGCGAGAATGCATGATTACATAATGGTATATCAAAAATCAGAAAATGCTGCGATAAATAATTTACGTGAAGAAAATAAGATTTTTCCTTATGCAGACGCTATTGGGGGTTTTGAGATTAGAGAATTGCGTAATCGTAATATTGCCTTTAATTCTAAAAATCGACCTAATTTATATTATCCTTTTTACATAAATACGGTAAATAAAGATGATAATGGTTTTTTTGAAATATCATTAGAAAAGAAAAAAGATTGGCAGGAACTTTATCCAAAGGAATCACAGGGTTTTCATACTGTATGGCGTTGGGGCAAGGAGCGCTCAAAAAATAATTTAAATATAAACATCGTCGCCAAAGAGATGCTAGATGGTGGCTATCAGATTATTGAAAAATATCGTGAATCTACAACAATGGCACGATCGGTGTGGCATGACAAAGTGGTCAATACTGAGAAAGGTACTTTAGAAATAAAAAATTTATTACAAGGAAAATATTTTCCTTTTCCAAAATCTAAAGAAATGCTCATGAGGATTATTGAAATGGGCACAGATACTGAAGCATTGATCCTCGATTTCTTCGCCGGCTCCGGCACAACCGCTCACGCCGTCATGGAATTAAATAAACAAGACGGCGGAAATCGTAAATTCATTTTGGTGCAACTGCCGGAAGAAACGGATAAAAAGAGCGAAGCACATAAAGCCGGGTATAAAACCATCTCGGATATTACAATCGAACGTGTAAAGAGAGCGGGGAAGAAGATTAAAGCGGAAAACAAAGAGGTTGATGTTGGGTTTAAGGTATTTAAGTTGGCAAAATCGCTTTTTCCGCAGAATTTGTTTGAGGTGGGTTCGGAAATGAGCGAAGCGGAAAAAATCAAATCCTGGGAAAAATATTTGGAAAAATCCAAACAAGCGCATTTGTTTGCTTACAAACCCGATGAACTCTTGGTGGAAATCGCGCTCAAAGACGGCTTTGACTTGAATTTCACGGCAGAACCCATCAAAGAATTCAAAAAGAATAAAATCTTGGATCTTAAAGATGGAGAAAAACAAGCACTAATCTGCCTCGACGAAACAATCCACGAAGACACGGTCAAAGCCCTCGCCGCTTATAAAGATCAACGCCTCATCTGCTTGGAGCGCGCTGTCGACACAACGTCTAAATGGAATTTGAGAAGGATGTTTGGGGAGAATTTGTGGGTGGCGTAAGTTTTTGATATAACAAAAAGACATTATGCCAAACCTCGAACTAACCGACAAAGACTACGAACGCCTTTTAACCTTGGTACATCTTGGTGATTGGCTGATTAATTCGTATCGCTTGCCGGGGCCGGAGATGAAAGAGGAATATCGAGAACTGTTATCCAAGGTTTGCTCGCAGGCCGATCTTTTTCATCGCGCGAAATTGGTCAGCAAAGATTCGGATGGGACATATGATGTTAACAGTGATTTTGAGATGCGTGAAGATCATATGGATTTCATTGATGAATACAATGAACGCAATTTTTGGGACGAGCTGACCGAGCATCTGGTCGACCGGGATACTGATGAACTGTATTCTGATAAAGAATGGAGTAAATTGAAACATGAACAGCCTTATTGGATCAGGCGGTCTTTAGGGGAAAAATACGAGCAGGAATTTAGAACGCATGACACGGATCGGCTGCGTGTTGTGGGTGATGGAGAAACAATCGTAAAACAACCAAAAGAACCTTTACCGCAAATTGTCTTTTCTTTTTTCGGAATGGACCAACCGAAACTCGGTCCGATTCACGAGGATTTGATTTGTGCTGTTTGCGGCAAAAAAGGAATTCGCCCGGGTGTTTACGAAAAAAATCCTTTAATGGATTTTATCGCCTGTGAAGAATGCGCGATCGACGGCTGCAAACTTTCCGGCGGCTTCACGAGCCGTGAAGAAGCGGCCGCCCGCCGTCGCCGAATATTTGATGTGGGCTATTTGTTTGTTGAGCTTTTCGCCAAAAAAATCTATGGATTAGATGCGACCAGCTCGCAAGAGATTGAGCGAGAAGTATTTGAAAAAATATCACAAGAAGCATATCAAGCCTACGAAAAAATTCCCAAAGAGATGAAATTGAAAATAGAAGAAATACCCGACCAACACGATCTGGAAAAAGCTTTGGATAAATATGTGAAAAAACCATAACCAAATGCTAAAATGGCTATTTTTTTCAAATGTTTACTTAAGTTAATTTAGTTCCTGCAAGCCCGCATTGTCTCTCAAGCATAATATACTATCTAACTTTGTACGATGTACAAATGCTTATGAACCTCTTAGATCGCATCGCCTGGCACTGGTATGGCGACATCCTCCCTTGGCTTCGTGTCCGTGGTAAATTTTATTATTGGTGCGTTCGCTACGGCGGTAAAAAGCGCATACCAAAAGAGGTAATTGCTCACGCAATGGAAAAATCCATCGAGCGCATGAACCGCAATCTTAAGATGGCACAAGAGAGCATCTCCCTTGAAGACATGAGCGAGGAGGAGAGGTTGGCTCTGCGCGAAATGCGCCTGCAAGCCGGCGAAATCGGCTCCGAACTGAAAAATATTAATTCAAACAAACAATCTTAACTACCCAGCTCCCAGCTTCTAGTCCCCAGTCCTTAATTACCAGTCTCTCCAGTATGCAAAAATTTGCCATCTTCGACATCGATGGAACCATCTTTCGTTCCAGCTTGCTGATTGAGCTGGTTAACGAGCTTATCAGCTCCAAAATTTTTCCGGCCAAATCGGCCGATAAGTTTGTTCGCGCGCGGGAAAAGTGGTTAAACCGCCAAGGTTCTTATGATGATTATATCGCCGAAGTGGTTATCGCCTTTGAATCAAATCTACGCGGTGTCTCGGAGGCTTGCTTCCGCAAATCCGCCAAACGAGTTATTGCTCGCCACAACCGCCGGGTATATTGTTATACCCGCGATCTGATCAAATCCTTGCGCGCCAAAAATTATTATTTGTTGGCCATTTCCAATTCACCTCTGGAGATTGTCGAACCTTTTTGCGCCGGTTACGGCTTTAACAAAGTCTATGGCCGTGTGTACGAAATCGATAAAAACAAACGCTACACGGGCGTCACTTTGTATTTGGATCTCATCTCCGACAAAGCCAAAATCTTAAAGCGCGCAGTCGCCAAAGAAAACCTCACTCTCCAAAACTCCATCGGCGTCGGCGATTCGGAAGCCGACATACCCTTCCTCAAACTGGTCGCCAACCCCATCTGCTTCAACCCCAATAAAAAACTCTACTCCACAGCCAAACGCAATCATTGGAAAGTGGTTGTGGAACGCAAGGACGTCGTTTACTTCATGTAACAACAAGACAGGCACAAGTTCGTCAAGTCTAAAGTTCATCAAGAGACGCTTAAGCAACTCTTGATAAATTTTTTACTTTTAACGCGATGAACTCATCCAATTGACTTGTTACTATTTTCACTTTTTTATCAGAACCATTACCGTCTTATCCTGCGCAACATAACCAAGCATCTGTTTCACTTCTTCCTTAGCCCTGTCCGTGGCTCTCGCAACAAACTCTTCCTGTGTCGCCGTTTCTTCCGCGATCTTGGAAAGCTCGCTTAAGGCTTCGTTGTACCCATCCTCGCTTTGCAAAAGTCTTTTTAATATCCCTTGTTGATTTTGCACTTCAATCGGCCCCACGAGTCTGACGTTAAATAACGTCGCACCCGGGATTTCTATAGTAATCACATTATCCGCAATCACCACATCTTCAGCTGTCACATTGGCAAGGTCTATTCCCATATTAACTTCCATTGCTCCTCGTGCCGTTATCGTTTGCCCAAAGAAAAAATCCTTCAGTGCACTGCCGCTCGTCTTCTGAATCGTCACCGGCTGATCAAAAATGTAAGTCTGCGTCACCAAAAAACCTCTGTCGCGCAAAGCCGTCAAAATCACTTGCGCGTCAACCGTGCGCGTAAACTCGGCCGGCTGTGAAACTTTCCAACCCGCATAAAACCCAAGCCCCGCCAAAAGCGCCATCAATAATACCAAAACAATGTAAAAATCTCGTGTCTTCATATAACAAGAATGTAGCCTAAACAGGCAAAAAAATCAATCGTCATAAATCTTCTTGACTTTATCCTTACTTCTTAATACTGGAGTTTTGTTCCTTTTGATATTTTAAATATTCAAAAACGTAACTCAAGATATATTTGTCGCTTTCCAGCATTTTTAATTCTTCTATTTCCTTTTCTCCAAACCAACCCCAATCTTGTCCTTCTTGCAACTTAAGGCTTTTTTTATTGGTGCATTTTTCAATATAAATACTCATATTGGATCTCTGTTCCGGATGTTGAAACGATGTCTTCATGATCAAAATCGGATGTTTGATTTTATAATTCAATTCTTCCAGAGCTTCACGCACAAGAGCTTCTCTGTCACTCTCGCCCGCATCAACACCCCCGCCAAAAAAAGACCAATAGCCGGGCAAAAACTTTCTATCATCGGCTCTTTGTTGCAATAAGATTTTATTTTTTCCATCATAGATGATGATGATTGAGACGTCACGTTCTTTTAATGATTCCAACCATATATTCACATATCGAACCAAATCTTTGTCATGCTCTTGCATTTTGATGGTATCCAATTGACTTACATCAAACCATCCCCAATTTTCTCCATCTTTAAGTATCAGTTTGCCGGATTGCGGTTTGTACTGTTCCGCGAATATATGCAGATGCGATCTGAAATCCGCATGTTCAAAAGTTGAACTTAAAACGTACTTTGGTTTTTTAATTACATAACCAAGTTCAGCTTTGGCTTTTCTTTTTAGTGCCTCATAAGGTGTTTCACCTTGATGCACTCTTCCTCCGAAAAAACACCAATAATGAGGGAGAAAATCACGATGTTTGGGCCTCAACTGCAACAAAAAATGTTTACGCTTATCATACAATAAACAAATGCTGAAATGTCTCTCTTCTTTGATTATTTCGTTGACCTTCATATTTTACTGCATACCATAAACCACCCACATCGTCAAAACCTAACGCATATGTGTAAAGCTGTTTATATAATAAAGACCAAACTTTCGTCGGTCTTTATTATTTGTTCTTTATTATTTTATTATTTTCGACGTTACACGTCGACTGTCGCCTTCTTCGCATGCGTCTGAATAAACTTCTTTCTGGGTGCGACTTCCGATC
>CAZXFK010000048.1:0-9174 GCA_964640115.1 uncultured Gammaproteobacteria bacterium
GTCTTGAGCGAAACGAAGTGAAGTCGAAAGACTTATTACACTTTCGATCCGGACACTCGCTAAGGTTTCTTTTCGGTTATCCGGAGCTTGCCATTCGGACGCGCTTCGCTTGCTCATGGCATCGCCATGGCAAAGAAGGGCGGCGAATGTCTTCTGCAAAACGAAGTGAAGTCGAAAGACTCATTAAGCTTTCGATCCGGACATTTGCTTATGAATGGGTTGTTTGAAGGTGAAAATGCAGAAAAAAGATCGTCGTTTGACGGTTGTTTTTTTATTATGAATAAGAGAAACTTTCAGTCGTTTGATCATTAAAAATGGCAATCGGGTATAAGATATTTTGACATAATTAAATGTTGATAACTTTTTAGCTTGGTTGAGATAAAAATGTTATAATGGTGTAAATATGTTGAAAAGATATTTGTGCAAATTTTTGAGTTTGGTTGTTTTGGGTATGGGGATGTTGTTTTTGCCCAATATCGCGAGCGCGGCGCCGGCTACGATTGCGGGTTTTGAGATGGCGGGATTGTTGGGGACTGAAGTGACTTTTAATGCCACTACCAATGATTTAAATTTGCAAACGGCAACAATATCAAGAGGAGCCGGGATAACACCGTCGGCGCTGGGCAGTGCCTTTTCTTCGACCGGTTATGTTGCTGCAGGTACAAAAGCTAATGCCATAGCTCAAAATGAATATTTTCAGGTTGTGATTGAACCCAAAAATAATCATAGATTATTTTTAACAGAACTCAATTATATCATAAGGCGCAGCGGCACGGGTCCGAATGCGTTTCAGTGGCAATATAGTTTAGATAATTTTGTTACAGCCGGAGTTGATGTTGGCGCGGAAGGGTCTTACACCGGAACAGCTACAAACGGAATTGCGATGCCCGCCATAGATTTGTCGGTTATTCCGGCTTTGCAGAATCTTCCGAGTGGTACGAAAGTTACATTTCGTTTGTATGCTTGGGGAGCTTCGGCCGGGACCGGTACTTTTGCCATTGGTCGTTTGGCGGGTGATGATTTGGCTTTTGTGGGTGAGGTTTTGCCCAATAAACTGGCAACTTTTGAATTCGCGGGTGAGAATGGCGATCAGGTTTCGTCTTCAGCTACAATACAGGAAACCAATTTATCACCGGTTGTTTTAACCAGAGGTGCAGGCTTGTTGACGTCTTTCTTACTCAATGCTTTTTCCAGTACCAATTATACGGCTTATGGAGCAAAAACAGATGCCATCAACAATAATGATTATGTTGAATTAACTTTTGAGGCTGATGATTTTTATCGATTGAATTTTGACGATTTGCATTTTAACGCACGTAGAAGTATTACGGGTCCGGTTTCGTATCAGTGGCAATACAGTTTGGATGATTTTGCAACTACCGGTGTTGATTTGGGAGCCGAGGGTTTTTATGATGGAACCGCTGATACCGGAGTTGTTATGCCTTCGATTAATCTTTCCGGAGTTCCGGCTTTGCAAAATGTAAAAAAAGTCACTTACAGATTGTATGCTTGGGGAGCGACGACTACGGCCGGTACGTTTGCTTTTGGCAGATTAGCCGGAGATGATTTGGTTTTTACCGGAACGGTTACACCAAACATTATAGCCGCCTTTGATCCGTTGGGTGAAAATGGCGATCAGGTTACGTTTAATGCAACCACATTGAATGCCAATTTACAGAATTCGTTATTGTCACGCGGAACCGGCATCAACCCGTCTTTTTTGCTTGATGCTTATTCGGCCAACGATTATGTTGTGGGCGGTGTAAAAGCGGATGCTTTAAGTAATAATGAATATGTGGAGTTTGAATTGGAAAGTTTGGTAGGTTATGAGTTGTATTTGGGATTCTTGGATTCCAACTTACGACGCAGCGGCACGGGGCCCAATGCTTATCAATGGCAATACAGTTTGGATGATTTTGCCACCGCCGGGGTTGATTTGGGTGCGCAATTTGCCTATTTAACCTCCGAGAATGATGGAACCGCGCGCCCACGCGTGGATATGTCGCTGATTCCGGCCTTGCAAAATATTCAGCCGGGTAATTCTGTGACTTTTAGATTGTATGCTTGGGGTGCTACGGGAGCGCCAGGGTCTTTTGCGATCGGGCGATTGGACGGTGATGATTTGGCTATTGCCGGAGAAGTAAAATTAAAAACTTATAATGTGAATTATTTAGCTGGTGCAAATGGATCGATTTCCGGAGATTCTGTACAAAACGTAAGCCATGGTGCCAGCAGCACTGCAGTTACCGCCGTACCGAATGCGGGTTATCATTTTGTTAAATGGTCAGATAATGCAACCGATAATCCCAGAATTGACGGAAATGTTACATCCGATATTACAGTGACGGCCGAGTTTGCCATTAATACGTATACATTAACATACATTGCGGGAGTTAATGGATCTTTAACCGGATTTTTGATTCAGACTGTTGATTATGGTTCTGATGGTACCGCCGTTACAGCTGTACCTGCTGCCGGATATATTTTTGTTGATTGGAGCGATTCATTAACGAATAATCCACGAACGGATACGAATATAACCGGAAATATTACAATTACCGCCAATTTTGCACTCGAACCACCGGTGGCTTCTCAAGGAGGTGGAGGTTTTTATCCTCCTAATGGAATTGGTGATGGAGGAGTTGATAAAACAGTTGCGATGGATGCGGTAAAAGAGGTTGGCATGGTAGATCGTGAAGGAATTAATTTGTTGGCTTATATAAGATCCCGAGCTTTGTTCAATGTTGTGGAAAGTGGTTCTCTGCTTACCAACAGACATTCGATTAAAATAGTTGAGGTGGATTTGTATCGAAATATTGTTACTTTTGAAGTGGCTTCCAATCCGCAAACTTTGCAATTGAATGAAAATGAACTGGTAAAAGTTGATTTGGATGAAGATAAAATACCGGATATTTCAGTGCAATTCATGGGTGTGTATATAAACAGGGTCGAGCTTACCGTGAAGTCTTTACTTGATGATGAAGGTGTAATTGCTATTGATTCGTCTCAAGCGGTAGAGAGTGATGAACAAGATTTTTTATCACCAAGCGGTTTTGTTTTTGGTAAGAATTTGGAGACCGGCACGATTGATCCGGATGTTAAGGAATTACAAAAGTTTTTGAATAATAATGGTTTTGTTATTACGGATTCGGGACCCGGGGCTCCGGGGCAAGAGACTGATAAATTCGGCGCTTTTACGAGAAACGCTCTTATTAAATATCAAATTGCCAATGGCATTAGTCCGGCTTTGGGCTATTTCGGAGCTGACACAAGAGCAGTTGTAAATCGTCAATTAAACGGAGAAACTGCCGGAAATGCTCCCGACCGCTTATTGGGCAAAATCTTGTTGCAAGTGCAAAATCATGGCGAGGCTTGGTATGTACGAAAAAGTAATGCTAAGAGGTATTATATGCCTGATGGAAAAGCGGCTTATGAAATGATGAGATCTTTCAGTCTTGGAATATCGGATGCGGATTTGGAGAAAATACCAAAAGTGCAAAGTACCTCGGAAATGAGTCAAGCATCCTCAATTTGCAGTTCCAACTCTTTAGCCAATCGACTAAAAGGAGATATATTGTTGCAGGTTCAGAGAAATGGTGAGGCTTGGTATGTTGACCCTGTTAAGTGTCGAGCTATTTATCTTAAAGATGGCGCCGGGGCGTATGAGGTTATGAGATTTTTGGGATTGGGTATCACTAATGCGGATTTGGAGAAAATAACCGCTATACAATGAATTACAAATAAAAAATTACAAATAAAAAAATAATAAAGCGAGCGATACTTATTAAAATAATAAATAATAAAGTAACAAATAATAAAGCGAGCGGAGGGATTTCCTTTATTATCTATTAATTATTGTTTGTTATTTTGCGGAGCGTAGCGAAGCATATTGGTTTATCTTTATTATTTATTAATTATTATTTTTTATTTTAAAATCGCCCTAAAGGCGATTTTATATGGTGCAACCGAGACGATTCGAACGTCTGACCTCCTCCTTCGCAGGGAGGCGCTCTATCCAGCTGAGCTACGGCTGCGTACATTCAATTAACAATTACGAATTAACAATTAACAATGAAGGAATCGAGCATGGCTCGATATTATATAATAAATATCACGAAGTGATACGTAAATTCGTAATTGGTAATTCGTAATTGTTAATTAGATTCGTAATAGCCGCCCTACAATATCAGAAATATGTTCTTCGCGCAACTCCAGGTTTTCGGGGACATATCTTTTGAGGTGGTTGCGGATGGCGATAGGGTCTTCATCCTCCAAATAGAGCTTAATACGGGGTTTAAAGCTTAATTTTCGCTCTAAATAGAGCACTTTTGTAAGGGGCGGGTGATAGATGATGGCAAAGTGGTCGAATTTGTCGTATTCCACAAATTCGCCGTTAACAACCACGCCATTATGGCCGATTTGTACAAGTACTTTTTGAGGTTCTTGGTTGCCGGCTAAAATCAGGATTACGGCGCAGATCAGAATGATGAGTGCGAAGAGATAATTGTGAGCCAAAACTCCGTATAAAACACTGGCCAAGGCTATTAAGCTGACCACCAAATACCATTTGGATGTTCGTTCGCGGACCTCGTGTTCGGGCATTTCCCAAACAAAAATATCTTGCGAATTGGCGATTTCTCGCAATGACTCGGGTGTGTAGACCATACCTGCTGATTATAGCATAATATTTGATAGTCGTAACGTCATAACGTCGTAACGTCTTAACGGGGTTATCACGGAACTTTGTGAGTTAGACAAAAATTGGTAAATATACTAAACTTACGGACGACCGGATGGTTATTGGGTAGTCGTAACAGCCTGCCCCGTAGTATAACGGGGTCGTAAAGTCATAAAGTCGTAACGGAGTTGGATGGGTTTGGTACGTTATGACGCGGTACTTGTGCCTGTTTAGTTATTATGGAGAGGTGGCTGAGTGGTCTAAGGCAACGGACTTGAAATCCGTCGTACTCGTAAGGGTACCGAGGGTTCGAATCCCTCTCTCTCCGCCATTCGACGCGCTTCGTTTGCTCATGGCTACGCCATAGTAAGTGAAGGGCGGTGAATGTCTTCTGCGAAACGTAGTGCAGTCGAAAGACTCCTTTAGCTTTCGATCCTGACATTTGCTGATAGGTTGGTTGATTGGACAATATTAAATTTTATGCAAACACAACAACATGCGAAAAGTTTTGTGGGAGATCTTTCCTTATGGCTGTTGTTGTTTTTTAATTTGGCAACTATATATTTTGCGGTTTCGGAGGGGTGGAGTTTGACGGAAATAATTTTGGTTTATTGGTTTCAGAGTGTAGCGATCGGCTTCTTTAATGTCATCAGAATTTTACAATTGAAAGAGTTTACGACCGAGGGTTTTAAAATCAACGGTGTACAGCCCAAGCCGACTACGGCTACAAAGATTACCACGGCTGTATTTTTTATTGTGCATTACGGAACATTCCATTTGGTATATTTGATTTTTGTTTTATCGGGAGCATTGAGTGAAACGGAAATTAATATTTTTTCCAATTTGCAATGGGGATCGGTTGCATTGGCTTGTTTGGTCTTTTTTATAAATCACACAGTTTCTTATTATTACAATAAATCCGGTGATACAAGAATACAAAATATCGGTTCTTTGATGTTTTATCCTTATGCGAGGATTATTCCGATGCATTTTACGATTATTTTAGGAGCTGTTTTTGGCAATATGCTAATAGGCTTTTTATTGCTTAAGACGGTTGCCGATGTAATTATGCATAAAGTGGAGCACGCCATTTTTCGCAGTTCCACTTAGGCTGGGTATTAAAGAAAACAGAAAATTCAATTACTTATTATTAATTTAAAAAACCGACATAATGCCGATTTGTTTTAAGGTGGAGCGGTTTAATCCGGAATATTGTTGCGCAAAGCCTTGAGGCGGCGCAACTGATTTTCCGCGATGACCATTTCGCGTTCGAGTTTGAGTTTCATTGCCGCCACGGCTGAAGCCAGCTCGTGATTTTTTTTATCGAGCATGATCTTGAGCTCCGCGATATCGCCTTCTAAGGATTGAATCAGCTTTTGCATGCCATTCACATCCTTGTCGGCAAAAGGATCCGGAGCGGGTTCGACTGATGCCGTGACTTCGGTTGGATCCTCGGGTTCGGGTTGTACGGTTTTGGAGGCACGTTTGATGACTCGAGTTCTGTTTGTGTCGGCAATCAGCTCATAAGCTGTGAAACCGGGGACGGCAACCAAGTAGCGACGCCCCGGTGACTTAACGTTTTCCCATTCGGGATTGCGAAACAAAATGCCGATTGCCGGGGGTTCGGTAAGGCGAACTCCAACCAATTTTACGTGGGCGGTTGATGGTTTTACGGTGGATGTTTTTGAGATCCAATCGTGGAAATCGACGGTAAAACCTCGATGACAATTTTCCGCGTATCGGCCTTCCATGATGCTTTTGGCAAGCTTGATCATTTCGGGAGAAACCGGGTGCTCGGGGCGTGCTTCGATGTGATTGACAAAAAACGCAGAAGCCGCATCGGTCAGTACATGCGGAACGAAACCGTTGCTGTTTTCGCCGACACGGGCAATGACTCCGGCCGAGCAAAAACGCTGGACAATGCGGTGCAATGAATTTTCATCGCAATCCAAATCTTTCGGTGGATCCCAAGCCAGATACAAATCATCACGATCCGCGGGAATAGCGATCCGCCGTTGGCCATCTACCTCTTTGGCGTTTTCGCGCAACTTGTTCCAGACGAAATTTTCACACGGCGTGAGATGCAAAACATACAAACGTCCCTGCTTTTCTTGCGATTTTTTGACCATCACGAACTCCTTGTTACAGGTTTTAAGGAAGGAACGATTCAAAAAAATAGCTTATTTTGCCAAATTTGTCAACAGGGACACTTAGACAAAGAGCTCTTTGAATTGTTTGGCGGGTTTGTTAAGCTGGGAAGACGGGTGATATGTTCGTAACGTTTATAACCCCGTCATCCGACGGGGCGGACTGTTTATAACGAGTTAAGTTGTTAAGGTAGTTGTAGCATGTTTTATGTTAAATTGGGCGGATCCTACGAGTTATATTCATGGATTAACGGCGCAACAGCGGCGGGTTTTGAGTAAATTGAATGTGGAGACGGTGGGGGATTTGCTCGCGATTTTGCCACGCAGGTATGATGATTATTCACAATTGGTGCCGATTGCTGAAATACCGATCGGTGAATCGGTTACAATTAGGGCCAGAGTTAAACAATTGAAAAAATTACCGACTTTCCGGAAGCGGATTGTGATGATACGAGGATTGTTGGAGGATGATTCGGGAACAGTAGCTATCACCTGGTTCAATCAACCCTGGATGTTGGAGCAGGTGAAAATTGGGGATGAGATTTATGTTTCGGGAACCGTCAGATTACATCCAAAATATGGGAGAAGTTTTACGAGTCCGATTTGGGAATTGGCCAATCAAGAAACGGTGGCGACGGGCAATATCGCGCCCGTTTATCCTTTAATAGGGCAGGTGACGCAAAAAACTTTGCGTAAGATCATGAAAGCCGTATTGGATGAGTTTGATGATGCGCCGGATATTGTGCCTGATTTCGTATTACGCAATGCCAAACAACCGAATTTGGTTACGGCCATACGTTACGCGCATAAGCCCGAGACTCAAGAGCAAGCCAAGTTGGGCAGGCAGAGATTTGCTTTTGATGAAGTTTTTTATTATCAATTGGCGTTAAGATTGGCACGCAATAAAGCGGATCAAGGCGGAGCGCCGGAAGTTTTGTTTGATGAAAAATTTGCTAAAAATTTTGTGTCCAAATTGCCTTTCGAACTTACAGCCGATCAAAAACGCGCAATTTGGTCTACTTTGCAGGATATGCAAAATACACGGCCCATGCGTCGATTAGTGCAGGGTGACGTGGGTTCGGGGAAAACCGTGGTGGCGGCTTTTTGTGCGGCCATGGTACATCGTCAAGGATATTCGGCGGCGATAATGGCACCTACCGAAATATTAGCCAAACAGCACGCGATAACTTTGAGTAGATTTTTGGGTCAGCATCATATTCCTGTGTTGTTGATGACGTCTTCGTCCAGAATTTTATATGAAAATGGGGAAGAGAAGGAATTGAAATTGTCAGAGGCGAAAGAGAGAATGGCTAAAGGCAGAATAGTGGCCACGGGTACACATGCTTTGTTGCAATTGGGGCAGTGTCCGCCGGATTTGGCTTTGGCGGTTGTGGATGAACAACATCGTTTTGGCGTTGCGCAAAGAGAGGCGCTGACGGTTTTGCAAAGGCCGGACGCCAAGGTGCCGCATTTGCTGTCTATGACAGCGACGCCCATACCGCGTTCTTTGGCACTGACTTTTTTGGGAGATTTGGATGTTTCCATCATCAAAACCAAGCCCGCGGGTAGAAAGCCTATCAAAACCAATGTTTTAGTAGGGGACGTGGGTCGTAATTTGGCTTATAAAGCCATTATGGACTCGGCAATTCGCGATGAACAAACGTTTATTGTTTGTCCGCTTATAGATCCTTCGGATAAATTGGGATCAAAAAGTGTGGAGGCGGAAACTTTGCGATTAAGATCAGGGGTGCTTAAGAGTCTTAAAATCTTGGCACTTCATGGGAAAATGAATGCTGCGGATAAAGATACGGTCATGAATGCGTTTAAAAACGGGGAGGCGGATGTATTGGTTGCAACAACCGTGGTTGAGGTTGGTGTTGATATTCCCAATGCAACAATAATGTTAATTGAAAGCGCCGAGAGATTCGGTTTGGCACAGTTGCATCAATTGCGCGGTCGAATCGGGAGATCGGACAAAGATTGCACTTGCTATTTGGTTGCAACCGATGAATCGGTTTCGGTGGATAGATTGCGTGTCATGGAGCGCACAAATGACGGTTTTGTAATTGCCGAAGAAGATTTGAAGATGAGGGGTTCGGGAAATGTTTTAGGCACTCAACAATCCGGAAAAAATATTTTTCGCCATGTGCGACCTTGGGAGGATTACATGGTTATGCAAAAAGCCCGCGATGAGGCTGTTAAATTGATGGAGATTGATTCCATGTTGGCAAAATATCCGGAGCTTCGAGAACGTGCGGAGTCACTTACGGAGACGGAACATGGGGAGTAGAGAATTAAATACCAAATACCAAATACCAAATACTAATTATGAATTAAGAATTAAGAATT
>CAZXFK010000049.1:0-8990 GCA_964640115.1 uncultured Gammaproteobacteria bacterium
AGGGCAACGGGGCGAAGTTCGCCGGTGAGGCCGATTTCGCCGAAATAAGCTGTTTTGGCGTCTAAAGGCTTGCCCGCGACAGCGCTTGAGATTGCGGCGGCCAAGGCCAAATCTGCGGCCGGATCGCGGACAGGGAAACCGCCGGCAGCGTTAGCGTACACATCTTTGTCATAGACTTTGAGGCCGGCGTGGCGTGAGAGAACGGCTAAAAGCATGTTGAGGCGAGTGCCGTCCAATCCGGTGGCTTTGCGGGTTGGCGTGCTGTATCCGGCCGGAGAGACAAGGGCTTGAAGCTCTACCAATAAAGGACGTCGACCCTCCATGACACAGCCGATTGCCGATCCGGGTGCGGAAGTCGGCCGGTTTTCGATTATGGCCGCCGAAGGATCTTGAACGATTTTTAAACCGGTTTCGGTCATATCCAACAGTACCGTCTCATCCGTAGAGCCGAAGCGGTGTTTGATGACACGCAAAATGCGAAAACGGTGCAAGCGATCGCCTTCCAGATTTAAAACAGTATCCACAACGTGTTCCAAAACTCTGGGACCGGCAATATCGCCGTCTTTGGTTACTTGGCCGACTAAAAAAATCGGTACCGAGGTTTTTTTGGCGGATTGAGTTAAAACCGCGGCCGAAGCTTTGACTTGGTTGATACTGCCGGCTTCGCCGGTCGCAAGAGTTGTTTTGATGGATTGAATGGAATCGATGATGGCCAGATCGGGTTTTTCCGCTTCCAGTGTGGCGCAAATGGTTTCGGCATCCGTATCCTCCATGAAAAACAATGTTGCCGGTGTTTTTGGAGTTAAACGTTTTATGCGCAGATTGATTTGCGAAGGTGATTCTTCGCCGGTGACGTAGATGACTTTTTTGCCAACGGCGGACATTTTAAGAGCCAGTTCGGTAAGAATGGTTGATTTGCCCATGCCCGGTTCGCCGGCGATTAACGTCACGGAGCCCGTAACCAGGTTGTTGCCCAGGATGGTGTCGATTGCTACCAAACCCGTTAAATTCGTCGAACGTCTAACCTCTAACGTCGAAAGTTGAGTGAAGGCGGTTGGTTTGGCCGGGGAGGCTTTGATTTCGGAAGCTGAATCGTCGGAAGCGTGTGGAAGAGTTGCCTCTTTGCCGATAGTGCCCCAAGCGCCGCAAGATTCGCAACGACCGGACCATTTGGGAAATTGAGCGTCGCATTTGGAGCAGGTGTGGATAGGAGTGGGTTTGGGCATAGTAATTAATTACTATAATTGCACATATCAACGCTTTGCGCCATATTTATTGATGATACAGGCTAACACTTTGACTGTTTTTATGGTATATTTGTTTTGAATATGTTGATTCGTTTTATTGTAATTGTTGCGTTTTTCTTATTAATACCCGGGCAAGGCCATGCGATTACTTTTAACTGTTGTGAATGTGGTGCTGAAAACAGAAAAACTGATTTTTGTGTAACCGTACCCAGCACAAAAAATTGTTCTTTTGCCGCAAATGAGATAAATAAACAGACTGATCAAAAATTTAATGTCACTTGTTCCAATTTGAACAATGATTCATGCTATAAAATAAATACCAAACCGGCCGCGCGTTGTTCCAATGAACCGCTTGTTTATACCAAGATTGATAATGATTTTTTTGCGGCTAATGAAGATGATAAAGAAAATGCCACTGAAAAAGCCGCTATGCCTGTTTTAGGAGTACCGATCCCGGGTGCTTCTTTTCCAGACGAGCTGATAGTAAAAGATAATAAAGTGCAGGTTCCTTATTTGGCAATATATTTATACGCTTTACATAAATATTTAATCGGTATTGGTTTGATAACTGCGGCCATGATGTTAATTTATGGAGGTTTTTTGTATATTCTGGGCAGTACGGGAGCAAAAATCAGTGATGCGAAAGAAAAGATTAAAGATGCCGTATTGGGTTTGAGTGTTTTATTGGCCAGTGTTGTGATTTTATCGATGATAAATCCAAATACGACAACCAATCCAACCATGGAGGTGGTTATTGTCGGCAAAAATGATTGGCCTGAAGATCCGGTGCAGGGGCGAAAATTGGTTGAGGAAGCCGCTACCATAAAATGGAATTATAGTTTGCCGGCATACAGTTCTGTGAATGTTGGTAGTGATGAACCTGTTACGGCGGTATACATTCCTCCTGAATCAGTTGTTAGAAATTCTCATGGATTAGCCGTAGCGCAAGGGGTGTGTCCGGGTAATATGATTAAAATACCTTATACTGAAGAATACAAGACAGCTACTAAAGTATCCGTGCCAACATTCTGTATTGATAAGTTTGAAGCTCCAAATAGAGCAGGCGTGAAGCCTTTAGTTGGCATGTTAAATATTGAAGCCGCTTATTGGTGTGACATGCATGGCAAACGTCTTTGCACTCAAGCTGAATGGCAAAGAGCTTGTCGGGGACCATCAGGCACTAATCAGTGGGGCATCAAAGACGCAACGAGTTTTACGCCAGGTGTTTGGGTTAGGCAAGGAATGAGTATTAGAAAAACAGATAATCCACCAGCCCCATGTAATTATGATTCTTATAATCCTGATAATCTCAGTTTAATTAAATATAGGGATCAGATATTGGGTAAAGATTTCGGTAAATATTATCCTTATATGGCAGAAGCCAGCATTTGGGTACCGGAACAGTTAAACTCGGCTTTAATGGATGAAAAATACAGAGAAGCTTATTATGCGGCGAAGAAATTTTTAGAGGAGATGAATGCCCCGGTTGAAATAAGCGGCAGTCGTGTCAGATGTCAAACAGATGAGGGTGTTTTTGATATGATTGGCAATGTTCAAGAGATAGTTTTAGCGGAAAGAAAATCTTTGAATGAATTAAGAGGTATAGCTCCAAGTGCGAAAAATTATGATGGCTTAAATAATAAGAATTTTAGATGGATGAATTGGTATTGGAGTCCGATAGCACATGGTGATAAAAGAACAATAAGTGCTCAGCCAACATGTAATAATATTTGGGGTGGCGGGCATTCTATGGGCTGGAGAGGTTTTGAAAACGGTTTTCGTTGTTGTATGGATTATTCAGAACCGACTACTTCAACAATTATGGGTATAGA
The DNA here is from genome assembly GCA_964640115.1 of uncultured Gammaproteobacteria bacterium. Taxonomy (GTDB): domain Bacteria; phylum Patescibacteriota; class Patescibacteriia; order 2-12-FULL-60-25; family 2-12-FULL-60-25; genus MWCR01. The sequence continues at coordinate 3,080 of CAZXFK010000049.1, forward strand.
AGGTGGCGAAGCTGTTAATGATCAAATGTCGGATGCTTATGACCCAGATGTTCCCGATGTTGTAAGTGAGTACATTTCGCCCCCAATGCAACATGCTGAATAGCGGTATATATATACAAGAAGAAATTATGTTAAAATTTATTTTTGAAAAATTAAATAGAAACAAGTTTGTTATAAAGTATTTTTTTGTATTTTTTCTATTCTTTTCTTTTTTGTACGCGTTCGATGCGCAAGCTTTTGAAAGAAATTACGTCGTTCCTAGATTTAATGTTCAAATACCGGGATTGGATCTTAAAGATTTTCAAATAACGGAAAGTGCAGGAATGCTTTCGGTTCCTTTTTTGGCGGTATATATATTTACTTTTTATAAATATATTGTTGGCATAGGTTTGATTGCAACAGCTATAATCATAATATACGGGGGGTATTTATATCTTTTGGGCGCAACAGGCATGCAAGTTCAAAGCGGTAAGCAAAAAATTGCGGATGCTCTTGTTGGTTTGGTAATTATATTGGGTACCTATGCAATATTAATGAATGTCAATCCTAACACTTTACAAATGCAATCATTGAGCATGCCTGAAATTGTTAGAGATGAATTTATTATCGCGGATCATTCTTTACAGACTAAGCCTACCGTAACAGATGGTATTTGGGGCAGCGGTCCCATTATCGAAGATCCGGAAGTTGAGCCGATTAATCCAATAAATATGGGTAAATGTCGTGCGATAATGGCGCTTCAAAAAGATTTATTAATAGATAATATAAGATCAAGTATCAATGGAACGGATTTTGCCTCAAGGGTAAGACAGGCAGCCGAATATCTTAATGACTGTAAAATCTCTTTAGGTAATTGCGGTAATGTGGCATTATGTACATGGATGGCGGCAGGGATAAATGGAGAAGTGAAGGGCGGTATTTGCACTCCGGCAAAAAATTATTATACAGGTCCTACATCAGGCCCCAGTATTAATAATAATGATTACATGTGGGCATACGGCAGAAGGTGTGCGGGCTCAGAGGATTGTTTAAAGAAGGGAGATGCGGCAAGAGATGGAAATCCCAAAAGAAATATTGCTCCCAATTTAAAACAGGCGCAGAAGTGGTATGATAGTTTTCGACCGAGTGGTCAATGTGGAATAACTCAGAAGGATGCTATTAGTTTAGTAAGAAATTATTTTCGTAGTAATATTAGTGGATACCCAAGAAGTATAACGGATCAATTAGAGGCGGGAGATTGGTTTTATACTTATGGTGGGAATACGGAATGTGATGGCATGCACTCCCAAATATTTTTAGGTTGGCATGAAAGTAAAAAAGGTATCGCTTGGATTTTTGATGGTGATATAAAAAATAACCCAAGAATCAGGGAAAGGTGCTTGACCGATCAGTGCGGGGATTATGCGCCCATTACCAAAATTTTGAAGCCGCGTTTGGATAATCCTGAAGTTTGGATGTTTGCGAATGAATAATTTTATTTTATGCAATTTTGATAAGCGGTCATCTTTTTTTGATGCAACCATTCGTTTCCTTTTCTCTTTCCTATATATCCCCAAAATGCTTCTGATGGGTTGTTTTTATTTTTTTGTATAACGGGATTTTTAATTATTGCCATTATACCTCCTTCCACGGTCAATAAATCTGCCGCTGTAAAACAGGTATTGCTGATTTTTATGCTCCAGTGACCATCGCATTTGGGTGTTTTAGGAAATATTGTAAGCTGGCTAAGACCAAAGCCATGACTGAATCTTTTATCGAGATTGTAATCAGGTTTGGAAGGATCAAAAACATCATCATTAAGAGGCATTATGGGTTTGCCATTATCAGTGCCCGCTAATTCGCGACATTTGGGGTAGTCAGGGTTTACCTGTCCTTTTTGCGGACCATCTTTAAATATTTTGTCACAAACAGGAGGCATAATTGGAAGATCCGCACTAAAGATTTTGCCGGAAAAATATTTTCTGGATCTTAAAAATTCGGCTCTTGATTGTGGGATGGTAACATTTTGTTGTTTTTTGAAATTTACGGCAAAATTTTCATCATGTCCTATGGCATTCGGTTTGGCTGAGGATTCGGTTTTGATAATTGCTTCAACGATACAGGGATCAACTCCTTCCTTTTGAGCGACTTCTTTAGCTTTTTTAAAAATTTCTTCAGGCGCGACGTTTTCATCACCGCTGAAAAATTTACTGCCGCTTGCAGCAGCATTGTGCGTTTCCGGACTTAGAAACTCCATGGGTTTTTCCTCTACAAACGGCAATGTTAAGCTTCCGAATTGAGTGAGATTGGGATTAACGTTAGTTAAGATTACATATGCTCCTATAACTATAACCAAGCCCATTAAGGCGTCGATTATGATTTGTTTGCCGGCTTGGATTGAGGGTGTTGTGGCGGATACTATGTAGCGAAAACCTCCATAGACAATCATGATGGCGGCCGCGATAAGGCTGATGCCCATGAGGAGTTTGTAAAAAGCTTGGATATACTGGCCCAGGTAGGGAATCGAAAGCATGCCTTGTTGTAACGTGGGATTGGAAAAATCGGCTCCGGGGATGGCGACGTTTAAGTTTACCAGTACGGGTTTGAATTCGGTTGCCGGTGCGGGAGATGCCGGGGCTGCGGGGGCGGATGTTTGGGGCAGGATTTCGCTTAGTTTGAATGCGGCCGCGGTTGTATTGGGATTATTAACGCAAATACCGCCGTCTTTAACCAAACGGCAGGCGGCATCGTTGTTTTCGGTTTTGCAGGTTGCGGGTTTCAGCTCGTCGTTTAGAGATCCCAAATTGGTGCAGGATGTGTTTTCTTTGCTGATACAAACTATTCCGGTTATTACTTGAGGATGCTGACAGATACAGCAGGCGGCATTTGCCAAAATCGGAAAAGAAAGAGTAAAAAATATAAAAATAAATAACAGCGCTTTGGCAAAAAACGAAGTTTGGCGTTTGTTTTGAAAAATTGAATCAATTTTTGATGTAATTTCTAAGAGCATTGATGATTTTTTCGGCATTGGCCTCGGTGGCGGGAATGGCTTCTGTGCCAACAAATATAAAAGGAGCTTTATCGATACCATCACCTTTGGCTGTTTGTATGGCTGTTTTGATGCTGTCGCGAACCGCGGTATTGTTTTGGCAAGCGTTAACCATTTCCGGATCCATGCTAAGATTTTCCACGAGTTGCCTTAAGCGTGAGCGGTTAAGGGTTTTATCGGTTTCTTTTATAAGCACTGCATGCAATGGCCAGTTGGGTTCGAGTAAGCGCGAACATTCGGATGCGATGGCGGCTTCAAAGCCCATATCTCCATCTTTGGTGGTTTCGGGCAGATAATGCCAGTTTAAACGAATCAAATCTTCGTAAGGGAGGAGTTTGGAAATGAGTTCGATGAGTAAAGCGTTGGATGCGGGATTGGTATAGTCTCCGTAAAAAACTAAACCATAAGAGGAAGTTGCCGAGCCCAACAAGAAAGCATCATAAGGAGTGAGAGCTCGAGGTTTGATTTGATTGTAAGGGACGGATTTGGGTGGAATCTCGTTTATGAGATCGGCGGGAGGCGCACCGGCAATGTAAGTTTCGGTTGAAGTTTTATACCAAGTATACCCGGCTGAACCGGCAAATATAACAATGGCGAAGATGATTATCAACGTGGCTGTTTTTTGTGCGGAGAAGTGAATTTGCATAGCTTAAAGATCGAATTTGTATAAATGGCCGGTTATGGTATCAGTATAGATGATTTGATTTTGTTCGGAATTGAGTTGAGGACTGTTTATGGGGCGGGCCAAAGGAGTTTGATTGATTTTTTGCGCTACGCCTGTTTTTAAATCAATTTTGTAAATATCATCGGAAACCGAGGAGACGAGATTACGATCCCAACCAGCTCCATCCGGAAGAGCAACGGGAACTCCACAATAAATGGTTTGTTCATCATTCCAAACGCATTTATCGGCCCAAGTATTGATGTTTAAACGACGGCGGTTTTGGCCGACTTCGGCACCCGAAGCATCGGAAATCCAGAGCATGGGTTTGTAATTATCGCGTTCGTGATAAATGCTGTAGAGCAATTGTTTGCCGGTTGGCGACCATGATGGCAAAAATCCTTTACCGGCGACCTTGAGGGGCTTTAAGGATTCGTGGTTTTTGCCTAAAAGAAGAATTTCTTCGCCGCCGTCGGGTAAAGGATCACCGGTTTTGGAAAATCCAACAACAGTGTTATTGGGCGACCAGCTGGGAATAACTCTGTCGGCGTTGGCACCAAGCTCATATAAAGCCGTAGCTTCATTGCCGTTGGCATCCGCGACAACCAAAAAGCGGTTACGTTCATCCAAGCCAATGCTTTTGGCTATGATTTTATCGTCTATCGGAGAAAAACTAAAATCTTCCCAATGTTGTAATAGTGTTACTTGGCGATCTTCGTCGAAATTGTAATAGATATTGCTGCCATCCGGAAATTCCAAAATGGCTTGATTACTGACTGCCGACCAGTTTATGGTTTCCACGTTTAAAAATTGACGATTGGAGAGCCTTTGTTCTTGACCGTCTTCGGTAAGATAATAAAATCTGCCATCAAGAGGATCGTAATAGCGGGGAGTACCGTTTTTGGCGAGACTTAAAGCTTGCGTAACTTGAGATCTTAAGACATCAGAATCCGTGGAGGCTTCGGTTTGGCCGGGTGTTTGAGTTGCTACCGGCAAGCCGGCAGATCCGGTAGAAGCGGGGGGTAGGCCGGGGGCGCGATCCCCGGAAGGAGAAAGAGAACCGGTGTAGGCAGCGGGCGATTCGCCGGTTTCGGCAAGCGGTACCGGTAAGGGTTTGAAAAAGAAATAATATAGAGCGTAGCCGGTACCAACTGTAAAAGTAACAAAAAATACTATAAAAAGGATTTTTTTTTGCGCTTCGGTTATGGAAATCATATGAGCTTGGGTATGAGTTTATTATATAGGTTTGGCGCCGGTTAATCAATCATTAAAAGATACCCAAATCCAAAATATCCAGCATATCCAAACTAAAGAATGCGGATAATAAAATAAGAGCTCCGATTAAAGGTATCATGATAAAAGGCATGGCGGTTACTGATATGCATGAAGCTCCGCATAAGGCGCAGTTGGTGCAAATGATGGCCGCGTCTTCGATTAAAAATGTTGGCGGGATGATGCGGTTTTTGAATGTGTATTTATTAATCATCTGGATATTGGCCGTTATGATAAGCACGATAAGAGATATGACGGAAACACCGGCCGCCAATTCGCCGGCTTTGATGATATTCCAAAAAGCTTGAGCTGTTTTTTGCACTTTGCGGATGGCATCAATGTTACCTTTAATAGCCTGCGCCGCGGCCAAGGCTTTGGCGGTTTTATCCATGTGCATGGCGGCCGCGATATTTTGAGCGGTTTGGATATCGGAACCGCTTTTTCCGGATGGTTTTTGACCGGCGGGAGTTTGTTCCGTGGTTTCTTGAGTTTCTTCGGTGATTTGGCCTGCTTGTTGGGTTGATCCGGTTCGTTGATCCGCTTGACCTCGTGTCTCGTCTTCAGCACCGCCCATAACACCACCGGCCATACCGGCAGTACCTGCGGTTGCCGACATTTGTGCTTGGTTCAATTGCATGGCGCGTTGGCGCTCCAAATCAGACATCATGGGGCCGCCTCCGCGTTCATCGGTGTCGGATGAAGTTGATTCGGACATGGAACCCGGAGCTTTGGCTTCTTGACCAAAAGAGCCTTGGCCTTGTAACGGATCAAATTGTCCTCCTAATATTTGATTACCGCCGGTTCCGCTGTCAGCTAACATTTCTTCGCGGGTTGGTCCCGTGCCCGGAGCATTATCCATGCGTGACTGTTGCTGATCCGCTTGCAGACGCGAAGCCAGTTGCATGGGGTTAACGGGTCGGGTTATAGCTTCGGGGCCAACGGAACGGGAT
>CAZXFK010000050.1:0-8917 GCA_964640115.1 uncultured Gammaproteobacteria bacterium
GAGTTGCTTATGGCATCCCCCGTCATAATCCATCGGCCTTCATTGGGATTGGCATCGACACGATTATTAACATCATGCTTGGCAACATCGACGCCTTCGCAAACCGAGGCCCTGCGACAAGCGAAACGCAGATTTTGAGTGGCCCCGGCTTTCATGACATTGCCCAAATCCGAAGTATCGCAACGCAAGGCCGTACTGGCGGCACCCTTGCTCTCTTCATCGTGTTTAATGCAATCCAACATTGGCGTGGATGGAGAGTAGCGATTGGTTGCGCCGTCGATGGCCGTATTATTGTAATCACCTTGATTGTAATACCAAACATCGTTGCGAGAGTAGCCAAGTTGACGCAAATTGCCCGGATTCCAGAAATCGGGACCCGTCCAAGAGCCGAGATAATCATCGTACCAATCCAGCCAAGATTCGGCTCGAGGGGTTTTGAGAGTTTGCTCATTGGCTCCGCTGGCACAGAAATACTCTCCACTGCCTTGCGGGGGAAGATAACCGGCGGTTGGTGAGTAATGAGTTACATCATATTGACCGCCGATAACATTTTGCGGGCTCCAAGTTAAGCACGGCGCGCTGATTTGATTGGCACTGCCGGCACGGCTTTTATCGCGTTCCAAGCAGTAACCGTAACGACCATTCAAAACCACAACGTCTTGAATGGCTTGGCACGTACCGCCATCGCAAGCTTGTTCCGATAATGCCCGGTTATTGACCTGCATGGAGACCAGCAATTCGTTGTTGGCATTGGTGGGAATGTAACCTCCCGGTACACAAGCTTTGCCCGGAGTATTGCCTCCGACACAAATACCGATGGAAGGAGATTGACCGTATACCGAGTAGTATTGATCGGCGCCCGTTCCGTAACGGACTTTGCGATAAGAGCACGAACAATCTTCGCCATACAGACAGGCTTTGGCGCCTTCATAGCCGGATATCATTTTCACCGGAGTCGGAGGTTTGGAAGACATGTTCCAAGTTTCAACATATTCGTTAGGCAAAGGCGACCCGGCCTCGGGGTAAAGCTGACACTCGGGCGCGGGCATAAAGCTTTGCAAAGCCGTATTGCGCGCGGAAATGTTGTCATCCGTATAATAATTGTAAACATTTACAATATCCCTGCTTAAATCTTTGGCCGTAGCGCTGACTGCGGATGAAATGGCTTGCGGTTCGTTGATGGCTAAAACGCAAACGTTCTTGATACCGTCGATATAGCCCAAGCGACCGGTGCGTGTGTCTTTGCAGAGCGAGAGTCCGCACGTACCGCGAACATCGTAACCGTCACCGATATTTAAGAATTCGGAACAATCAGCATCCGTACTGCAAATCGAGCCTAGATTTTGACTGATAAACCATTGATAATTATCACAGCCGGAGCCGCTGCAGCTCATTAAGACATGATCTCGGCAAACCTGGCTGGAGCCGGCGGCCGGATCATCGACTTCAACGATATTGGGATTGGTTAGGGAGACTTCGGCGACCAAACGATTATCCAATTTATATTGTTCACGTAAATCCACAGTGGGCATGATATCGGCGCCCACGGAACGAACTTTGATATCGGGCATTAAATATTGATTGGGGATGGCATAGCCCGAATAATCCATGGATCCGTAACCGATACGGCGCGCGCTGTAATTTTCGAGATTGATAAATTGGCCTTGTGACAAGAAATCCTCGGCTTCGCGGTTGGTGAATTTGGAACAGAAGATATCCTCACTTTGGGATCCGGATTTTTCGCAAAGCTCCAACTCACTGCATTGGTTAATGTATTTTTGCTGTGCCGGATCATAGACGGTTTCGCCGGTACGACAACCCATCCAACGAGCGCATTCGCGATCAAGTTGAACTTTGATAACCACATTGGAATCGTTTTTGCGGCCACAAGAACCGACGGCAAAACCGCTAAAATTTGGCGGAACAGAACCTGATGCGAATATATCGTCGCCGGGGAACATGCAATCAACATCCGTACTGCAAACAATACCTGATTTTTCCAGTTTGAGTTCATAATCAATGAGTTGTTTGGCGTATGTGAGGGTGTTGACGGCGTTTAATTGTAACAAACTGAATTGTTCTCCAGGGGTGGTTGGGTTGGAGCCGGCGGGAAGATCTTTGAGAGCGAAATTGACGCAAACTTTGCAGTAAGGATTTTCGGGATCGTTTTTACAATCAACCGGAGTTTGAGCCGCACCGCGTTCGTCCACGGATTTTTGGTATGTGGCTTTGCTGTTGGCTTGCATGTCGCCAATGCTCTTGTTGTTGAATAAAACACAGCCCGAAAGAGGATCGGCCTGGCCTCCGCAAGAACGTGTGTCGAGTTGACGGCTGTTGATGAGGAAGTAAGATCGGCCAAACGGGCGAGAAGGATCGGAAGTGTCGTTAGGATCGATGAATTCGGTGCATTCGCTTTGATTTACCGGACAATGACCAACCCAACCTGAGTAAGGATCTTCGGCTGTAAAGTAGGCACCAAAGGTATCCCCTCCTTTGAGGTAGGGAGATTTGGGTGGAGATTGGGTGTTGTCGCCGGGATAGCAAGGAATATCGGTTCCGACTCTGAACCAACCGCTGAAGGTGCTGTTGGAATAAATGCCGATGGCAGGATCGGCGGTTAAAGCCACTCCGTCGCGCCATTCGCAAGAGTGTTCACCCGGATTGCGGAAGTATTCGGTTACATTGCCGGATTGGAATCTATCGCAATGCAGTTCATCTTTACGGCAAGCAAGGTTTAGAGAAGTATCGGATTTATAGTAAGCATCCCAATCGTGTTTAAGCAGAACGGTTTGGAATTCGTAAATGACATTTTGAGTTTGCAGAACAACCGTATCATTGGGGTCAACAGTATAATCGGTTGGCTCCAGAGATAAACGATTTTGTGCAAAAACGGGTTTACCGAAAGCACGGCAAGAATTTTGGCTCTCGTCGCAACGGGCGCGAAAATCGTCGATGGCATAATAATAACGCCAAGCCGGAGAGGTAACAGACCAATCGCCGATGTATTGATTTTCATAAGCGCGGGCATCGCCGTCATTTCTTTGGCTGGGCGTATCGGTACCGGTGATGGTGCGGGTTTCGCTGTAGGGGCGAGGCATTCCGCGGGTATCAACGAAAGCTTTACAGCCGATACTGTCGGCGCGGCAAAGACTGCTAAAGCTCTTGGCGAAAATTTGATTGCCGGCACGATCGGTATACTCGCGGCAACCAAGCATGGCTCGCGGTTCCGGAGTTTCTTCGGGAGTCATGTCGCAAGTCGCGGGAATCACCCAACTGTTTTTAACCAAAAAGCGCACATCGTTTAACTGATCCATCTTAACGGTATCAATAAACAAAGTACCCATGACATCCGGAGCGGAAATGGAGACAACCGGCTCCGCGCTTGATGATTGGAATGGACCGAACTCGAAACGCTGCCAGATGACACCCGGCCGGAAAGTACCAACGACTTGGCCGTTGACGCTGATAGAAGTATCGACAGGATTTAAAGCTTTGGCCCAGAAGGAAATGCGATATAAAGTACCGGTGGAATTGATTGGGATTATGCGCTCAACCTGTACGGGAGAGCCTGAAGCGGAATCGATCTTTAAAGAATAATCACCGACCAGCACGGATTCTTCGGAACGGGAAAGAGTTGAGCCGGCCGTGGATTGAAAACCGGTCAAACTTTCATCGGACATGAATGTTTCGTAATAAACCTGCACCGCATTGCGGCCGGTGGGGCCCATGTAGGCACGACAACCTCCGGCTTGAGCCGGGCAAGATGAGCTCTGTTCCGGTAAAGCGTAATACATACACGAACCGGATTGAGCCACGAATTCGTGACCGCCCGTCATGGTACAATCGGCGGCCGTGGAATCATCTTTTCTGAATAATGTACAAGCCGCATCCGAACTGACGGTTTGTGAATAATAACGATAATAAACATCTCCATCTTCGTCGTAAAATTGACGGCAATCCGGATCCGAGCCCGACTTCCACAAATCTTCGGTACAGGTATTGGGATCTTTGATATCGCCGTATTGAGCTCCTTTAAGCAAAATCTTGGGACCGGTTTCGGTTATGGATTCGGAAATCAATGCCCATGTGCGCAGTTCGTAGCCGGTTAGATCCGAGCCCTCCCAAGTAAAGTAAGTACGGGAAAGTTCGTTGGGTAATTGGCAAGAACGCAATGAATTGAAGTAAGCGATTTGTTCACCTCCGGAAGCGGCCGCGCTCATGTTGGTAAAAGGTTCACAACCGATATTTTGCACGGAACATGATTGGGACTGACTGGGAATAATGTAAGCCGTGCCCGCGTCATCAGGATCGTTGAATTGAGGATAGGCCAAATCTTCGACCAAATCGAAAGCCGAAGCCAATTTGCGGTACTCGCCATAACCGGCACAAATTCCGGGACAATAATCACGCGGACTTAAGATGGCCGGAATTTCGGGGGCCGAAGGATCTTCAACGTCCATGTAGCCTTGACAACCGACTTCGGTTTCACGGCAAACACGAGCAAAGTTTTTGCATGAAGGATGATCGGTTTCGTCGTTGCCGGTACAAGCATATTCATCAGGTGCGATTTTTATGTAAGCCTCATCCAAATCAGCAACGGTTTCGACATAATCATTGACATACTCACCTTCTTCCAAAAGAACGGCATCATAATATAAATCGGAAAACGTTTCGCCTTGCAGATTAAGAACCATTACCAAGCCCTTTTGATTGGGGCTGACAAATTGGCACACCTGACGGGTCCATTCCTCGGTAATGGCGGACTGATCAAAGCTGACCAAATTGGTTGCATTGTTATTACCGCATTGCTCAAAAACAGCCGGAACCGCCAAGGGAGTCTTGTTGGCATCATCCTCTTGATAAACGTAGAAGAAAGCTCCGTTTTCAGCCGAAGGAAGCGCAGAGCGAACGTGCAGACTTAAAGTATAGTTGCGATTGGCTTCGAGTTTGATTTCTTGGGTTGCGCCAAGCGGTTTTTGACAGTATTCGCTTTGCGTTACACCGCTATAAACTTTTAATGAGTTACCACCGTAATAAGAATCAGTTCCCGTTTCTTGCAATTCATATCCGGTGGTGCATTGGCCGGCGAAATTCCAACCGTTGTATCCGCGGATGATAAAATCCGTGCCGTTTTCTTCTTGGATGAGTTGCTCGAACGAGCTGTTGTTGATTAAGTTTAAAGCCGGTTCGCCCGCTTTGACTTCGAGTACTTTAACACAGCCTTCGGCCGAACAAGGCTCGGCTCCGCCATCCAAATAAACGCGAGGGCCTTGAGTAAGATTGCCGACCCAAAGGCCATCAGGAGAAGCTGTTGAGGTTACGTAACGATCCAAAGCAAACCACATACAACCAATGCTTTCCTCGGAGCAAGCTCCGCGATCCAAAGTGTAGCGTAAAGCGCTTAGAGATTGGCCTTGGGATGATGTATAAGTACGACAAGAGGCATATTGCTCCGAACATTCCGGAGCAGAAAATTTGTAGACCGGACGTTCGGCGAGACAATAGCCATAACCTTTGTCGCACTCTCCGGATTGATTGGTGCCGAGACAAGTAACCATATCCCCGCATTCTTCTTGGCGAGTACCGATTTCGGGCATGATGGTATCTCCAAAACCTTTGGTACGGCACTGATAACGAGGCGCGACCAAAATCCAATTCGGATCGATGAGGTGACACCATGGATGATCTTTATCCATCTTGCCTTCCTCATTACAATCATAATAACCGTTTATGACAGTGCCGAGCATTACATATTTGCCGTTATGTTTGATGTTGTAAGGAGAGTTCGCGGCCATCTCAAAACCAATCGGCAAGATACGCGCCAAGCGTAATTTTTTGAGATTGCCCGCGCAATATGCTCGCAGATAACAAGAGGGATCTGTATTATTGACAATATCGGTTTCGGGAATCAGCTCCCAATCGGGATTCAAACCGGGCGCATTGGGTGAAAAAGTTGCATTTTCGGAACCGACGCCCGAAGCTTTGCCGATGGTTAAAGCACCTTCGCGCGCACCGAGTTTGATGGCGGTTGCCAGTGTTTGATCCATGGCGCAATTCCATTTTCCGCGCAATGGGGGGCATGAGGAAAGCTCGGTTATAAGATCTTTATCTTCTTGAGTAAAGTAAGAGGGAATAATAAAATCACCCAAAGATTTGGCAAAAGCCTGCCGTTCAAAATAATTTTGCATTTCGCCGGTGGCATCCACGTTGCTTAATTCACCAAAGGTGATGAGATAGCGAGTCGCACCGCCAACCGCCACACCCACGGCAGTATCCGGATTAAAAATCTTTTCAAGCAAGCCGAAAGCCAAACGGTTTAGAAAAGTTGATATGGTTAATATGCCAACACCCTCAATACCAGCTTCCCAAAAAGCGGTTATCATGTAGTCTTGTTGTTTATCTGCGTTAATTTTAGCTATCTCTACCGGTTCAAGATTACGCACTGTTTCATTGGCGAACATGCTTGGCCACTTGATACGCTTAGTAACTTTATCGATAATTGGCACCATGCCTTCAGACTCGATACGTGAAAGCTTAGCTCTTTCCTTCTCTTTCAAAATCGCATCAATATAATTAGCATGTATTTCCAAGCCAACATGCAAATCATTGCCATACGGCTCAAAAGCAACCTTATGCATTTGCAAAGCCTCGCCCGAATCAACCATGTCCGCAACAGCTTCAAAATTATCCAGCATGGCCGAAACAGTACATTGGGCGCCATCCAAAGGCCCCATGTCGCCGATGCCCAATGCCAAACGAATATCCAAAGGACTGGGTTTTTTACAAAGTGTAGTGAAACCGTATTTAGTTTGATTACCACTACCAAAGTCAGCGCTTAATTCGGCCATGGTATCAAAATGTTCAAAAAATACTCCGGAGGCTTGATCGGCATGATATTCCAACCAAGTACCAAAATCATCTTCCCAAAAAGCGGGTTTACCATCAGGACGATCTACACCCAAGATTTTGTTAGCTGTATCATAAGCAAAGTTAGTACTCATGTATGATAAAGCATCCAAAAAAGCACCCATAGCCGCAATTTTTATTTTAAACTCCGTGCCTTGAGAAATCTGCGCCTGCCTACGATGCCAATAATCACGAGCTGTGAGTTCCCAAGTATTCCATGCGACAGTGTATGTTTGCATACAATGATTATACTCAGCCATTAGTACATCTTGATTTTGGGACATGCCTGGTGTTTTAATTACAGTCCAAAGAATATCAAAACATGGGCCAACACTCGGTGGTTGTGGCGGAGGAGCTGGGTCTGCAGGTAAAGAAGTTTCAGCAAAAGCGGAGCGCACGACAAAAATACCGGTTACCAAGACCAAAAAAATCCCCACAAGAACTGCCGATACTTTTTTGATTCCGTTAAAATTCAAACTGATCATATAAATTTATTGATTGTTTTGTTGCTGTTCGGTTTCGAGTTCGGTTTCCAGTTCGAGCATGGCCTCGTTCATTAGTTTTAATAAATCCTGATCGGAAAATTTATCCAAATCTTCTTTGGTGACTTTGCCGGTTTCCAAAATGGCTTTGCGGATAACGGCCGGATCAGTTGGAATTTGGCTTTTCATGGTTTCCAAATCAACACCCGCGCCGGCGGCCGCATCTTGATAAGAGCCGGAACCCGGAGAAACGCCCATTAATACATCGTTTAACAAACCGGATGTATCTTGATTGGTATTGATATCGTAAGGTAAAGATGTGGTCGCCAAGTTGAGGTTGAGGGCGCCAACGGCACAATCTTCACCTGATTTGCATAAAGGATTTTCACCGCTGGCGATTTTTACGTTGTCGGGAATATTATCGCCGGCCGTGCTCCAAAGATAAGGAGAAGTTTTGTAAATATTCACCTCGCTCCAATCCGAAAGACCATCGCCATCCGTATCGATGCGCTTTTGCAGGGCTTCGTTTTCAGCAATCGGATCTTTAAGCATGTCACGTTTGGATTGATAATCGGACACAGAGACCAGGAAAGGAGCGTAGACCCCGTGACGAACCCGCAAAGCGGAAATAACAAAAACAAAACTTGCACCTATCACCAAAGCGATAATTGCGAGTTTTTGTTCTGTGCTTAGCTTTTTCCAGCGCATCCGAATCGAACCGCTTTCTGTTGCGTTTTCATCCTGCATAGATGCGTACTAATCATATCATACCGACAACCAAAAAAGAACGCATTTTGCGCCTTGGTTGTGCATAAAATTACAAACCTACGTTCGTAACGTTTATAACGTTTGTAAAGAGTTAGGTGGTTACGGCAGATCCTCCCAACCTCCTTACTAAAGAGGTGCTTCGTGTAAGCTATGCCCAGCTCGCCCACCAAATCTTCATGACCCTCGAAGCTTTAGCGAAGTGGGTCAGCGAAGGAGGGTTCCCAGTCCCTAGTTCCAAGTTCCAAGTTCGAGGTTCTAAGTTCGTGGTTCGAATTTCGTGGTTCGAAATTCGATTGTTTTTTACTTTTCCCAGCGGACTTTGACTTGCTTGCCTTCTTTGCGGATGGGGATGCGGACCTCGAGAATGCCATTTTTGATTTTGGCTTCGGTGGCATCGGAAGCTACGTGGTATGGTAAAACAATGGATCGGCTGAAAGAGCCCCAATAGCACTCTTGATAAAACCAGTCATCGATTTGCTCGCTTTTTTTATGTTCGCGTTTACCGCGAATGGTTAACAAATCTCCATGAACCGAGATATCGATATCATCGGGTTCGGTGCCGGCGACAAGCGAACGAATTATCAGCATATCGCCTTCGCGATAAACATCCACGGAAAGCTGTCCCTCCTCTGTTTGAGGCATCCAATCTGAAAGTTGGTGCATAATGCAAATATTATAACATATCTGAAAAATAGTCGTAATGGCTTAACTCACCCCCTTCCCCCTCTCTTGAGGCAAGAGCGGGGGCTTTTAAAATGCCA
>CAZXFK010000051.1:0-8690 GCA_964640115.1 uncultured Gammaproteobacteria bacterium
GGCAAAACAAGCCAAAGTAAATCCAATGAGAATCAGATTATTTGGATCGATGGTTGGATGATTGCCAAGTAAAGATGCGGCCATATTATCAAGAGATGCTTGCATGTGCATTGATTTGGCTATGATTGCGGTAATAACAGCGACCAACATTGTACCGGAAACGGTTGAAGAGATTGTAAGTAAAGTGGTTTTGCGCCAGCCTTGTAATATTAATGATGTAATTGAACTTAAGAGAGTAATTGATAGAAACACGATAAGTAAGAAGTTCCATCCGCGTAAAAAAACAGTAAGATGAATATTAATACCGTAAAAGCAGCCAAGTATAGATTTTTGCGGTCATAAGATTCGAGATATATTTGCGGTTCGGTATCAGAACCCCCGGGTTGCAAAAAAACCATTATGGTATCACCGGGATGAGGGCGGATTTTGCCCAAGCCTTCTTGTCCGTTGACCGTATAGGTTTTATCTTTGTATTCACCGGAGATTATTTGAATTGTGTAATTGAATTTTAAAGCGGCACCGTTATCGGTTTGTGCGCCAATTTGATCTATGGCTTTAACCAATGCACGTTCGTAAACGCCGTAACGGGATCGATCGTTTGTGTTTTCGACAGCTCCGTTGGATTCAACGTTGATGCCGGGGGCAATTAGATTCTCTGTGCTGTTTCCCGTTAGTTCGGTTACTTGTGCATTGGCTTGTAATGTCAAAAAAGACAGACTTAGACAAGCAAAAAAGCCTATTAATAAGATCAAGATTCTTAATTTATACCCATCCCAAAAATGCATGAAAATATCTTATACTGCGGGAGAAGAATCATCAATGCTTTATCAGCCACCAGCTACAAGCTACCAGTCACCGGCAAGACGTGGCTATCGTTTGTGAGGAAATGGTAAATTAACAAAAAACACAGTTTCCTGTGTTTTTATGGTCGGGCTAGTGGGACTTGAACCCACGGCCTCGTCGTCCCGAACGACGCGCGCTAGCCAACTGCGCTATAGCCCGTAGCTAATTAATTAACAAATAACAATTAACAAATAATAAAGATCGAATCATAAATGTCGGATTACGAACCTCGAATCACGAACCACGAATGTTGAACGTCTAACAATAGTTTAAACGGAGTACCTTCTTAGTAAGAGCCTGCCCAGTCGAATGGCTGGGAGGTTGGGAGGATTCGCTGCAACCGCTGAACTTGTTATAAACGTTATAAACAGTTTGCCCCGAAAACGAATGAAATGAGTTCTTCGGGGTTATAAACTTTATCCCAAAGGGAGTGGGCAGACTATATCAGGTTGAGGTTAGAATTGCAAGATTGGACGAAGGGGGTAGCATTGGCATACAATGGGGGCATGGAAATGATTGTTTTGAGTCTGCAAATTGTTATTGTTGTCATTTGTCTTATAGTCATTAGCGCGATTTTTTTATATCAGTGGAGTTTGTTTGCGACAAGAGCGCCGTTTGTGGAGATACCTAAAGAGATATTGTTGGATATTGTAAAAACAATGGATATAAAGGCGGGAAGTGTGGTTTATGATTTGGGCAGTGGAGATGGGAGGGTTTTGGAGGCTTGTTACAAAGTGGAGCCGAATGTCAAATATGTGGGAATCGATAAAGCGTTGGCGCCGTATTTATTGGCAAAATGGAAATTGAGAAAGCTGATAAACTCTGCGGACGTCAGTTTTTTACATAAGAATTTTTTTAAACATGATTTTAAGGATGCAACCCACGTTTACATGTACTTGTTCCCCGGATTGTTAAAAAGTTTATTGCCAAAGCTGGAAAAAGAGTTACGTCCCGGAGTTAGGATAGTTTCGTGTGATTTTATGTTTCCGGATATTGAACCAATAGAAGTGATTGATCTAGGGCGCCCTAAAGGTAAAAGAGGGAGAAAGATATATGTTTATCAAATAGGATAGTCGTAACGGTCTAACGTCGTAACGTCGTAACGGATTATTGTCTGAACCTTGACCGTGTCCCTCGTAGCCAACGGCGAAGGGGGATTGTCAAACCGATTACCAACCTAATTAACTTGATTACTGTAGGTATATAATTATCTCTACATTAAGTAATCAAGTAAATTTGAGCGTGAATTTGTATTTGATGGCTGTGAAGTTATATTATCTGCAAGTTTTAAAGTTATTAACGTAATAAACTTATAGTGTGTTATAATATAAGAATGCTTAAAAGGAGGAAGGTTGTAAAAAGGAAAATTTCAGTGAATAAAGTTAAAAAGACTCCTAATTATTTGAGTTTGTTTTTGTTTGGATTGGGGTGTGTTACGTTTTTGGTTGTGGGGTTGCCTTTGGCTTTGTGGGCAAGTGCGGAAGATCTGAGGCAGGATATTGTTTTGCAAGATACGGATTTGTTAGTTATGCAAACGAAGTTGGAAAAGTTGGATGAGAAATTGGGGCGGTTTATTGAAAAAGTCGAATCAATTAATAGATTTGACGACGCAAGCGCGGATTGTTTGAATCAATGTCGAAACTCTTTTGTTTTATGTCTCGAAAATAATCCAAAAAATATCAATAAAGATTTATCGATTGTATGTACTGAAGAGATGTTGGGATGCGCGCAAACTTGCAGTGATCGATCGAGTGTCAATATTTCCTGCCAAGATACTTGCGCAATTTCTTTAGGTGGTTGCATTGAAAGAGTGATTGCTCCGCAAATGATTATTGTAGAAGATGAAGAGAGGGTGTTGGATTCGTGTTTAAAAGGAAATGAGCTGTGTCTGGAGGCTTCGTGCGATCTTAACGAGGATTCAGTTATTCAAGCTGATGTCTGCCATGATCAATGTTTACGAATAAAAAATATTTGCCAATCCGGCCGTGCCGGATACGATGAAACAGCTTTAGATCTCTGCGAACGCTTGTTTAAGACTTGCGAACGGAGGGTTTGTGATAATTTATAGCTACAGAACTTGGTATTAACTCACCCCCTGCCCCCTCTCTTCAAACAAGAGAGGGGGTTTTATAGAAGTAAACTTAGTTAACAAGTCTCTCTCTTATTTTAAGAGAGAGATTTAGAGTGAGTTAATGCCAAGAACCGGAAGCTAGCAGCTGGTAGCTAGTGGCTGGAAGCTTATGTATGGTTGTTAGACGTTATTCGGATGAAGTGATAACGTGTTTTTTAGTATGCAGAAAAGTTTGTTTGTTCAAAATGCGGAGAGTTTTGATGGTTATAGACCGTTGGCTGATAGGATGAGGCCTAGGAGTTTTGATGAAGTTTTGGGGCAAGAAGAGCTGACAGGAATTGATTCGTCTTTCAGGGCTTTGATTGCAAAAGATAAAGTGCCGAGTTGTATTTTTTGGGGACCGCCCGGAACCGGAAAAACCACTTTGGCGGAAGTTATAGCTTTAACAACCAAAGCTGATTTTGTGCGCTTATCGGCGGTTACGGCGGGAGTGCAGGATATTCGTAAAATAGTGGCGATTGCAAAAGATCGGTTGATGTTGGGAAAGAGGACAATATTGTTTATTGACGAGATACATAGATTCAATAAAGGCCAACAAGACGCTTTACTTCCTCATGTGGAACAAGGAGTTTTAATTTTTATCGGTGCTACGACAGAGAATCCCAGTTTTGAAGTTAATCAAGCTCTGCTTTCCAGGGCGAGAGTTTTTACTTTAAAATCATTGAGCGAGTCTGATTTAAAAAATGTTATTAAAACAGCTTTGAGTGATAAAGAGAGAGGGTTGGGAATCGAGAATTTATCGATCGTCGATGAAGCCGTCGTGGCAATCGCTCAATTGGCAAATGGTGATGCGAGATCGGCTTTGAATACTCTTGAAATGTGTGCCAATGCAACGGTTGCAAAAAAGATTAAACGGATAGATGTTAATGTACTAAAAGACGTTATTCAAAGAACACAAATGGTGTACGATAAGAACGGTGAAGAACATTATAATGTTATCAGTGCTTTGCATAAATCAATGAGAGGTTCGGATGCTGATGCGGCTTTATACTGGTTGGCGAGGATGTTGGAGGCCGGAGAAGATCCGATTTATGTGGCACGTCGGATAGTAAGATTCGCTTCGGAGGATGTGGGGTTGGCGGATCCGCAGGCTTTGTTGCAATCAGTAGCCGCCATGCAGGCTGTAAAGTTGATTGGTTATCCGGAATGTACTTTGCATTTGGCCCAGGCCGTCGTATATTGCTCCAGAGCTCAAAAATCCAACGTACTTTATACAGCCTATAATCAAGCCGCGAAAGATGCGAGAGAGACTTCGAGCCTTGGAGTGCCACTGCATTTACGTAATGCACCAACCAAATTTATGGAGAATTTAGGTTATGGAAAAGATTATAAATACAATCCCAATTTTACAGAACCCGTCCATCAAGATTATTTACCGGACGAGCTTAAGGGGAGGAAATATCTTACTTAGAGCCACTAGCCACTAGCTACCAGCTTCTTTAAGTACGGATAAAAACAAGGTTTATCTCTACGTAAGAGGTATTTTTTTGCTTGTGGCTAGTAGCTGGTTGCTAGTGGCTGATGTATGGCAAGAGTTTAACGGCTTTGTTATAATAGTGCATGTGAGGCAGAGTTATTTGAGAGAAAAGAAAGAGACAAACGACATGAGTCGGAGGTTTTTGTTTTTAACGGCTTCCATGCTGGTTTTGTGTTTTGTGATTGCTTTAAGATTAGCTAAAATTCAAATTTTGGATAATGCGGTTTATCTAGTTTTGGCTTCGGGGCAACATGATCTGGAGGCTAAATTATTGCCGGAAAGAGGCAGGGTTTTAATCAAAGATTCATTGGATGGCAAGTATTATCCTTTAGCGGCAAATAGAGATTCGTGGTTGCTTTATGCTGAACCAAAAAATATAGAGGATCCGGTAGTGGCGGCCCATGATTTGGCTGAATTATTGGGCATGACGGATGTGGATTTATTGGCCAAATTGGATAAACGCGATGATCCATACGAGCTGTTAAATAGAGATGTGGAGCAAGAAGTAATGACCGCAATTAAAGATAAAAACTTAAAGGGTATCGGTTTTTCGCGTAATCGCGCCAGATTGTATCCGGAAAAACAAATGGGTGGGCAAGTGATCGGTTTGGTTACGGAGAATGATCAAGGCGCTTTGCAAGGGCGCTATGGGGTGGAATCCACGTATGATGATTTATTGGCCGGTAAACCCGGAGCTTTATCTTTTGAGACTGATGTGGCAGGTAGGAGGATTATTTTTGGACAGAGCGTATTAAAAGAAGCGGTTAACGGTTCGGATGTGGTATTGACTTTGGATAGATCCGTGCAGTTTCAGGCTTGTGAAAAAATCATGCAAGGTGTTTTGCATTATCAGGCGGACAGCGGAACCATGGTGATTATGAATTCAAAAACCGGAGCCATTATGGCCATGTGTTCTTATCCGGATTTTGACCCGGCGAATTTAAAAGAGGTAAAGGACGTGGCGGTTTTTAACAATCCCGCCACTTTTGTTGCCTATGAGCCGGGATCGGTTTTTAAGGCTATGACCATGGCCGGAGGAATTAATGAAAATAAAGTTAATCCCAATACGACTTATGAAGATTTTGGTTTTTTGGAAATAGATGATTTTAAAATTCGCAATTCGGACGGCAAGATTCATGGTGTAAAAACCATGACTGAAGTTTTGGATGAATCATTAAATACGGGATCGGTTTTTGTGCAGAAGCAATTAGGCAGGATTGTTTTTCGGGATTATGTAAAAGCGTTTGGTTTTGGTGAACGTACGGATGTGGGTTTAAGACCGGAATCGGCCGGAGATATCAAATCATTGGACAGCAAAGGGGAGATTTTTGCTGCTACCGCATCATATGGGCAGGGTATTACAGTTACGCCGGTGCAATTGGTTGCCGCTTTTGGGGCTTTAGCCAATGAGGGAAAGTTGATGAAGCCATATATAGTATCAGAAATCATTCATGCGGATGGAACTCGTGAAATTACGGAGCCTAAAATAGTTGGAGAAGTTATTTCTCAAAAATCAGCACAAACGATTACCAGAATGTTAGTTTCGGTGGTAGAGGGTGAGCATGGGAAATTGGCGCAAGTTCCGGGTTATTGGGTTGCGGGTAAAACAGGCACCGCACAGGTGGCAAAACAAGGCAGTCGCGGATATGAAGAAAATAAGTTTATTACCACATTTGTTGGATATGCACCGGCGGATGAACCGGAATTTGTAATGCTGGTTAAATTGGATAATCCCAAAACAGCCAAATGGGCGGCTTCCACCTCGGCGCCGATTTTTGGCGATATGGCCAAATATTTGCTGAATTATTTAAATATAAAACCGGCCAGATAGCTGCAAGCTTCCAGCTACTAGCTTCCAGCTACTAGCTACTAGCTACTAGCCAAACAACGTATCGTAGGGATAAACCTTGTGTTTATCCGTACTAAGACGGCGCGCTGGTATTTCAGTGCAGATAAACATAACCCTTTGTATTACTTCGGGTCACATGCAAGGTTTATCCCTAAGCAACTTACGCCGATCCCGTTACAACGTTAAGACGTTATACCGTTACGACGTTATGACGTTATAACGTTATAACGGTTATAGTTATTGACGGAGTTTTGGGTTTAGCGTAATTTAGGATTGTATGCGTAAATCACTTGAGCGGTATTTGGGATGGTGCACTCGGAAGGCGATTTTAAGAGATCGGCCTTTGGTTGTTGCTATTGGCGGATCGGTAGGGAAAACATCGACGCGTCAAGCAATGGAAATTGCAATGTCCGGATTATTCAAATCTGAAGAATACAGAACTTCGCAAAAAAATTATAATAATGAAATAGGTTTACCAATATCCGTTTTCGCAAAGCCCATGCCCGGAAGATATTTGTTGAGATGGATGGATTTGTTATTGACCGCTACGAGTTATGCTTTGGGTTTAAAAAAATTAACGATGCGGTATCTGGTTTTGGAGATGGGGGCCGATCATCCGGGTGATTTGGACTATCTTATTAAAATCGCTCCGCCGGATGTTGTTATCATGACAGCCATGGGGGCTGAACATGTTGAACATTTTGGTTCTGTGGAGGTTGCGGTTGCAGAAGAACGCAAATTGTTGCAAGCTTTACCTGTTGATGGCGAAGCTATACTGAATGCGGATGATTTTTATACTTGGGAATCACGTTCGGGTTTAAAAAGCGAGGCGATTGGTTTTGGTAAAAACCAAGAAGCTTTGTCGAGAATAGATGGTACTGAGATTATTTATGATTCTCAAAATTTTGATAATTCAGGATTAAAAATCTCAATAAAAGTAATGGGATATCATGATTTTACTTTTTTGCTGCGCGGAGTATTTGGCGAACCTCATGCTTATGCGGCGGCTTCGGCATTGGCTTTTTGTTTGGGTATGGATCATGATGTAAAACCGGCAGTTGAAAAATTGGAAAAATGTTATGTAGGTGCTAATGGCAGAACCAGGATGATTAAAGGCGTCAAACGAACGGTTTTGTTGGATGATACGTATAATGCTCAACCTCAGGCGATGTCTTCGTCCATTCGAGATTTGGTTCGTTTTCCGGTAACTGAAGGTGGACGCAGAATAGCTGTTTTGGGTGATATGTTGGAATTGGGAGATTTGACTCAAAAAGAACATGAGACGATTGGTAAACAAGTGGCGGAATCGGGTGTTGACTTTTTGATTTGTTGTGGTAAACTAGGGCGTATCATTGGCAATACGGCAATCATCTATGGAATGAATGAAAGCAATGTTAAGTTTTTTGAAAATAGCGAGCAGGCCGGATATCATTTACAACAAGAAGTTATCAGGCCGGGAGATGCGATTTTGGTTAAAGGTTCGCAAGGAGTACGTATGGAAAAAGTAGTTAAAGAGTTAATGGCCGAGCCTTTGCGTGCGGAAGAATTGATTGTAAGGCAGACTCCGGAATGGCTTACGAAGTTTCGCTAGCGCCTCATGCAGCTTAATTAAGAATTAAGAATTAAGAATTAAGAATGTTGGAATCGAGCAAAGCTCGATATTCGGAATATATATATTAATGCCGAAGGCTACGTTCATTCTTAATTCATAATTCATAATTTGGGTATAGTTCACGTTCATTCTTAAATCATAATTCTTAATTTGTTAGTAAGTTTGCATGGCCCGTTCGTCTAGGGGCTAGGACGTCACCCTCTCACGGTGAAAACAGGGGTTCAATTCCCCTACGGGCTACCAAAAAAAATCCCTTGCGGGATTTTTTTGTAATGACCCAATACCAGATACCATTGCTCATGGTGAATTGATTAATTTTGATATCTAAAGTATAATCTGCCACGGTCGATCGGAATAAGCCGGTTTTTGTTCCGATAGTTGTGTCGGAGCAGGCTAACGCACATTCGAAAAATAACATGTAGATTTGAGCAAGAAAGGATTACCAATGAGCTGGGTTGCCGTATTGCCTTTTGCGGGATTGTTGGCTTGTATTGCGATTTTGCCTCTTATCAGCAAAACCAAACACGCTTGGGAAAAAATATGGGTAAAATTACTGACAGCTTTGGCTTTTGGAGTACCTATGGCCGTTTACAGCATCGGGCAAGGTCATGGCGATGATGTTACTCATGCGATTGTTGAATACGTACAATTTATAGTTTTACTGGGGTCGTTATTCGTTATTTCCGGAGGCATAAATGTCAGCGGAGATATTCAGGCAACTCCGTTGAAAAATACATTATTTTTGGCGATTGGAGGAGTTTTAGCCTCGTTTATCGGT
>CAZXFK010000052.1:0-4124 GCA_964640115.1 uncultured Gammaproteobacteria bacterium
CCACGAACTTCGAACCTAGAACCTTGAACTTAGAACATCGAACCTCGAATAACTCATTCGAAGCACCTCCTTAGTAAGGAGGTTGGGAGGATCTGCCGTAACCAACTTGAACCACGAACTGGGAAGAATCTAAGAAGCTAAGAAACTGAGAATCTAAGCCCCTGATGAGTTCATCGAGTTGAAAGTAACAAGTTCATCAAGAGCTTCTTAAGTTACTATTGATGAACTTTAACCTAATTACCAGCTGAACTCGTTAAGAACGTTATAAACGTTATAAACGTGAGTTGGCAACCAGAGGCTAGAGGCTGGTAGCTGGAAGCTTATGTGAGGGTGTGATAAGCTCGAAAAACTATGGAAGAGGAGTTTTTAACAATACCTGAAATTATTAATGACGAAGAGCGGGTGGAGCTTAGTTTGAGGCCCAAATTGCTGAAAGAATTTGTTGGTCAACCTTCAATAAAAGATAATTTGAGCATCTTGCTGGAAGCCGCAAAAGGCAGAAGTGAGCCTTGTGAGCATGTTTTGTTATATGGACCGCCCGGATTGGGGAAAACAACCTTGGCACATGTCATAGCTCATGAAATGGAAGCGGAAATCAAAATTACCAGCGGGCCGGCTCTGGAAAGAGTCGGTGATTTGGCGGCTATTTTAACCAATTTGGAAGAAGGAGATATTTTGTTTATTGATGAAATACACAGATTGAACAGAAGCATTGAAGAAGTTTTGTATCCGGCTATGGAGGATTTTGCTTTGGATATTGTTATCGGCAAAGGGCCGGCGGCGAGAACCTTGAGACTGGATCTGAGGAGATTCACAATAATCGGAGCCACAACCAGATTGAGTTTGATAAGCGCGCCTTTGCGCGACAGATTTGGCGCGCATTTTCATTTGGATTTTTATGGTCCGGATGAAATGTCGGCCATTGTTGCCCGCAGCGCGGCTTTGCTTAACGTACCCATAGACGAGCCGACGGCGGCTTCGGTTGCAGGACGATCGCGCAGAACGCCCCGCATTGCAAATCGACTGTTAAGACGAGTGCGCGATTTTGCACAGGTGAGGGCGGAAGGAGTAATGAGCCCGGAAACCGTTGATGCGGCTCTAACATCTTTAATGATAGATCATCGCGGACTGGATGAAACTGACAGAAGATCTTTATTGACCATTATTGAAAAATTTAACGGGGGTCCGGTTGGTTTAAATACTTTGGCGGCTTCGATGAGCGAGGATATCGCCACGTTGGAAGACGTTATTGAGCCGTTTTTACTGCGCGAAGGACTGATCAGCCGAACGCCGCGCGGAAGAATGGCCACAAAATCAGCTTTTGAACATTTGGGCAAAGAAGTGCCGGAGGGAGTGGAATAAGACGAGACGGAATGACGGTAAACGATTGTTTGTGCTATAATTACCTCATGATACCAATTGCATTAATTGTGATAGTTTGGCTGATTTCAGTAGCCTTATTTTTGATATTTGCGGGGTTGAGCATAATGCAGATGCTTAAATTCGGTGTAAAAAATCCGGTAACAAAATGGAGCATCATTATTTTTATCGGCGCAGCCCTGATAATCGTATTGGGCACGCTGTTATTTTTGAGCCAGATCAACCTGCAGACAGGTTTGGATTTACGCCCGATTTATGAATCGGTTTTTGTTATTTAACCAATATGCTGGATATCAACCAATTGCCGGGTCTTTTGCCCAATGAAAAGATGGTAAAGATTTACCGCAGACATCCTTTAACTTTATTTGGATTGTATTTGGGAATCTTGATCACTTTCATTATTCCAATAAGCGTCTATTTGTTGGTACGAGGCATGAGTGAGGAATTTTTCGGTTCGGAAGCCGGCTTAGCGGTATTTATTTTATTTGTTTCGACATTTTTACTGTTTTCCATATTGTTTGTTTTTCAACAGTTTTTGGATTACTGGTTGGATATTTGGATTTTAACTACGCGACGTATCATCAATATCGAGCATACGGGATTATTCACCCGAGTTCGCTCGGAAGTGCGTTTATACCGTGTGCAAGATGTTACCTCGGAGTTGCATGGTTTTTTGCGCCACATGTTTGATTACGGTATGGTGTACGCGCAAACCGCAGGTGGTACGCATCGGTTTACTTTTGAAGATGTTCCGGATCCAAAGGAAGCGGCAAAAATAATTTTGCAGTTATGCGAACGTGATCAAAGAGTTCATGAACAAGAAATTACCGAAGAGGAAGAGCCGGCATATTACAAACAACCAGTATAAAAAAGAATCAACAATAAAAAATAACACCGGCGTTTTGCCGGTGTTTGTAATTTTATCTGTACCAAGGTTTTAAATCTATGCCGGTGTAAAAATATTTGAGGATGTATTCGTAGTTTTTACCCTCTTTGGCTGCCATGGTGAGTGCTCCGGAGGCTGACATGCCGACTCCGTGGCCCCAGAGAGTTTTGCCGGCATCTTGCGGGACGGAGACGCCTTTGCACCAAGCGACGGAACCGTACCAAACCTCGCTCCAATCGCGCGTACGGCCATCGGAACGGGAGAAATATGGGGTGATGGCGATTTTACCTTCGTATGAAACTACTATGCCGCGAGTTTCATCTATAGCACGAGCGATTGTGGGCGAGCGAGCCTCTTGGCCGTAACCGCGGTAGACCTGATCGTATTTGGCATCCACCGTGTAAAACTCATTGGCGTGTTTGGTGTTGCGCTCGATGTGATACATGGCATAAGTGCGAGCGGCGATGAGCAATGTTTTGTGAAATTCGATGGGAGAGAGCTCGGAAGTTTCGGCGATGCCTTTTAAATACCACTCGATGGGAAGCTCGTTGATGAGCCAAACTTTATCGGTGGCCGGAGTAAAGCGTAATTCGAGTTTACCGCGGAATTTATTATCGTTGGCACCCGGAAGCCAAGAAACGGGGCGGGAGAAATCCGTGACTTCGAGAGGAGAGATGCCATCCGGAGCGACAGCCACATAAAATTGTGTGGATTGAGACTGACAGCGCGGGCCCGATGCTTTATACACTTTGTTTACGCGGTCAAAAACAACCTTGGCTTCTTCGCCACGATTGAAGGAACAGATGACTTGGCCATTTTGAGTCAGATTAAAGCCTGTGGAAACACCGGCCACCATAAGCGTGTCATCAGTTGTGGCGTAAAGACCGACTCGGATAATGGGTTCGGCGGGCAGATTGGCATTGTTAACCGGAGTGGAAGGAGACGGATACGAGGGAGTGGCCGGAGCGGGCTCGATGTAACCGTCGGCAGTAACCGTGACCGGAATGTTGAAATATTCAACTTCGTTACCATCCGCTTCAACGGCAAAACGCACAGTATACTGACCGGATTTAACCGGTGATTTGATGTTAAAACTGACTATTTGCAAGTGGCCGGGTTCTGTAACTGCTGATTTTTGGACAGCAACCGTTGGAGACGGCCAAGAAGTGTCTTTAACATTGGAAAGATTACCACTTAGACTGGGAGAGATCTCTTTGAGTTTAATCGCCTGATTATTCCAAACCGCTGTGCCGATATTTTTAATGCCGTAACTTAATGAAAGAGTGGAACCGCCCGCCACAGCAAACGGACCGCGAGGCTCCAATAATATTTTACCGCTGTAACTGCCGGATGAAACCGCCGGATCAGCGCTGTTGCCGTTATTGTTATTTAAAACATATTCATCGGGCATGCGGACATGAATGGGAAGTGTAAAAGAGGAGCCGGAAATACGACTGATGCCGTCGACATACATTTCGAATGTTTCATTGTATAATCCGGGCTGGTTGGGAGCGCGCAATTGGATGCTGAAAGTGGCTGTTTGCCCGCCTGAAACAGAAGACTCGTTTTGTAATGCGGACAAACGATTGCCGATCCAAGAACCATCCCAAAAAGGACTTTTTTCTTGGTTGTTTAAGATGGCGACAGCACCATAACCCTCGCGTTGCCAAGTGCGTTCGGCGCGGTTTTTGATTTTAATGTTGACGATAAAATGCTGGCCCGGATTTACTTGCCACTCGGCACCGCCTTTATCAACTACCTCGGCCAAATAATGTTTGGTATTGGCTAAGCCCGCAGAGGCGGCCGGCGATGGAGTTGTGGGCATGACGGATAATGATGAAGTTTGACCGCTTGATGA
>CAZXFK010000052.1:4224-8524 GCA_964640115.1 uncultured Gammaproteobacteria bacterium
TACCAAGTGTAATTGGTTTTATTTTCGATGGATACGAAAATTGTTTTTGTTTCGCCGGCTGTGAGGTTGACAGTGGATGATTGAACGATGGTGGCGGCTTGTGCGGGCCTCGTATGTGTAAATAAAAATAGCGTTGCCGACAACAAACAAAGCATGCCGGCGGACAAACGCCAAAAGATATTCTTCCTCCTTTTTTGACAATACATATGTGTTTTTGATTGAACACTGATTTTACGCTTCAGTATCAATATATATTGAATAGTACAGACGAAACGTGGCTTGGTCAATGTGTAAAAGTTATTTTTTGTTTATGTTTAGGCAAAATATTGCATGTAGGTGCCCATTCATCATTAAAAAATGAGTCGTATAAAAAAATTCGGTTTGATACCGATTTTTTACAGCCACAGCCCGCCCCTTGGAGCAAGCGTATACCGAGCCTTGCGGTTGTTTGCGGGATTGCCGCAAACAGACGCTTGTTTCCGCGGGTACAGGCCAGACTGTATAAGTTAATACGCAATATAAACGGAAACTGTTTCAGGTTGATTATTTATCCGAATCTTTAAAATTACTGTTTATCCTATGCTCCTCGCAACGACGAAGATATTGCTCTCGAGTTTCTTGCCGAGTCGGAGGGGTAAGGCTCATTTTGGGAATTTCTTCGGAAGGCTTAAGGCCTTGAGCCACTTTGGAGGCGCGTTCTTCGCGGCCGCGGGCAACAATGCGATCGGCTTCGGTTTGAGGGGTGATGTCTGTCATAAGTTTAGACTAAAATGCCAATTTGTGGGAAAATGCCAGGTATGAGCACAACCAAGGTAATTGCCTGGAATACGGGCGCACAAGCATTGGGCAAGATCATCTCCACGATATTAGGGATGATAATCATAGCGCTCTTGACCCGTTATTTGGGACAGCTTGGCTTTGGATATTATTCCACAGCCAATGCTTTTTTTCAAATCTTTGCCATCATGCTGGATTTGGGAATCAACGTGATGATAGTGCAAATGCTGGGCGAACATAAGGGAGATGAAAAATATGAACGCCGAGCGGTGAGCGCCACAATGACATTTAGGATTGTTACCAGTTTTGTGCTTTTGGGAATCGCGCCATTTATCGGATTGCTGTTCCCCTATGCTTTTGAAGTTAAGTTGATCATGTTTGAGCTTTGGATCAGTTTTTTTGCGGCAACCTTGAACCAAGTTGTAATTGGCGTGCAACAAAGACATTTAAAGATGCACATAGTGGCCATTTCCGAAGTGGCGGGCAGAGCCGTTTTATTACTGGGCTTGTTACTTGCCATATCCTGGAATTCCGGATTGATGACAATAGTCACTTTTGTCTCGCTGGGAAGCGTAATCAATTTGTTGATTAACTGGCTGGCGGCGCGCAAATACGCAAGCTTTACATGGAATTGGGATCCAGCGTTTTGGAAAGAACTAATGCAAAGATCTTGGCCGATTGGAATCTCCATATTTTTTAATTTATTGTATTTTAAATCTGATGCTTTCATCCTTTCTTTAGTCAGAACTCCCAACGAAGTCGGTATTTACAGCGCTGCTTACAGAGTCTTGGAAATATTAATCACTTTTCCATTTATGTTGGCGGGTATCATGCTGCCGCTAATGGCGCATGCTTGGGCAAAGAAAAACAAAGAACAATTTTCCAATCTTTTGAGGCAATCATATTCGGCCATGATGTTGTTTGCCTTTCCGCTTTTGGCCGGCATCTTGGCGATAGGAACAGAGGCCATGGTTTTTATCTCCGGAGAAGATTTTGCGGAATCGGGAGGGATACTGAAAATCTTGGCTTTGGCCACGGCCATGATTTATTTCGGAACCATATCATCGCATGTGGTTGTTGCCATTAATAAACAAAAAGCCATGATTCCGGCTTATATAATCGTGGCAATCATGACTGTAATTTTGTATATAATTTTTATTCCCGAATACGGAATGTGGGCGGCGGCTTGGCTGACGGTTTTTTCGGAAGGAGCCGTGGCATTGGCCGCGACATGGTTTGCTTATAAATCGACGCAAAACATAATCGCCGTGAAAACCATAGTAAAAATATTTTTCTGTTCAGCCGTAATGGGTTTGGCCATATTGCCGATTAAGGATCTTTGGTTACCGATTCCGGTTGTTGCGGGAATGTTGATTTACGCGATTTTGATTTTAACAACCGGAGCCATTTCCCGAGAAACAATCAAAGAAATACTGGATTTTCGCAAAGGTCCTCAACCGATTGAAAACGTTTAATTGATTATCAAGCTGTTCAGAATATCTTTATACGCTTTGATGGAAGCGGATTTTTCGGTTTCCGCATTTGAGGATTCGTTCAAATTATCGGAACAAATTTCCGCATGAACGGTGTACAGCAAATCATCTTTGGGAATAATGGCGTATTGAATAAAACATTCGTTGGATACGGTAGCCAATCCGGCTTGTCGTCCGTTAATTGAAACATCGGCATATTCGCCGTACCAACCGCCCGCATACTCTTGATATTGGGCATCGAGCCAATCACGAGGAGCTAATTGATCCGGGTTAAGATAAACTTGAACACGAGCACTGCCTCCTTCGGAGAAAGAAAAGTTGGGTGATTCGATTAAATCTTCGTTGACATCCACGCTTAAAGAAACGGTGGAAGCGTCATATGTTAAAGAATAGCCCTGATCCGTATTGGCGTATTCGAGAATTAAGCTTTGATCTTGAACTATGGGCTCAACCGGTTTGGCGCAACCGGCGGCCAGCAAGGTTAAGCCCAGTATGACGGGGAGCATCCCCAAGAAAAACGATGGTTTAAAAAAATTTCGCATATAAAAAAATTAAGTATTTATTATCACTGTAAACAAAACCGAGAATATGCGCAAATATGACAGCCGAGCGGTAAAAATCCCTTAAATGAGGCTTTTTTTAATCTTGTGTTACGCGCCCATCGCCATTGATGGGTATAACCTCGCCCAAAAAACGAGGCTTGGAACGAAAAATCTCCACATCAATATAGGCTTTAACTTGAGCCAATCTATCCCTTAAAGCCGAGCGATACCACCAAGGATAAACCAAGCGGGTCTCGACTCCCTGCACCTGTAAACCCAAACGATCGGCTATGTAGAGGGCGCGCGGGAGGTGAAAATTTTGTGTGGTGATTATGGCGGATTTTAATTGAAATATATCACGAGCGCGGTAAAGGCTGTCGTAAGTGTCGAAGCCGGCGTGATCCATAAAGATGTCCTCGGCCGGAACTCCGTGATCCATGAGATAATCCTTCATGGCTTGAACTTCGTTATAATTTTTTTGACCGTGATCGCCGGTAACGATTATCTTTGGCGCCAATCCCCTGTTGTAAATATTAAGCCCCGTATCCAGACGGTCTTGCAGAATATAAGACAATACTCCATCCGGGCGGACGTAAGCACCGAGAATTATGACAGCATCAGCCGGTTTGGCTTCAGTTGTTTTGACGATCGAGCCACGAGCAACCACCCAGACCCAGAGGTTGGCGGAGGCGCAAAACAAAATCGCGAAGCCGGCTAGAGCTAAAAGCCATTTTAGGAGACGTTTCATGACCACATTGTCTAACGTTAAACGTCTAACGTCAAACGGTTAGTTGTCTATTTAGTAAATATTCACTACACTACAATTAATGATAAACAAAATATTGAATTGGCTGATTATCCTTTTGCCATTGGCACTGCCTTTATATGTGGTGAGATTTAATATTGGGCCGTTGCCTACGACTTTGCTGGAGATCTATCTTTTAGTATTGATAATTATATGGTTGCTATCAGTCGTACATCGTACATCGTACATCGTACAAAAGAGTTGGTTAATTGGGATTCGAAGTTCGAAGTTCGATGTTCGTAGTTCGATTGATAAGTGGTTTTGGCAGCTTATCGCTTGGCTGATTATAACGTTGGTTGCCGTGTTTGTGGCGCAGGATAGTTGGGCGGCGTTTGGGCATTGGAGAGCTTTTATGTTGGAGCCGGTTATGGTGTTTTTAATTTTAAATGATGTCCTGCGTCGCACGTCCCAATCGTCCCACGTCAAAGACAGCGCCGTGGACAATCCTCACTATGACAACGGAGAGGTTTGGAGGGGGTTAACTTACTCTATCGCGATAGCTACCATCCTGCTTGGAGTTTATGCGGTGTTACAGTATGTAACGGGATGGGGAATTCCGAGTCCGTGGGATGCGGAAGCGGGCAGGAGGGCGACGGGAGTTTTTGGATATCCAAATGGATTGTCACTGTTTATTGTCCCGTTTGGGATTGTCAGCTGGATGCGACTTGTCGATGCATGGTTGG
>CAZXFK010000053.1:0-8467 GCA_964640115.1 uncultured Gammaproteobacteria bacterium
TGGCATTAGGCATTGCCGTAAGTTTGGCATTCATTATTTGGCATTTGGGATTAAATATAGTAGTACCGCAGGCTACGTTCATTCTTAATGCTTAATGCTTAATTCATAATTCATAATTCATAATTGGTGCGTGTATCTATTTCCTATACTCGCATATATGTTTAAAATCACAAAACTTGCACAAAAACATTGAGGGAGTTGCCGGAAAAGATGATTTGATGATTTCATCCATTCTATCCATCAAAGTCTCCTGAAATTTTACCTTATCATCCCCCTCCAGCAAAGGCACCTCTTCCATCACTTGGGATCTTACAAAAGAATAGGCCAAACGTTTAACAGTAAGTCCTCGAGCCTCTGATGCCAACTGATACAACCACAACTGTTCTTTATCCGTAAGCTCGGCTTTTTTGCCCTCTTGCCACTCCCCTGTTTTATAATCGATTATGGCTATACCTCCATCCATCTCATCAATTCTATCAATTTTTCCTTTAATCGAATGTTCTCCCAAGCGCCAATCAAAACCTTGTTCCAAAGCTCTTACTTTTGGCGGAATCTTGGCACAATCCTCGACAAAATATTTTACCGCTTTTCTTCCCTCTTCAAAATACTCATCATGCAAGCTTCTGCTCGTATACCAAGCATCAATCCAACTCTCCTCATATATCTTCAAAGCTTCATCCAAGCTAACTGTAAAACCGGTAGCTTGTTGTTGTAGAGGCACACTGTCAAATAAACTCACTTGCCTGACTCCGCTTCTTTCCAAGTGTCTCGCCAAAATCAATTGCAAAGTTAAATGAATTGATTGCCCGAAACTTTTTTGATACGAACCCAAAACCGGTATGCGATAAATATGCGCAAATTTATATTGCATGGGGCAATTTTTATAAGCTACCAGTTGCGTAAACGAAAATCGGCGTTTTAACGGAAACACCTCGCGCCAAGCCTCAGCTTCCAAAGTGTCGATCTTTGGCGCTTCCAACCCATGCGTATCAACCGCTTCCCTGGCCGGCGCCTCCGGAACCTCCAAACCCGCTTCGGCAAAAAAAGCCGAGGGCTTTTTATCTCTCGCGCCTCCATACGATTTGGCTCCCGATAAAATCAAACGCCTTTTGGCGCGAGTCATGGCCACGTAAAATAACCTTCTCTCCTCCTCAATATGCGCGTCTCCCGCTTGCAATCTCTCTTGCACTAAACCATCCGGTAATGCAATGGCATCCGATCTTTTACGCGTTGGAAACCTCTGATCCACAAGCGACACCAAATATACCGTATCGAATTCCAAACCTTTTGAAGCGTGCACTGTCATCACCCTAACCATATCCGGCCCGCCTTCCGCGTCTTGATGCAAAGCTCCTTGCTCCCCACTTTCAATTTCCATCCTTAACTCCTCTATAAACTCCCTCAAATTCGGCGCATTCGTGGAATACTCATATCGTCTGATTCTGGAAACAAACTCATTTAACAATGCAATGGATTCAACTTTGTCTTTCTCCGGCTGTTTTAAAAGATAAGCCAAATAACCGGTCTGCTCCAACGCCGTATGCAACACAGTCAAAGGCGTATCACGCCTCGCAGTCTCTGCCAGCTTCTCCAAATTATTCGCCAACTTTTCCAACCTCTTTGCCGATTCCGGATCCTCTTTTAAAAACACTCTTACCTGTGGCAATGCTTCATACAAAGAAATGCCTTTACGCTCCGCATGTTTTAACAACTGCAAAATACTTGAATACGCTATCGGATGGCTTGGCAGATGCAATAATCGCCAAATCACCGTATTATCATGCGGACGTGCAACCGAAGTCAGCAAAGCAATAATGTCTAAAATAACCGGTTTGGTATATAACCCGCGCAAAGCAAAAAATTTAAACGGTACTCCGCGCCTTTCAAGCGCTTGCACAAAAGGAATTGCATCATCATTGGATCTTACCAAGATCGCATTATCGCTCCACGCCAACTTTTCCGAATGCCTGTTGGCAACATCATCCGCCACCCACTCCGCCTCTTGCTGTATACTCGCATCCCAATGCACCAACACTTGCGCCCCCTGACCCCTAAAAGCTTTTAGCTCTTTATTCAATCCTTGATGAGCCAACGAAACCTCCAAACGATTGGGATTATTTTTGGTAATCAAGCAATAAGCCGTATCCAAAACTTCTTGATGCGATCTGTAATTATCCACCAATGCCACGGTCTCCGTATCTTTGTAATCGTCTTTAAACTGCAAAATATTCGCCAAAGACGCTCCGCGAAATTTATAAATGGCCTGATCATCATCGCCCACCACGGTGATATTCCGATCCGGCTCGGCCAAAAGCTTTATCAGCTCATACTGCGCCCAATTCGTATCCTGAAACTCATCCACCAACAAATATTTAAACTGTTTGCGATACTGATCCAAAACCGCCGGCCTTTCTTTAAACAATCTTAAAGTCTCCATTATCAAATCTCCAAAATCCAGCACTCCTTCGTCTCTCAATATCTTCTGATACGCCGCATAAACATCCGCCAACTCTTTCAATCTCTTCTTTTCTCCCAAAACAATCTCCGTATCACCATCCAACTTAACATTCTCCGCAAACTCAACATATCTATCCGGAGTTATTCCCTCATCTTTCGCGCGAGATATATGCCTAAGCAAAGCCTGCAAAAACTTTACCGGATTTCCGAGCGGTCGATAATAATCCAAAGGCAATTCATCAAATCTGCGTTTCAACATCAACCAAGCATCCGTATCACTAACCAATCTGAATGTATTTGGGATTCCGATCTCCAACCCATGTGCCTCCAGAATCCTTTGACACAAACCATGAAAAGTATGAATCCAGAAATCATAGGTCCCAATCGGCAACATTTCCAAAACTCTGTCCTCCATTTCTTGCGCCGCTTTTTCGGTAAATGTTACGGCCACCACTTGCTCGGTGGTTAAACCTTTTTCCTGCATCAACCAAATATATCTGCGAGTCAAAACCGTAGTTTTGCCGGTTCCAGCCCCTGCAACTATTAAAAGCGGCCCATTCTCGTGAGTAACCGCTTTTTTCTGTGCTGCATTTAATTTTTCCAATAAATTTTCCATGTGACCAATATTAACTCTTAAGCACATGCCTGTCGACCGAGGTTCGGTTTTATGAAAACAATCATATACAAGTCAATTTCGCCATTAAAAAACCGCCAATTTCATGACGGTCTAAAGACTTACAAAAGAAACCGAAGGCCCCACGGTAATCTCCATCTCCCCCGTACCCGGAAAAAAGAGCTCACCATCCAACGTATAACCCGCTTCTTCGCCCAATTCCATTTTTATCGACTTCCCGCAAAATGTGGATCGATACGGTGATCCATGCGGACGAATCAACGTATCCAGTATTCCCTTGGTCACTGTTTGCCGAGGCGGATTATGATACACCACACATTCAAATCCCCCCGATTTTTGTGCTCTGGGAAAAATATTCAAACCCCATGGCATTTTGGGCATGGTCGAGACAAACATGGCCGCGCTTTTATGTGCAAAAACCAATTTATCATCCACCCAAATTTTTGCATTCGTATCATGAGCAACGCTATCGTAATACTCGGGTTTATAATATTTGGATAATGCGATTTTTGCCAAATGAACAGCGCTGTCCAGAGCATCTCCTCTATTCTTGTAAAACTCGACTAAAAATCTGAAAGCTGAACCGTTCACATACAAAAACCCAATTTGACCTGCAACATTGATTGTTCGCAATTTTTCTTGTTTGGGTATATTTGTTCGATTAAACGCATCCAACAATCTTCTTAGCGTTCTTCTTGGCCCTGTTTTAATTCCAAGGTTATCCGCCAAAATATTAAAATTACCACCTCTAAGCGGCACAAAAATTGGCAATTCATTTGCACCGTAAACTTTTACAGCCTTTGTCATAACATGGCTAATAGTACCGTCGCCTCCATTAATTGCAATAACGGAAACCCCGCATTTTTTAAAAACCATCAAAGCTTCTTCAAGCTCATCCAAAGTATTTGTTACAAACAAAGTGCCCTTATTACTTACAAGCTTTTCCAGATCAAGCCATAAAGTGGGGCGCTTTTTATTTTGCAGTGACAGCGGAGAAGAGATGATCCCCATCTTATGCATTGTTTTTTCCTTCGTTCATTTTGTTTCAAGGTGCGCCGCAATAATGCCCCAAACACAAAACCCCGTCAACCGTTTTTCCCATCCGGTATCCAAATAGTCGAGGGCTAGTGGAGTTTGTGGCTAGCGGCTGGTAGCTAGTAGCTAGTAGCTAGTAGCTAGAGGCTAGAGGCTAGAAGCTTCGATAGAAGCCCGTATACGTTCCATCAACTCCAAATAAAACCTGATGTTAATCAAAGTCACTAGACGATATGCCAACATTTCATCAACGCTAAATAAATGTCTGACATATCCTAAAGTGTAACGCTCTAATTCTTCATCAAACTTTGTTTCAATCACTCCCCTTGATTGCAATAACGGCGTTTGATTTTTGCTGAATTTTTCATTAGTAACATGTACCGTCTCGTAAAAATCTTGTTTATTCAAATCATCATGTAAAAAACGATACATCAAACCATGTCGTGCATTTCTGGTCGGTATTACACAATCCATCATATCAACTCCTCTTTTTACATATGCGACTATCTCGTGAGGTTTGGCTCCGCCCATAAAATAACGCGGTTTATCACTCGGTAAAACCAAATCCAAAGCTTCCACAATCTTACAAGCCTCGTCAAACGGTTCGCCTACGGATAAACCACCAATCGCGTAACCATCAAAACCTATCTCCACCAATTCCCTGGCATGCGCGATTCTGCGAATCTCATCCGTCCCTCCTTGATTAATGCCGAATAATTTTGCCTGCGGATTATTTGATGTATCAAGATTGTGTTCAAAAGCTTCCTTACATCTCTTTGCCCATCTCGTTGTACGGGCTATTGATTCATCCAGCTGATCTTCCGTATAATCCGGCGGCGTACATTCATCAAACGCCATAACTATATCTGATCCAAGTGTCTGTTGAACTTTCATCGAAAGCTCGGGCGTCAGCATGTGTTTGGAGCCATCAATATGCGAAGCAAACTCCGCCCCCTCCTCCGTAATCTTCCTCATCTTCGACAATGAAAAAACCTGATAACCTCCGGAATCAGTAAGAATCGGTTTCTCCCAACTCATAAACTTATGCAAACCCTTATACGATTCAATAACTTCCATCCCCGGCCTCAAATAAAGATGATAAGTATTTGATAATAAAATCTGCGCATTCAACTTCTCCATATCCGCCGTCGATAACGTCTTCACAGCCGCCTTGGTCGCAATCGGCATAAAAAATGGCGTTTGCAAAACACCATGCGCCGTTTCAAACTCCCCTCTGCGAGCCTTAGATTTTTCCGATTGATTGATTAACTTAAATGACATATTTTTTGTATTAATGCCAAGTGTTGGCACCATTTCTTTATTATTTGTTATTTATTATTTGTTATTTTTCAAGCTACGGTTGAAGCTCGTCCTTCTTCTCTTTGGCAAAAGTAAACCATTCTTCCAATAATGACAAAAATATCTTATACGGGGCTTCAAAAATAAAATCAAAAAAGAAAAGAAAAATATTAATTTTACTGATGGATAAAGACAACCATCTCCCGGCTCGCAAGATTGGAATTGAAAAAAAATCAATCACAGACTGCCTAAGCGTCACCTTGTCATCAATCACAAAGAATTCTCTGGCATTAAGCCGGATTCTAAATGCGAAAAAGCTAACCAAGCTCAAAAAGAACAAGAAAATCAATGTTGAAACCCAAGTAAAAGAAATGTATTCCAATATTAAGCTTATCATGCCAAATGAAACCACAAAAGTCAGCATATATACCAATGTCAACATCAAACTCGCCATAGCGGAACGTTTAATCGGTACTGATATTACACGCAACTCCGGTTTTCCCTCTCCCAAGAGCTCATCCAATGCAGTCCTGATTCTGGCGGTATTATCCGGGCCGGGCACTCTTATAAAAAGCCCGACAACAAACATCAAAATTGCGGGAAATAATAAATTGATAACTAACGGACGATAATGAATTTGCGCATACAAAAACCATTCCACCGGAGCTTCCAAAACCAAAGCTAAAACCATCTTTGTTAAAAACAAATATATCATGGCGCGAATCGTTGCTCTTCGCACTTTTGTTTTGGTATTTTTATATCTCTCATCCGCTACCAACGAAACAGCATGCTTCAAAGCCTCTGGATCTTGTAATAAAGCATTGATATTTTCCGGTTTGTTTAAAAACGCGGTAGACATCATATTTAACGCCACCGACCAAGGCTTGATTACTCGTTGAAATTTTAAATTTAAAGGATGTCTTAATTGTAATTTAATCCTGCGTTCCACGGCAACAAGCCTCTCGGCAATCGGCCTTGGATCATCCATCCAATTCTGCGGCACCAACCATTCCGGCAAAAAAGCACGCAATAACTTGTAACCTAAAATCTCATCATCCGCTTTATGTAAAGTTCGGTAACATGCCAAATAAGTTTGCAATTGCACCTCCGAATCGTCCATCTCCGCACCCCTGACTTTTACCGACTCATTCACTTTATCATACAAAAACGAAACCAACGCTTTATCTCGCGAAGAATCAATCAATAAATCCTCAATTTCCACGGTTACCATTGACCTGACCCAATCCAAATGAGATTCCGAGCCCGCATTAACATGTGAAATCAATTGTAATTTATATATCCTCCAAGATACCTCATCAATGCAAGATTGCGGCATGATCCCGTTTGGCAGATATCTGGCTCCGATCAACTCTTTTATCAATCTTTCCGCAATTACGCGAGGATCTTTTTCCAGCATTAAAAGACGTTTCAAAATGCGCAAAATCGCCGCTTTCCTGATCAAATGCTCATCCTTATAATCAACAGCATTACGAATTTTTTCATATATAAAAGCGAAACGACTGATTGCCGCATGCACTGTAATATTTTCCTCTCCTTCATAAGTTTTTTGGCTTTGTAGAGGGAAAATTTCTTGAATTCTTTGCACTTCTCGCCTTGAATAAGCCATAAGCTCTTTCTGCGCTATTAACACTACTGCAAAACCCGCATTTTGACCAGCCCTAACCCCCTACCCAAAAATCATATTTTGCATTAATATAACAAAACAACCAACCGGTCGTAACGTCATAACGGGGTGAATTTGGCTGGTGGCTATTAGCTGGAGGCTGGTGGCTTAAAATTATGTGGCTCGCTTTATTAATCGCAATCTTGATTCTCGGTTTTGCTCTTCTGATCAGACGATTCGAAGAGAATACCCGCGAACTTAAAAATACCTTTTGGATGATCATAGGTTTGTTTTTTATTCTCTATATCGGTGCAACCATTTTCATTTCCTATCGCTTAAATGTTTACAGCGCCGAATCAATCCCCTCCACCAAAACCGACGGCAACATAAAAATAATCAACAACTCTTTCCAACCCATCGACTTAACCACAAAACCGTAAAAAAACTGGTAGCTCGAAGCTCGTAGCTTGAAGCTTAATTATATGCAAACCGAACACTACGCCCTACAACTCAACAAACAAGAAGCTCTTGAATGTCTTCACGCCTTATTGATGCAAGCATTGGTAGACGAAGAAGTTCGCTCTCAAAAAGGCTTGGAACCGCCCGAATTATCGGCCATCATAACTCGTTTATTAACCATCCTGGGTTCTTCCGATGAAACCCTGGAAACTGAAACCGACAAAGCCGGCGAAGAACTTTGGGAATATAGCTGGTATACCTTTACCAATGAATGGGCTTGGCACCGTGCCAAACAAGATGCCTTGAAAGATAAAAAAACCTCCAAGAAAAAAAATCCATCCTCTTCAGATGATTATCAAAAAATCGCCGAAAAACTCTACAACACTCGCTTCGAAAAATACGTCGCCGAACTCAACATGAAAACGAATAAATCAACAAGACGTTTATAACATTCGAACGTTTATAACGAGTTCAGTATTTTTAAGTTCTAGCGAAATTCGAAATACGCAATTCGAAATACGCTTAAATAAGATGAAGCCAAAAATTCTCCTCCACGCTTGTTGCGGTGTTTGCAGTGCACTAGTCCCCGAAAGGCTGATGCCGGATTTTGACGTTTCCATCTATTACGAAAATTCCAATATTTTTCCATCAAAAGAATTTTACCTCCGCCAAGAAGCCGCTCGTATTATGGCTGATTCTTTTAAACTGCCTTTTATCGAAGCCCCCTACGAACCGGCCGAATGGTACAAAGCGGTTCGCGGTTTGCGCAATGAGCCCGAGCGCGGCAAACGTTGCGATAAATGCATCTTTCATCGCTTGGATAAAACTTTTGAGTTTGCCAAAAACAATAATTTTAACTGTGTGGCCACCACCCTTTCCGTCAGTCGTCGCAAAGATGTTAATCAAATCAATAAAATCGGCTATGCATTAGCCGAAAAGTATGGAATTGAATTCATCGG
>CAZXFK010000054.1:0-8433 GCA_964640115.1 uncultured Gammaproteobacteria bacterium
ATGAACTTTACGCTGGTGGCTGGTGGCTGGTGGCTGGTAGCTGGTAGCTAGTGGCTAGTAGCTAGAAGCTGGTGGCTGGTGGCTATCGCGAGTTGGCCGAAGTAGCTCAGTTGGTAGAGCAATGCTTTCGTAAAGCAGAGGTCGCGGGTTCGAATCCCGCTTTCGGCTCCAGAAAAAACCGCGTAAAGCGGTTTTTTGTTATGTCGGTTGGATGAGGTTATGAGGTTTATTCGAATTTGAGATAAACAACCACGTCCTCGGATTGACGGCGGTTGATTAAAGCGTTTTCCAGAGCGTACATATCGCCCCCCTCGGCCATGGCCGCGGAAACCTTTTGTTCCATAACAGCGGGTTTTAAAACATTATCGCGAAAATCCTGTTCGCTCCAGCCGTAATTATCCAATAAATATTTGGCGATATCCGTGGTATTTTGCGCGGCGGCCTCGGCCACTATTTGCTCAAAAATTTGATCTATTTCCTCTTTGGAAACGGTTACTTGATTTTGATCGGCGAATTCTTCAACCATCTTTTGCCGGATCAATTGCTCCATTATGTTTTGACCCAGCTCGTTTTCCGATGGCATGGTGGCACCGACTTCTTGGCCGGCTTCGCTGTTGATAAAACGTTCAACGGCATCGCGGGTTTCCAAAAAGCGCGTATAAGTGACAGAGCGCTTGCCTACATAAGCGGCAGGCAAAGCAAATGTTTTAGCCATGATGCGCGCCGAAGAACCATCGGCCTGCTTGGCATAGACGCCATAAATATTATAACTGATGAAGATGGCAACGGCAGACACCAAGACAAGAGCCGAAATGATGCCGGCGATTTTTTTTGTGAGTGGATTCATAGATAAATATTAGGTGGCCGGTTTGGTAAAGTAATCCCACCAGCGCTCGGGATTGGAACGGATATCGACCATAGCGGGAGGTTCGGGAGTGATGCTGATAGAAGACCACTCCACCTCGGCTGGCGATACGCCTTCGAGGATAATCACATGTTCGCCAGGTTTTTGCAAATTAAGCTTGGCACGTGCTTCGCGTTCCAGGTATTGAGTTGATTGTATTTTTTCGGCAAAAGCGGCCAACTCGCTGCGCCTGCCTTCGAGCGATGCAGCCTTGCTTTCCAGAGCTTGGATTTCGCGGTCAACACTCCAACCACGGTAAGTTTCGCGGACCGTGGACATGCCAACGACGAACAGAATGGCGATATTAGCCAACAAAAATAAAGGCCACTTGGCTTTGGATGCCAGATGCAAAGAATAATTACTCTGCTTTTCCGGAATCATAATTTATTTTTCATCTTCATCGTTATTTTCATCATCATCGATCTCTTCGTCTTCATCATCCAAATCCAGCTCTTCGGTTTCGAACAATTTTTCCATGGATTTATTTTTGGATTCGCGCTCAAGCAAAGCCTCGACATCGGCGACCATTTCATCATCGACTTGTTCCAACAAGCGGGCGATTCGGCGCAAACGCGAACGGCGATCTTTAGGCAGATCGGATTCGGATTTTTTGGTCTCTTTCGCCGAAAAAGAACGAACGTCGTTAATCAGATCGTGCAGTTTATCGGGATAAGGAACAGCTGTGACTTCGATATTGGTGGCCTGGCCGGCGGTTTGTACACTTACGGAGCCCATGCGAAAAATGGTTTGCCAAATGCCTTTGCGCAGCCAAGACACATCCTGAATCGCATCATATGCAACTTCGGAAACACGGCGCGAGAGCAAGCCTTTTTGATCCACATCGACCAAGCGCAAATTGGTAACCACTAAAACATCAGCATTCCACAAAAACAGAGCACGGATTGCCAACAAAACGCCAATCGCAATACATCCCGCGAAAATGGCCAAACCGATTATGCCCCAGCTCATTAAAGGAAATAGAAAGAAAAAAGGCACCACGATAAGCAACATGGCGAGGAACAAGGCCGGAATCAATGTAAACAGATGCCTGCGTACCAAGGCCTCGATGTTTTCTTCTTCTTTTAGCTGGATGATGGATTCGATGCGGAACATAATGCTTAAGCTACTAGCCATTAGCTTCTAGCTGCTAGTTGCTATTATAGTCGTTAGAGTTTGGTTTAGCAACATGGTTTTTGAGGGCTTGGCGGGCGACTTCGCGTTCGTCCCAGGGGATTTTTTTGCCGTTTGCGACGCAGATTGCTTGTTCGGAGCCTTTGCCGGTCAGCAAAACCAGATCTCCGGGTTCGGCCAAGGCGATGGCTTTATTGATAGCTTCACGGCGATCGGATATTAGGAATAAGTTTTGATTTTCGACTTTACCCGCCTCTTTGGCACCCTTGGCAACGTCGGCTATGATTTGCATAGGATCATCATCGTAAGGATCTTCGTTGGTGATTATCACGATATCTGCGGTTTGGCCGGCCATGCTCCCCAAGATGGGACGACGAGCAATGTCACGGCCGCCTCCGCAAGAGCCGAGGACGTGAATCAAACGCTTGGGTTTAAGCTCTGCGATTGTTTGATAGATGACGGACAAGGAGGCGGGTTCGGGCGCGTAATCAACCAAGACGGTAAAAGGCTGACCCTCGTTGATGGATTCAAAACGGCCGGGAATATTTTTGATGGCCTCTAGAGATTTGATGGCCGACTCGGTGCCGACTCCACATATCTTGGCGCAAGACAAGGCGGCCAAAGCATTGTAAGCGTTGACTTTGCCCATGATGTTAAGGTTGACGGTCGAGCCGGCGATGGTAAAGGAGACTCCATGCGTTGTTTCTTGAATATTTTCGGCACGCATATCCGCGCACTCCCCTGCTCCGTAAGTTGTGAAGTTGGCGAATTCCGGCAGTTTAAAATCTTGCCAGTGCTCATCATCACAATTTAAGACGGCGAAGCGCGGAACTTCCGTATTATTCAAGATTTTGGGCGAGAGCGAGGCCGTATGTTTGAACAAGCGGATTTTGGCTTGTTTGTAGTTTTCAAAACCGCCATGAGCTTCGATGTGTTCGGGAGTGAGATTGGTGAATACGCAGATATCGTAAGCGATGTTTTGGTGGCGGTGTTGCACAATACCTTGGGACGATGTTTCCACGATAGCATAAGCGCAACCGGCGTCCACCATTTGGCGCAATAATTTTTGTAATTGAAAACGACCCAACATGGTCATCTTGGTATCGTTTAACCACTCTTTATCCGCGACTTTGAAAATGGCCGTGGTTGTACAACCTGTTTTGGCTCCATCAGCCTCCAATGCTTTGGCGATCATGTAAGCCGTGCTGGTTTTGCCATTGGTACCGGTTACACCGATCACAATCATTTCGCGCGAAGGATTATTGTAAATCAAAGCCGCCGCATAAGACAGCAGATAATGATAAACGGCCGTGAGCCCGCGAGGGGCGAATTTTTTCAGTTGATGGAACATAAACTTAAAGCTTCTAGCTTCCAGCCACCAGCTACGAGCTAATCCAGTTCATCAAGATTAAAGTAGCAAGTT
Source organism: uncultured Gammaproteobacteria bacterium (assembly GCA_964640115.1). Classification (GTDB taxonomy): domain Bacteria; phylum Patescibacteriota; class Patescibacteriia; order 2-12-FULL-60-25; family 2-12-FULL-60-25; genus MWCR01. Next base: position 3,459 of record CAZXFK010000054.1, read on the forward strand.
CATCAGGAGTTCATCAAGAGTAACTTAAGCTTCTCTTGATGAACTTTAGACTTGACGAACTTTGATCTTAGCGTGCTCCGCTTAGTTATCGTCAATTTAGCAAAAAAACGGGGATTTGACCAACTTTCGCGGGCAGAGGATGGCGACTATTGACATTTTGGCTAAAATATGCTAATTTATGACATTCGAACTTTGACATGTATTAACTCACCCCCTTCCCCCTCTCTTAATGCAAGAGAGGGGCTGCAAATAGCCAAGTTTGCTAAATATCACTTAATAAACAAGTCTCTCTCTTGTGTTAAGAGAGAGATTTAGAGTGAGTTAAACTGGATAAACAAAAACGCGGAAGGAGAAAACGATGAACAAGTTGATGATGGCGATGATGGTTGTGATGGTGGCGATGATGGTTGTTGGTTGCGGAGGATCGGTGCAGAGCGAGGCCAAGGGGCCGGAGTTCAAGTGGACATCCGTGGACAATCCCTATAAGGGATCGTCGGATGCAACCGGAGAGAGTACGGAAGAAGTGACATCCGAACCGGTGGACGTGCGAGAGGACGTGGGTGGCCTGCCGGCCGAGTGCAAGGGTGTGTTGCCCGCGGCTACAAAGATGGCCAGCAACTTGCTGGTGTGTCGTTGCCAAGATGGCGATACGACAGCCGTCTGGAGCGTTCACAGGTGGCAGACTCACTACCCGTATTGCAACAATCCCGAACCCGGGCAAGTGTTGCGCCATAAGGTGGTGAAGACCTCTGCGACCGCATCCGTCACTTCGGCTCCGAAGCCGGCCGCGAAGGATGACAATCCTTACACGGAAAGCGCGACGGTTGCGACGACGAGCCGGACGCAGATCGACTGCGAGACTCGCGCAGAAGGCGACACTCGTGCGGTCATCTGCTCCGTGGCCAAGGACAACCAGCCGAAGCAGACGTATCAGTGCGTTGGCCCCAAGGTCAAGGCACTGACCCTTGAGGCCAAGTCCAATTACGCCGGCGGTCCGCCTTGCACTTGCGAAGACGGAAAGTCGCCGACTCCGGTCGCCGCCACGCCTAATACGTGGATGTGCGACTAACAAAAAAGCTACAAGCTTCCAGCTACCAGCTTCTAGCCAAAAAAGCTGATAGCCGATAGCTTAACCCCTTCAGACGATCTTGTTTGGAGGGTTTTTTTTATTAGCTACTAGCTACTAGCTTCCAGCTACAAGCCAAGTAAAAAAACCACCCCCCCCTCGCTATACGCTCGGTACTCCTCCTTCAAAAAGGAGGAGAGTTTGGTGGAAACCGGTTTCTTTACGACACCTCTCGTAGGGATAATCCTTGCCTGCCCCGTTTATGAACAAAGTGAATTTTACGGGGTGATTATCCGCACCGGTACGATTATCTGTTGTCCTTATGTTGTCGTAGCGCGGATAAACATCCTTCAACGCTGAAGCTACTCAGGACTTCGCGAGGTTTATCCCTACGACAGAAAAAATGACAAACCTTGGTTGGTTTGGCTAGTAGCTTGTGGCTAGTAGCTTGTGGCTATGATTACAGTCCGTAAGTTAGCAGTGAGGTGATGGCAAAGCCGAGGGAGATGATCATGAGGGCGGTGCCAAAGAGGATTAGGGCAGGTTGGGCGAGGAGAGCGCCCAAGAGCATAAAGCCGAGGCCGAAAGCTTGCAGGAAAAATTTAACTTTGCCGGCTCCGTTGGCGCAGATATATTCGCCGCGGCGGCGGCGTGAGTAGGCGCCCAAAACAATCAGGAATTCCAAAAAGATGACCGTGTAGGCCAACAAAGGCGAAACGTTGCGGACAATAAAGATGCCTCCAACCGAAGCCATCAATAACTTATCGGCGGTTGGATCAAGGATTGCTCCCCAGAGAGTTATTTGTTTGCGGACTCGGGCCATGGCGCCATCCACCATATCCGTAAAAGCGGTAAAGGCGAACAATGGAAGCAATACAACCCAGTTTTCTATCAATACAAAATAAACGTTGGCCGGAATTAACAGCAAACGCAAAATGGTAACGTGATTGGGTGTTATCCAAGCGGGAATCAGCGGTAATAAAGTTTTGGCCAAAATACGATCTTGCTTGTACAGCACAATCGTTTCGTTGGTCATAAATTTCTTTTCAGTGAGCCATCCCATAACTATGGCTTTTATGATAACATAAATTTAACATTTATGGGAGAAAGAACACTTGATGCCATTGCGGGCATCGTATTCGTTATATTGATTTTGGGAATGGAATATTGGGGTTTGGATTTGTTTAACGCAACCAAACCTTATTTATGGACATTCGCCATTCTGTTTCATGCTTATGTATTCGGCAAAAACGTTTTTCCGGCACGACATTGGCTGATTACCTATTTATATGGATTCATTTTGCTGATTGCCGTACAAAGCTTGTCGCAGGTAATTTGGTTTTATATCGGTGCACCTCTGGGGAGCCTCTCGGATGCTTGGTCGCTTGCGATAGCCATTGCCGGTGCACATCTTTCGGGTGTGACCGCGGAAACGGTTTTGTTGACTTCGGCGCCACCTGTGCCGGCAAGTGAACCATGGGATAATAAGCGCAGATTTTTAGCGGTGGCCATTGGATTGGCGGCGGTTGCGGCTTTTGTTTTTGTGATTGTTTCAGCTTGGAATGCACGCACTTTGGAAAGCATCCGTACACCATGGCCGTTATTGGACGCGGGTATTTTACCGGCGATAGCCCTTATTTGGCTTGCGGCCGCGGCCAGCGCTTTGCTGGTGCGCTCGGCAACTCTGGCGTCCATTCATACGGCGTTGGCAATCTTGGCCGTGCTTGGTATTGCGCCAATCATGTATGTTTTGGGTTACGGTTTTGACGGCTTTTTGCATGTGGCCGGCGAAAAAGTGTTGTTGAATACGGGAACGCTTGAACCAATGCCTTATTATTACATGGGTCAATATGTTTTCAGTACTTGGATAGCACGAATTTTTGATTTACCTTTGGAATACATTTCGCGCTGGCTCATACCGGTTGCGGCGGCAATTATGTTGCCGGCGAGTTTAACTTTTGCATATCAACGCTTTACGCCAAACTATTATACGGCCCTGATTTTGACTTTATTACCGCTTTCCATGTTCATCGCGCCAACTCCTCAAGGTTTGGCAATCATAGTGGGCTTATCGGCCGTGATACTGGCCATCGGCTCGGCCGAAAAACATATTCGTATCACCGGGCCCGTGTGGCTTGGGCTTTGGAGCATTGCCATCCATCCACTCGCTGGCATACCTTTAACTCTGTTTGCAATAGCACTCATGATCCGACGCTCTCCATCGCTACCGGCCAACATAGCGTCGTTTGCAATCGCCGGTTTTTGCGGATTGGCTGTACCCGCTCTGTTTTATGCGGTCAGCGCCATTGTACCCGGCATGAGTATTCAGTGGGATTTGAATTCGGCCGGCGAGGCGGTTAACTGGGTGGAGACATTAAAAGGATTGTTGCCTTGGCTTGGTAATAAATTTGTTTTGTGGCCGGCTTGGTCATCTCTGGTGACGGCTTTTGTGCCGATTTTGGGTTTGGGCTTGGCTCTGGCCGGATTCTTTTTGCCCATCAAAGTACGCCGGCGCACGGCCATGTTTTTAGTTGCATCCGGATCTTTAATTGTTGCGGCGGGCTTATTGGAACATGCCAGCGATTTTACACAACTTATCAGTTATGAAAAAGGTGATTATGCCAGCAGATTAATGCAAATGGGAATCATGATTTTGATTATAGCGGCCGCACCAACCTTGAGCTTCTTAATGGAAAAAATCCGCACCGGTATGCCCATTGCGGTTTTGGCGGTGTTATTATTTACCGGAGCCATAGGCGCGGCCAATGCGCATAATGCATTGCCCAGGCATGATTCGGTGGAGGCCAGCAGAGGCTGGAGCACCGGTAAAGCCGAAGTTGAAGCCGTGCGCTGGATCGAGAGATCGGCCAAAGGACAAGAATACACGGTCTTAGCCAATCAAGCCGTAAGCGCGGCCGCGGTTAAAGAGCTGGGATTCAAGCGTTATACCAAAAAAGATGTTTTCTTTTATCCCATTCCCACAGGCGGACCGTTGTACGAAATTTATCTGAAGATGACTTACGAGGATCCGTCAATCGAAACCGTACGTGAAGCCTCACGTTTGGGCGAAACGGATTTGGTCTTTGTGGTAATCAATCATTATTGGTGGCGAGCCCAAGAACTGAACGAGCAGATATCCAATATCGCGGATGAGGAATGGGCAATAGAAAACGGCAAAATAATGATTTACAGATTTGATTTTGCAAAATGATATGGACAATGCCGAATTGTATCAACTAAAAATAAAGCAGTATAAAAGAAAACAACAAGAAATCGAAATCGCCCGCCGTGCCCGGCGCGACAGCGATTATATCAACTTTTTGGATATTGAACGCGATAACATTCACAGAGAATTGAGAAGTTTGGCACAAGATTTGGGCAAATCAACCGCTGATGTAGATATCGATCTGTTGGTTTCCGAGAGCGATCTGGCGGAATACGGCTGTCCTGAATTTAAATTGACGCTAACAGCCGAAGCCTTGACTGATCCGGAGATCAATATTATCCATGGCGACAACGTAATAGATCCGGATGCAAATGAAACCGAACCGATTACAACCGAAGAAGATTTGCATCGAGTCGAATTATTTATTCCTTTCGGTGAAGATGTTTATTGGCATTTATTTGACTGCGAAATGTTTAGAGGTATGAATATTGATGGACCGGAACGCAGACGCAGGGCGCTAAAAGCCATCGGCCTGATACCGGCGAATGTGCATTTTGTGGAAATTTTCAGTCCGGAAACATTTCATAATGCAACAGCGTTTTTCGGTATTGGATTTTCCGCAGAAGACAAAGACCGAGTTTTGGATTTTTTGAGCCAAATCAAAGAAGAGGTCAGTATAAATGAATCCGAAATGGACCCCGAACAATTGCGCGATGATTTGGCGGCCGTATTAAAAAAAGAGA
>CAZXFK010000055.1:0-8088 GCA_964640115.1 uncultured Gammaproteobacteria bacterium
AAACGTTATGTGCCATATTACTCGGGCGGGCTAACTGCGAACATAATGAACTGCTTTATTTTTTAAACAAAAACTATGAAGAATCTTGCCCCAAACATCATACGCGAAAGACTTCTAATCGAAGGTTTTTTCTCAGCAAGCGTAGATAAACAATTTATTGAAGATTATTTCAAAAAAATCACCGCGGAACTCGGCCTCAAAATGTATGGAGATCCAATCATCTTTTCTCCAGGAGGACTCGGTAAAGAAGAAAATCAAGGATATGACGCCTTCGTTCCGCTCATCGATTCAGGAATATCTGTTTATGTTTGGGGCAATCAAAAGTTCCTTTCGGTTATCCTCTATACATGCAAAACCTTCAATCAAAATAAAGCCGTTCAAGTAACTAAAGATTTTTTCCAAGTAGCAGAAGTAGAATCAATGTTCTTTTAAACCGCCCGCCCTGCGTCATACGGCACATAACAGCGTGTAAACGGTTCGCTTCGCTCTCCCAAATTTACTTTCCACTTCGTTCCAAGTAAACTTCGTTTACACGCAAACGTTATGTGAAATGCATGTTTTACTTTTGGGCTATCGCCCAGCTCTAAAAAAGAATTTGAATTTTGTTTTTTATTTATTAGAAAGGGGTATAAGGTGTTTTCTCCGCTCCGCTACGAAAACGATTTATTTATAAGGGGAAAACGAATACAATAATAATGTTTAGCCAAATAATTATGACAGATAATAATTTACAAAAGAAAGTGGCGGAGCTTGAAGCTCAAATTAGAAAACTCAAGAAAAACAATCTTGGGCTGGTTTTTGAGGACAAAACTGAAGATGTCGTTGAACAGTCGAAAGTCAAAGTGCCTGTTCTAAAAGAAGCCGTCAAAAACCGTCTTGATTTGAACAAGGAATATCCGAACAATTTAATGATTGAGGGCGACAACTATCTCGCGCTCTCGGTTCTCAGTTACACACACAAGAAAAACATTGATCTTATTTATATTGATCCACCATACAACACAGGCGCAAAAAACTGGAAATATAACAATGACTATGTAGACAAGGATGATGAATACCGACACAGCAAGTGGCTCTCGTTTATGCGTCATCGCCTCAATCTGGCAAAAAACTTACTGAAAGATGACGGCGTATTGATTTGCGCGATTGACGAAAATGAACAAGCTCACTTGAATGTTTTGCTGGAACAGTTATTCCCTGCACACGAACGACACTTAATCACGATTGTTCACAATCCTCGTGGAATACAAGGGACAAATTTTTCCTACACGCACGAATACGCAGTTTTTGTTATTCCCAAGAACCTTAAAACAATCGGTGATAAAGTGATTGATGACGGCGAGATTAGCTGGAGAGGGCTTAGAGATAACGGTGGCGAATCATTAAGAACAGATGCTAGGAATTGTTTTTATCCAATTATTGTAAAGGACGGAAAAGTTATTGGCTTTGGCGATGTCGTTCCAAACGATATTCACCCAAAACGAGAAGAAGAAAAGAAAAATGGCACATATATTTATCCAATAGACAATGAGGGTGTAGAACGAAAATGGCGATATGCCCGACAAAGTGTTGATAAAATAAAACATCTTTTACGTATCACGGACGGCAGAGGTGGTAAAGAAGTTCAAATCGGAAAAGATTTTGGGAAATATCGGACAGTGTGGATTGATAAAAAATATGACGCCAACGAATACGGTGCAAAACTCCTTCGAGAGCTTGTGCCTACTTCTGATTTCGATTATCCAAAATCACTTTACACAGTCTATGACTGCCTTTTTGCCGTCGTCGGCGAACGACCACACGCAAATGTTTTGGACTTTTTCGCTGGTTCAGGAACAACTGGACACGCCGTTTTAGAAATGAACAAGATTGATGGTGGTAATCGTAAATTTATTCTTTGCACCAACAACGAAAACAACAACGGCGGAAACGGCGGAATTGCTGAATCAGTTTGCTATCCGCGTATTAAAGCAGTTATTAACGGCTACAAGAACAAAAAAAACGAAAAAGCAGCTGGTATTCCAAGTAATCTTTTCTATTACCAAACCGACCTCGTGGACATTGAGCAAATCCACAAAGTGCCAGACGAAGCGAAAATCCGCATAACCTACGAAGCAGGCGAAATGATCGGGGTGCGAGAAGATACGCTCAATGAAATTGAGAAAAATGATTGGTGGCAAATTTTTGAAGGCAATGGAAAATTAACCGCGATTTATTTTAAGGAAGACAAGACAAAGCTTGGCGAGTTAATAACCAAATTGGAAAAGAAAAATTTGCCGACTGCTTTATATATTTTTAGCTGGGGTAAAAACGAATACAAAGGCGAGTATTCATCCGCGAATATCAGAGTCGAAGATATTCCAGAGCCGATTATTGAAGTTTATAAAGAAATTAACCGAATATAATTATGTTTGCTTTAAAACCATTTCAAGAAACGGCAATATCACAACTCAAAGATCAGTTTTTGAATTTATGGAAATTGCCAAATCAAAATATACCACTTGTTTTTAAATCGCCGACTGGAAGCGGTAAAACGATAATGCTGGCACAATTTTTGCGCGATATTGTCAGTGATCCACGCTTTCAAGGCAATGATGTAGCTTTTGTGTGGTTTTCTTTTAGCGAGGATTCTTACGAACAAAGCAAAAAGAAACTTTTTGATTATTATGGCGGAGCAAGTGAGCTTGATTTAATTGACCTAAACGACCTTTCGCGCGAGAAACTTCATCAAAACGATGTCTTCTTTATAAACTGGCAGAAAATAAAAGGCAAAAGCAAGGATAGTCGTAAATTGCGCCGTGAAAATGAGCAAGGATTGACTTTTGATAATTTTATCAACGAAACTCACGACGCAGGACGCAAAATTGTTGTAATTATTGATGAGGAACATATCGGAAGCGACACCGATCTTGCTATGGAAGTGGTGGACGGACTTATCAAACCAAAAATCACACTTCGCGTGTCGGCTACGCCGAAATATATTCCTACTCGCGCTGAAACTGCTGGATATGTTGAAGCAAAACGAAGCGATGTCGTTGAAGCAGGGTTAATCAAAGAAAAAATTATTTTCCAGACAGAAGAAGATTTGAAACAAAAAGCCGTCAAAAAACTTGACCAAGACGAAATGCTTTTGGAATTAGCGTATTCCAAACGGAAAGAATTGATTGATTTGTACAAAAAGATCGGTGTTGAAGTTAATCCACTTGTTTTGATTCAACTTCCAAATGACGATCAAGCAAGCAAAGAAACGAGTGACACGACTAAACAGACGATTGTATTGGAGTATCTAAAACGCAAAGGTGTAAAAAACGATGAAATTGCCGTTTGGCTCTCCAAAGAAAAAGAAAATTTGGAAGATTTAGAAAAACATAATTCGCCTGTTTCGTTTCTCTTGTTCAAACAAGCCGCCGCAACTGGCTGGGATTGTCCGCGCGCAAGCGTGTTGGTAATGTTCCGCGAAATAAAAAATCCAACATTTGCGATACAGACCGTCGGGCGCATTTTGCGTATGCCGTTCGGAATGCACTTTGCCCACCCTGAACTCAATCTCGGCTATCTCTACACAAACTACAAACGCAACGAGGTTTTAGCAGAATACGCTAAATCAAAAACTGAAAATCGCCCTGCGATCAATGGCAGTTATCGCAAGAAAAATATTGAACCAATCAAATTGGAATCTGTCTTTATGACGCGCGCGGACTATAACGACTTGGGCGATTCATTCCAAAATACTTTCAAGCAAGTAGCGGATAAAAAATTGGATACAAAAAAAATAAACCTAAAGCCCAAGGTTACAAACGGCTTAATTGTCGGGGTGGAAATTGACGATTATGACAATTTTACAAAGGAGCTTTTTGAAGAAGGCGGAAGTTATGACGAAGAAATGTCTCGTCATGATCTTGAACGATTATACAATCTTTTGTGTTTCAAAATTGTTGCCAAACAAACCGACGAAAACCGTAAATTTGCGCCTGAACGTTCATGGGGCAAACTCAAAACCGCACTCAATATTTATCTAATGGAGAATTTGAAACTTTCACGCGCGGACGTTTACAAAGTTATTGTGAACGATTTAGTTGGTGAGGCTGGTGCACTCGCGCCAGTAATCGGTGATGCACTTTTAGCTTATCGTCCTATTCGCGAGCAAGAAGTAAATAAAAAGGCGGCGCGCGCGAAGCGCGTGGAGCATATTGAAATACCGCGCGAAGCATTATTTTTTACCGATCAATACGAGGAATTGGCGGTCAAAAAATCAGCAATGGAACCTTTTTGGTTTGAAAAAACTCAAGCAGGGCTATTTGGCGGAAACGATAATGAGAAAAACTTTATCAAGTTTCTCGAATCGCCTCAAAATAAAAGCGTAATTTGGTGGCATAAAAACGGCGACAACGGAAGTGAGCATTTTTCAATTTCCTACTATAACCCTGATGAGAACAAAGAAAAACTATTTTATCCTGACTGGATCATTAAGACCAAAAATGGCGTTTCGATTGTTGATACAAAAGCTGGTATTACTGCCGAGAGCAACGATACCAAATACAAGGCGGAAGCCTTACAAGCATGGCTGAAAGGTAAAAAGAATTTTGACGGCGGCATAGCCGTTCAAGACGGACCAAATGGCTGGAAAATTAACCGAAATGCCAAATATTCTTTTGACTCATCAATGAAAGGTTGGGAGGTTTTTGATTTAAAATAATTATGAAAATAAAATCCCTCCAAATCTCAAATGTGCTTAGTTTCGCTTATGTTGATGACATAGCAAGTGCGCCAAAAATTGCCTTTGATAAAAATTTAAGCATTTTGATTGGTCAAAATGGCTCTGGCAAATCTACAGCGTTAGAGGTAATAAATTTCATTTTTAGGAGAGTTCTTTTTGTCCCGTATAACAGAAATGCGGATTTATACACAAAAAGAACGACAATCAACACCCATGAAAAGAAGCGGATTTTGTCAAAAATAGATAATGTTCAATACTATAAAGGTTTTCGTCTTGATAGAAATTATGATTTTGAGGATAAGGTACAAAAGATAAGAGCCGTTGTAGAATTGGATGATATTGACCGCGCCAACATCCAACATCTTAAAGATAATAAAGAAAAATTATCGCCGATAATCGGTCTTTATTCCGCTGACCAAATGTTTGCTGACGGTACAGCTCAAAATGAGTATCAACTTGATATTACTTTAGACAGCGCGAATAAAACCTACACCATCCAAACTAGCCAAGATATCGGATATACATATTTGAGCGCATACAATTTGTATAAAGAGATAATAGAAATCTACAACGAAGAAAATCCAGACACCCCGATAAACAATTTAGCCGAGCCATTTGCGCTGATTGGCGGATATAGAAATTACAATTCTTACTCCACTCATGTTTCTCTTGGTGGTGGCAATACTGCGCCAAAACAGATTCAAGGAATCAGGTTGTCTGAATACTCGAGAAGCGCGAATTCTGCGGAAAATAGTGAGCCATCCATTTTCAGCTTGGTTAGATTGAGAATGGCTGGTCAATGCTTTGATTTGATAGGTACAAAAAAAGATCAGCAAGAATGCGAAAACGCCGCCAATGAATTAAATTTTATAAAAAGCGTCAATGACAAGCTTAAAATAGTTAATCTCAAAGTTGAAATTAAACTTCTTGATTATTCACAATGGAATTTCACTTTTTCCTTTATTGATATCAAAAGAAATAGGATTATTTCCGATATAAATTCTTTGAGCGCGGGGCAAAAGGCAATCACTCACTTGGTTTTTGAGGCGTATGGACGAGGCGATTTAAAAGGCGGTCTCGTGATTATTGATGAACCCGAAATTCATTTACACTATCAGTTTCAGAGCGAATATATTCGCGTTATAGAAAAATTAAATAACGAGCAGGGCTGTCAGTATATTCTTGTCACACATTCTGAATCTCTCATAAATTCAGAAACGATAAGTAATGTTGTCCGTCTCTCGCTGGATGAAAATAGCTACACAAAAGTTAATCAGCCGACTATTACCACCAATCAAAAATGGCTCGTGAAGATTTTGGATAATATGAGATCCACGCATGCATTTTTTGGGAACAAAGTTTTATTGGTGGAGGGTGAGACAGATCGTTATCTTTTTCGTGCGATACTGGGAGAGATAGAGGAAAAAATTAAGAAAGGATTGGTTCAAGATGTTACTGTATTATACATTGGTGGTAGAGATAGTGTTGCGGAATGGAAATCATTATTTAATGCATTTGGCTTGAAAACTTTTTTCATTGGCGACTTGGATTGTGCATTCAAGTTTTTCTATACTACTGAGCAAAAAACCGAAATTAAAACAGCACAACAAGTTACTCAATTTTTAACCAGTCACACAGACATTATTGCAAGGATAGAGGCGGAGTATCAAAATGGGACGTATATTCTTAAAGAGGGCGATTTAGAGATGTATTTTGGCGTTAAAAAAGACCTTGCTGACGTAATCAAATTTTGTCAGAATGATATCAAAACATATCTTGCTAACGGCACGGATACAAAAGTACAGGAATTGAAAAAAATTATGTCTGGCATCACTGGAGAGAACGAATCCGATTTGTGGTAAAATATTAAAGTCAGAGCCGTCGTCAAATATTCCAAGCAAAAAGTTTTTAGAACGAAACCCAAATAAAAGGCAAAAATTCCCTCCCCTTAAACCCCTTCCTTTTTGCCTTTTATTTGAAGAGAATAAGGAGTTTTGGATTTTGGGCATTCACCCCTAACCCCTCTGCCCAAAATCCAAAACAAAAAAACAAAATTCAAATTCTTTTTTAGAGCAATCCCGATTGCTATCGGGATTAAAGTAAAACATGCACATCACATAACACGGCATATCTGGTTACGGTTCGCCTCCGGCGAGCCTCCACCCATATTTGCCTCCGCTACGCTACGGCAAACATCAGATATGCCGAAACGTTATGTAAAATTTTGAAAAATTTTTAACCAATAAAACTATGGAGAAAGAACCAACAATGCCACATCCTTCTGAAAATGAGCCAACGACTATAGACATTTCCAACCGTGTAAGGGCTTTATTTGAGATGCCTCATGACAGAGAGTTTATGAAAGCAAAACTAGCACTTCAACGAGAACTTAAAGCTAATCCACCACAAGCCCTCACACTCACGCTCGACTATACAACACTCGATGACGCAAAAACACTCAAGTTGTTAAAGCAATTCCAGCCTGTTGGCGGAAACTGGAGGCTTGCCATTCGTTGCAATGAATCCCAAGAGAAGGAGGCGGCTAATGTTTTCGCTTCTGACGTTGAATGTATCAGAATTGACGAGTAAAATTTTTCAAAACATCACATAACAATGAATATGCGGTTCAGAAAATAGTGATAGATTATTATTTTTTCAAAGGTATCACTATTTTCTTCACCCAAATGGCGCTGACGTGAAGCGGGAGTTTGAAGCGTTTACAACGAACAGCAACGAATTGAAAGTTTGGGAGAACAAACAACGGCGCCACTTCGCATATTCATGAACGTTATATGAAATGCAATTAAATTTTTATGTATACACACGCGCCAGAAAATTATCAGTGCCCTTTCTGCCGGGTCTCAAAAGGCGTAGAAGATAAATTTGTCATTACTAAGCAATCCGACATCGTTTTTCAAAATGAAATTGCGACGGCTTTCATCTCATCACGCTGGTGGCCTAATAATCCTGGACATGTCATCATCATTCCCAATGAACATTTTGAAAATCTCTATGCCTTGCCAGACGAAGTATCATCTGAAATACACCGGGTAGAAAAAATGATGGCTTTAGCCTTTAAAGAGATCTACAAATGTGACGGCGTTTCATCCCGTCAGCACAATGAGCCCGCAGGAAATCAGGACGTCTGGCACTATCACTTGCATGTATTCCCACGATACAAAGAAGATAATCTATATCAGCTAGATCGCAGGCAGACAACAGAGGCAGAAAGGGCACCCTATGCTAAAAAGCTAATAAACTACTTCAAAGACACAATTTAATTGCACATCATATAACACTGACTATGCGGTTCCGCTTCGCTTCACCCATATTGCTCCCTGCGGTCGCAACATCACATAGCCCGAAACGTT
>CAZXFK010000056.1:0-7447 GCA_964640115.1 uncultured Gammaproteobacteria bacterium
CGTGAATAAAGTTCATAACCCCGAAGAACTCATTTCATTCGTTTTCGGGGCAAGCTGTTTGTAACGAGTTCAAAGGATTTTTTTCGTAGGGATAAACCTCGTGTTTATCCGTACTTAAATAACTGTTGCCCCAGCACGGATAAACACGAGGTTTATCCCTACGAATAATTGAGAGTTGTTATTCGTCGTTCGTGGTTCGTAATTCGTGGTTCGCGGTTCGTCATTCGTGGTTCGTCATTCGTAGCTCGTAGTTCGTGGTTCGCGACTCGCAGTTTGAGATTCATCTGTTTTTAGTTTATAGTACCTCTCATGCCGGTTTTAGCCGTAAATCGCAAAGCCAAGTTTGAATACGAATGTCTCGACACTTACGAGGCCGGCTTGGAATTGACGGGGCAAGAAGTCAAATCCATCCGTGATGGGGGAGCTAAGATCGATACCGGTCATATTATTGTTAGAAAAAACGAATTATGGCTTATTGGAGCCAATATTGCACCCTATAAACGTGTCTCCAATCTCAAAGATTATGACCCACAAAGAACACGCCGCTTGCTTTTGCACAATAAACAAATCAAACAATTAATGGGTAAATTAAGCGAAAAAGGCTTGACAGCCATACCCGTTTCCTTATATACTCGCGGTAATCGCATCAAGCTCGAACTATGGCTGGCGCGAGGCAAGAAGGCCTTTGAAAAACGGCAACAAATAAAAGAACGCGACATAAATCGCGAAACCAAGCGGATTCTCCGCGATCACGACTACTAACGTCGAACAAAGATAAAAGTTCGTCAAGACTAAAGTTCATCAAGAGAAACCTAGATTACTCCTGACAAACTTGAAACTTTATACTTGATGAACTTATTACTTATTTTCGGGGATGCCGAGCTTCGACGGTGCGTTTCAACTTATTTTGCAGGCCGAGCCGATGTAACTCGTTAAACTGCGTCAAAAACGATAATTGCCAACATCGTAGAAAAGGCTAAAGCCGCCATCGCTAACGCGATGCGCGCGCCGCAAGCTGTACCGGTTCTCGCTTAAGACAACCGGCGATCCCTATAATGAGCCCGTCATTATAGTGCGCATCGTCATATCACGGGCTAAGGTTTACGTTGCGGTGCAAACGTAAGCACAAAAAGGCATGCACCAACAGCCATCGCAACTCGCTTGCTCCAAGCGATTGCTGTATATACGAGCAAGCCAAGCCTGTGACGATGAATAAGCGGTTCGTATCCGGACAGGGGTGCAACTCCCCTCATCTCCACCAAACCAATCAAGCCTCTAGCTTCTAGCCTCTAACTACTAGTCACCAAACTAACAGCTAGCGGCTAGTAGCTAGCAGCTAAAAGCTATATTTTGAAATGCGCATACACTATAAACGCCGTCGAACGATACATAAATTCGACCAAATCAAATACCGGTACAACGATAGAATTCGGGTGCCGGAAGTTCGAGTTATTGATGACGAAGGCACTCCTCGAGGCGTCATGCCCATCAAAGAAGCTTTAGCCTTGGCCGAAGAACGCAGTATGGATTTGGTCGAAGTCTCGCCCAAAGCCGAACCTCCGGTTTGCAAACTGCTGGATTACGGCGCATTCAAATATCAAAAAGAAAAAGAACTCAAGCAACAAAAAGCCCATGCCCGCAAAGTTGAAGTCAAAGGCATCAGGCTGTCCGTAAAAATCGGCGTTGGAGATTTAGAAATACGCAAAAAACAAGCTTTAAAATTCTTGGAAGAAGGTCAAAAACTGAAAATAGAAATCATTCTCCGCGGACGCGAAAAAGCTCATGGCGACATAGCTATGCAAAAAATCCAAGAATTTATCGCTCAAATAGCCGAACACTACGAACTCTTTACCGAACAACCCCCGAAACGCCAAGGCGGAAACGTCTCGGCCATAATCGGCAGAAAATCTTAATCACTTAATTCAGCTCCCAGTCTCTGGCCCCTAGCCCTTTTCAAGCTAGCGGCTAGCAGCTAGCGGCTAGCAGCTAAAACTATGTCAGGCAAAATGAAAACTCACAAAATGGTCAGCAAGCGAGTACGTACCACCAAAACCGGTAAATTACTCAAACGCAAAGGCGGACAAGATCATTTTAACAGTCGTGAATCGGGCAATACCACCCGCAGTAAACGCAGTGATCAGACCGTTGCCAAAGTTTTTACCAAAACGGTTAAAACCTTGGCCCGCGTCAAATAACCAATAATTTATTAATTTTGAATCTATAATTCCAAGGAAGATATGCCCAGAGTAAAACGCGGTACGCATCATATTAAACGCCGCAAAAATATTCTCGCCCGCACCAAAGGAATGATGTGGGGAAGAAAATCCAAAATCGCCGAAGCTAAAGTCGCCTCCACCAAAGCCGGCTTACATGCATTCACTGATCGCAAGATCAAAAAACGAGTCAATCGCGGATTACAAAATATTCGCATTAACGCGGCCGTGAGATTACTTGATACTTCATATAGCAAATTAATCGGCCAAATGAAGAAAAAAAATATCAAGCTCAATCGTCGTGTTTTGGCTCAAATAGCCGATAAATATCCTGTCGTTTTTGAAAAAATCGCCAAAGCCTAAAAAATATCCACACAAATGCTAAAAATCCGCTCCAATGCGGATTTTTTTGTGCTATAATAAGCACAATCATCAATAACCAAATCACAATCACCAAAACAATCAATGACTATTTTTAAATTCTCAATTGGTCATTAAAATTTGATGATTGGTTATTTCCATATTTATGCCAAAACAAGAAGGATCATCATCCTTATCTTCCAAAGAAAGAGTTTCCGTCAAGCCGGAGATGCATCAGTTGTCCGAAACGGCTAAACAGCTCGCGCCCGAGTCTCAAGAAGCGCTGAATTTTTACATCTCTACACAAAAACTATTGGAAAAATATCATCAAACACTTGCAGAATACAACAAGGAGCTGACAGTGCCATCCAAAGAAACCGCGCCCGGCGAAATCCAAAAAACCTTGAAAGCCGAAATGCAACAGCTTTGGGATCAATTGCAAGATCTGATACCGGCTATCAAAGAACACGAATACATGGTTGCCGATCAAGATACGAAAGATAAAATGGCCGACGTTGTTGATGAAATCAAGAATCTTCCTACATATCCCGGTCAAGATCTGGAACCGCGTGAAGCCAAAAAATCGGCTTTAAATCGCAATATCGATACTGTTTTAAAAAATCGCGAAAGCGCCAAAGAACAAGCCAAAGAGCATCTACGTAATCAAGAAAAAGTCAAAGCCATGCGCAAACAATTGGCTAAACTCAAATCATCATTTGCCGGAAGCTACAAAATCAGCACCATCGACGCCGCGGTTTTATTACCTCAAATTATCGCCTTACACAAAAATCAAGGCGCTCAAAAAAATTCAGGGGGTATTCTAGGCTGGGTAAAAAACATTGCCGGAGCCCCCGATAAATCCGGTAGTAAATTTTCAAACGAAGAAAAAGCCAAATATCTTGCCTTGGATCTCAACAAATTCAAAGCCGATCTTAAAGACATTCAACAAAAAGATAAAGAATACAATTCTCTTTGGGAACAAGTTCAAAAAACCGAAAAAAATCGCGGTTTTGAATTTGATGAAAATCTTGAACCTGATGACAGCGTTAGTTTTACAACTCTGCGTGAAGGCTTCAATGATGAAATCCGCGAAGCTTACAAAATAGGTGATTCGGCCAAGGCCATGCAATTAAAACAAGAACTTGATGCCGCCTACGAAAATTTACGCACTTATTTTCCGGAAGTCTTGCACGAACGCACAAAATACATACAACCGGCCGAAAGATCTACCATCCTGCCTTCTGCTCCGGCTTCAACCAAATATTCAAACATCGAACCCAAATCATCCAAAACACCTGAAATCTCTTATGCTGATGATTTTTCCGATACGGAAGTCACAACCCCAACCCAAGCTACACGTGAATTAGAATCAGCCGCAACCCTGAAAACTCAAAAAACCGCAGATCTCGAAACCGAATCCGCCGTAACTCTAAAAACGGAAAAAACCGCTGAATTGGAATCGGCTATTACTCTTAAGACTGAAAAAACGAAACAAACCGAAGCTGAAACGGAAGAGGCTGAAAGGCGGGCCAAAATCGAAGAAGCGATAAAATCTTTCGGCGGAGGTGAAAAAGGCCGTACCAAAGCGGCGCAAATGTGGGATGATGCTTTTATTAAATTATCAATGGTCCAACGTTCCGGCGTCTTAAAACCCAATCAAAAAATCGGAAATGCTCTGGATTATGTCTACGCCAACGCCTCCATGCAAATGAAAGCCACTGAAATGGAAAGAACTTTTGCCGAGGCAGAGAATAAGCTGATCAACGATTCCATAGAATCATTCGGGGGCGGCGAAGCCGGACAAGTCAAAGCCGGAGAAATCTGGGATCTGGCCAACCAAATGATGGGCAAAGAAGCTTCGGAAGCCGAGGCTCAGCGTCAATTCGGTTTTACCCGCATGGAGTACGTAGAGGCTTGGGCTGATTTATCCAAGGCTCACATGGATAAAAACGATGAACTGGTCAAAACCATGGAACAACGCGTGTTCAACTTAACAAAAAAATTACTGGGTGAAGAAGGCAAAAAACTGACCAAAAAACAATTTGATACCAACTGGAATCTTCTTGCCGGCTCCGGAGCATCCCGCACTGCAAAAATGCGCGGGATCGGTCAAAACCGTGCCCGTCAAGAATCAAGCCGGCAAATCGAAAAAATTTCCGGTTTACAACCCGCCGAAACTCCCGCTGAAATTCCGCGTAACGTCGAACGAATCGCCGGTCCCGAGCCATACACTATCGATTGGACGATAAATCTATTACCAAGCGCTAATTCCGAATGGACTAAAATCGCCAACACCATTGCCACAAAATCCGATAGTGAACGTCAATTGATACTAACCTCCATTAACAATGAAATCGATTCTCTAATCAAAAAATTGAGCAAACTTGATGATATATCCGAAGAATATCAAAATCTCACAAAAATCACTGAATCCGCAATAGGAGACCCTCCCGAGGCGACTCGCTATGTAATGCTTAAAGTCTTTACCGAGGGTGCGTTTATCGGAACCCAAGCCAATGATGCAAAGGCCAAGAGATCAGTATTGGAAACACTTAAAACAATCGATAAAAAAATCTCCTCCTCATCTCAAGAAACCAAAAAGAAACCAACACTAAGCAAGGCTCAAGAACTGCCGGATACTTTAAAAGATGAAGCACCTCCAACATTAAAAGACGAAGCTCCGCCGACTTTACAGGACGCAGTTTCGCCTACTTTGGAGGCAGAACCTCCCACGCTCAAAAAAGCCATATCGGCCGGTTCAAAAACATCCAAAAAACCGAACTCATCGAGAGCTTTAAGAAAAACTTCTTCCATGAGAAAGAAATAAACCGATAAACAATATCAAAAACTCCGCATCAGCGGAGTTTTTGTATTATCAACAGCAATTACATTCCACGTTTTTGTATTTCCAATCTCAAATCGGTAATAAATTCATCTTTCTGCTTTTGATACTGATCCTTCATCCCGCGTTTACGAATAGTCAAATCACCAGCCATCTCTTTATCGCCAAAAACAATCATATACGGCGCCTTTTTTAACTCCGCATTGCGAATTTTTTTACCCACCGATTCCGCGGCTTGATCAACCTCGGCCCTAATACCCAAATCTTGCATCTGCGCGGCCATTTTTAAAGCCGGCTCTATATGCCTGTCCGCAACAGGTAACAACATCACCTGTATCGGTGCCAACCAAGTTGGAAAAGCTCCGGCATAATGCTCGATCAAAAGCCCGATAAAGCGTTCAAAAGATCCAAACAACGCTCTATGTAACATATACGGCTGCTCCTCAACACCTTCATCATTGATATATGTCATCTTAAATCTCTCCGGCAAGTTAAAATCAAACTGCAGAGTGGAGCATTGCCATTCACGTCCCAAACAATCTTTAATCTTAAAATCAAGCTTGGGACCATAAAACGCCGCTCCGCCAACATCTTTGGTTATATTCAAGCCTTTTTCATGAGCAACTTTTTCCAAAACTTTTTCCGTAAACGCCCAACCCTCATCACTACCTATGGCTTTTTGTTTTTTAGGATCTCTAACCGACAGATATACATGAACATCATTTATATCAAAACCGAATGATTTAAACATGAACAAAGTAAAATCAACAACTTTTTTCAATTCGGTTTCTACCTGATCGGCTCGACAAATAATATGCGCATCATCTTGCGTAAACCCGCGCACCCGAGTCAAACCTGATAATTCGCCCTTTTTCTCAAACCTGTAGACCGTTCCGCATTCCGCCCATCTAAACGGCAAATCACGATAAGATTTAAGTCCATTTTTATATATTTGCACATGAAACGGACAATTCATGGGTTTCAACAAATACCTTTCCGACACAACAGCCTCTTGTTTATCCTGTTCATCTTTCAAACTCTTACCTACTTCCAAAGGCGGATACATTGAGTCATTGTAAAAGCCCCAATGTCCGGAGGTTTCCCACAGCGCCTGTTTGCCTATATGCGGTGTTCTAACCAAACTATAACCGTTCTTTAAATGTTCCGCATACCAAAAATCTTCGATAACGCGCCATAAAATAGCACCGCGAGGATGCCAAAGAGGCAAGCCCAAACCAACCATGTCATCTATATGAAACAAATCCAATTCTTTGCCCAATTTACGATGATCACGTTTTTCAGCCTCTTCAAGCAAAGCTTTATGTTTATCTAACTCCCCTTGCGTCGTAAAACATAAACCGTAAATTCTTTGCAACTGCGGATTACTCTCTTTACCGCGCCAATAAGCTCCGGCAATTTTATGTAACTCAAATGCACCGACTTGACCGGCTGTTTCTACATGAGGGCCACGACAAAGATCCGTAAACTCCCCTAACTTATACACAGTCGCTTTATCTCTCTTTTCCGGATCTATATCCCCCGCTTCCTCATCACTGATTTTTGTAGTTCCCTTTTCTTTCAGATCTTTGAGTAATTCGACCTTATAAGGTTGTTTCAAAGACTCAAAAAGCGTCACAGCCTCATCGATGCTCATTTCAGATCGCTCAAACCGCTTATCTTCTTGAACAATTTTCTTCATCTCACTTTGTATGGAAACCAAATCCTCCGGTGTAACCGCCCGTCCAATATCCATGTCATAATAAAACCCAAAATCAACCACCGGCCCCACACCAAATTTGGCCTCCGGAAACAATCTCTGCACAGCCGCCGCCATAACATGCGCCGCACTATGCCTCATCATTTCTATATCCATACAACGAATACTAATTAAAAATTATGAATTATGAATTGCCAAAATCGAACCACGAATCACGAACCTCGAACTTAGAACTTAGAACAGTGTATTCATACGATATATAGGTACTAGGTACTAGGTACTAGGTACTAGGTACTAGGTACTAGGTACTAGGTA
>CAZXFK010000057.1:0-7412 GCA_964640115.1 uncultured Gammaproteobacteria bacterium
GACTTAAGTGAACTTAATTAACAAGTCTCTCTCTTGCTTTAAGAGAGAGATTTAGAGTGAGTTAAGCTGTAACTCACCCCCTTCCCCCTCTCTTGAGGCAAGAGCGGGGGCTTTTAAAATGCCAAGTTGACTTAAGTGAACTTAATTAACAAGTCTCTCTCTTGCTTTAAGAGAGAGATTTAGCCTGCCCCCTGTAGCGTTTCGCGTAAGGGGGAGTGAGTTAATACTTGCAGCTAGAGGCTAGTAGCTTGTAGCTGTTATATTATTCTTCCTCGGAAAGTTGTTCGACACCGATTAGGCAGACGGCTTGCCAAGGGCGGTAGTGACTGCGGAAAGTTTCTTCGCGGACTCGGCCGTCGGCGTAAGTGATGGTGGTTGCGAAATGAGCATCGGCTCCGGCGTGGGCGGATTCGGTGCATTTCTTTTTACCCGGTGCCAAATCGGTGGTTTCGATCAGTTTGGTTGGCGGGGGTTGAACAATGTTATAGATACTGGGCTTGTCGACTTTGACATCGCGGCCATCATTTGTACCCCAAAACTCAAAAATGATTTCAGTTCCGATGATATAAGCGTTTACATAAATATGTTTAGCCGTATCGTTGCGGAATTTAAAATCAGGCGCCGGATCATAAATGGTGGCATCAGTACCGGCCGGTTCGTAATATGAGACACGATAGGAATGGTTACGGCGTTCCGTGATTTGCAGACCGGTGTTTACGGCACCGCGAAACATAGTGGTGCCTATTTGACACAAACCACCGCCGAATTCGGGCACGGTTTTGTTGCCTTTGATAACAAGCTCGGCCAGCCAGCCGTGAGCACCATCGATTTCGCCCAAGGCCTTGAGCATGGAAAACTCTTCACCGGGGGCAATAAGCGTGCCGTTGATATGCTCGTTAACCGCCTTTTTGATGTTGTGGGTACGATTACCCGGAGAGCCGGCAAAATTGGATTTGCCCACACCGATCAATTCTTTAATACCCAAATCCTCCAGATTATCTCCGGCTATTTGACCGTGTACTTCTTCGACAATCAGCGGAAAAGTTGAACTGGGAGGCCAAGAAGCCAAAACTTGTTCCAATGTTTTTTCGGTATTAATTACACGGCCCATCGTGCCGGCTTCAAAGGAAACAATTTTTCCGTCTTTGACTTCCATTTTACCGTTTTTACTTTCGATCTCTATTTCTTGAGCCAAAGATTTGATGTCCGCGGAAAACAATTCGACGTCGATTTGAGCCGACTCGCCGGAATCATCAGCTTTTATCCAGCCGGCCAGCATTTCGGGGGAAATTTCATACTCCTCTTTTTCGTATGTGAAGACGAGTTTTGGACGACTTAACAATTCTTGCACTCCCGCAACTATACTCTGAAGCTCGTCCGCTTGTTTGGCGGCTTGGATTTGTTTTACTCGAAGAGTTATTTTTTGAAAGGCTAAAATATCAGCCTGCTGTTTGAGTTTTTCAAATACACCCGCCATGTCCAACACGGCCCCGGCTTTATCGGGAATAACCAAGATATCGGGCTGTTCGTCTTGATAAACGGATATTTCAAAAGAGGCATCGACCGGATCAGGGAGCTTGTCTTGGTAATGATTTTTTAAGGCTTCTTCGATACGGCGCTCATCAATATTGATATCAACCGGAATATGATAAGGCTTGATGCGCATTAATAAAATTTGAGAAACCACCTTGGTAAGGTTGTTGTTACGGCCCGCGTTGTATGAATCAGATACGGCTTTATCAATATCGAAAAGTATAACATCGGGTAAATCGTTGCCACCGGATGCGGGGATAACCACATCCTCACCCTCCAAACTGAACGCCAAGCCTTTATCCAAAGCCGAATCTATGGATTTATCGAGTACCAAACGAGCCTCATTGGTGGTTAAACCATCCAGACGAATATTTAAGACTTTGACGCCCGGATAAATTTTGCCCTCGTACATGCGCATGTAAGCATATGTGCTTAAAGCCAAAACTCCGGCCAGAACCGCAAGCGTACCCAAAACAATGCCCAGCCAAATCAAAACTGTTTTGGCGATGGCAAATTTGTCGTTGGATAAAACGGGTTCTTGTTTTTTCGCGACGGGTGATTTATCGGACATAGATGATGTTTATGAATTGATAAGTTCGTTTAATAAAAATTTGGCCAATTTTTGATTGGCTCCGTTTTCGGATCCGGGAGCGGCGAAAAGCACAAAAACTCTTTCACCTTGTTTAACGGCGCCTTCGATGGCCGAAACCGGAACATTGATTTTTTGACCATCCAAAAATGCGAGTGTTGCTTTTTCGTTGTCCAAATTTATGATTTTTGCTTCCAGCATATTTAAGATATTACAGATAATTTGTGTTTTAAACAATACCGTATCCGGTAACAAATAAAGACCTCAAACAATCCGCATCCAAGAAATCTAATTGTAGGATGCTACGAGTCCGAAGACCTGTAAATCACCTACGAGTAGATCCCATGCTTGTCGTGGACGCGGATTGTTTGAAGCCTCTCTTTTAATTGATAAACGCTTCGATATAAAAGGTTCGGGATTAATGTTTATATCATTTATTTGCATCTTTGTCAAGGGGTTTAGCCATATAACGCCAATGCCTCTATGCAGATGACAAATTACGTCTTGCATATGGCAAGACGTAATAAAGGTACATTTAGAGTATTGCACGGGTTCCGCGACCCGTCAAGACGTGAATATTTGGCTTATTTTACAATAATTTGTTATTTTTTTAGCATGTCTTGTATTTTAACCGACAATAACTGAGATGTACCCGTATCATTCATACTGACGCCGTAAAGGATATGTGCACGTTCCATTGTAGCACGATTGTGAGTTACAACCACAAATTGAGTTTGATCGGCCAAAGTATTGATTATTTCGGCAAACTTGCGCGAGTTGGACTCGTCCAAGGCGGCATCGACCTCGTCCAAGACAACAAATGGAGAGGGATTGGTGGCCATGATGGCGCAGATAAGAGCGATGGAGCAAAGCGCGCGTTCGCCTCCGGAGAGCAGAGCGATGGCCTTTAAGCGCTTGCCGGGCGGAGTGGCGTGAATATCGATGCCGATTGGCCCGGCATTGGGATCGACGGGCTTGGTAATGGTTCCATCTTCGCTGACTTCGGGCTCCGGAAAAACTTCAGTTAAACCGGCTTCTCCGCCTATAAAAAGCTTTTTAAAATAGATCCCGAATTCATGATTGAGTTTGCGAAAAGCGGTGCGGGATCGCTCGGAAATGGTTTGATCCAATTCTTTGATAATGGTATCGAGCGATGACATGGCGCCGATAAGATCTTGGGATTGTGAAGTTAACTCTTCGTAACGTTTTTTGGTTTCTTCGTATTCTTTCATGGTCTCGGGATCGATACCGCCAATCCATTCCAGTTGAGCGCGTAGTTTGCTTAATTGCGGAATCAGAAGCTCGGGATTGCGTACATCAGTTGCCTGCGATGCCAGTTGCGATAATGACGCTTCTTGATCCGGAATATGAATGCGGACATCTTCTAAAAAAGCATCTCGGCGCGTTTCGATGCGGGCAAGTTCAACAGATGCTTGGCTTTTGCGGCTTTCGGCGCGCGCGGCTTCGGAACGCTTGGAGGATAGATTGCGTTGCACATCAAAAATATGCGAACGATTTTTTTGCTCTTTGGCGTTCCATTCTTCCAACTCTTTTTGTACGGTTTGAATTTGATGATTAACATCATCCATGGCCGAAATAAGATCGGCCATTTCTTGTTGGAATTTGGGATCGGTTTCTTGGGCGGTTTCGGGCTCGGGGGCGGGGCGTTGCAATTTAGAGATTAGATCAGCGATTTGAGCTCGAACGGATGAGGCTAACGCTTTGATTTTATCCATGTCGGCTTTGTCTGATTCGATTAAACCCAAAAGAGAATCTTGGCCTTGATTTATCGCTTCGATGGAACTGATTATTTTGGATAATGGCAAGGGCGCCCAAGGTTTTTCGGCGCGGACTTTGGCAACTTCGGCGGTGGCCTCGAGTTTGATTTGGCGCTCGCGCAATTTGGCGCGTTCGTCCATCAGAGAGTTTAGAGATGCTCGCAGTTTGCCGAATTCTTGTGATGGAGGATTGGCACCTTCCATGGCACGCAACTCGGCTTCGCATTTTTCGGCTTCCGTGGTGGCATTATCCGCATCTTTGGCGGCACGGTCGCGCTCGGATTTGGCTTGGGCCAAAGAGGCTTCGAGATCGCGCCAAGTTGCTCCGTAATATTGTGTTTCCATGAGCGCCAACTCTTGTTCCAAGGTTTCGCGTTTTTCCAAACGTTTGACTTGACGCTCGAGCGAGCCCAAGCGGGGTTGAATTTCGCGGATTAACAGCTCTGATTGGCGCAGATTATCACGCGCAGCCTCGAGTTTGTTTAAACTGGATTGGCGTTTTAATTGAAAAGGACGCAAGCCGGCTGCTTCGTCAAAAAACGCTTTGCGTTCTATGGGCGTGGCAGAGAGGACATCATCCACCATGCCTTGACCGATAACACTGTAAGTACGCTGGCCGATACCGGCTTGAGCCAAAAGCATTACAACATCGGCCAGGCGAGCGCTTTGTTTATTGATTTCGTATTCGGATTGGCCGTCGCGATATAAACGGCGAGTGATGACGATTTCGGAATAATCCAGCTCGGGTTTATCATCATTTTCGAGCGTCATCGATACTTCGGCAAAACCGGAACGCGGTTTTTTTTCGGTACCGGAAAAGATTACATCTTCGGATTTTTTACAGCGCAAAAGTTTGAGGCTCTGCTCCCCCATCACCCAACGCGCCGCATCGGCAATATTGGATTTTCCGGAACCATTGGGGCCGACCACGCCGGTAACACCGCGCCGACCCTCTTTATCCAATTCAAATTCCAAAACCGTTTTGCCGGCAAAAGTTTTAAAACCCTGCAATTCCATTCTTTTTAGATACATAGTTGTTGCATAGCAACAAAGCCTCTTGCTGACAGCTACCAGCTACCAGCCTCTAGCCAGCCACTAGCGGTTTTTGTGACGTAAGTAATCCAATAGCCTCGTAATGTTGCGATTGGTATTTTAGGCTAAACAGAGCGAAGCGTCAAACTTAAACGGTGCACAGGATTGAGCTTGGGGCACAGGCATTGATAGAATGGCAAATTTGTTGTATGGTGAAGCGGTTATGACCGATTACAACCAACGCAAAGAGCATTTCAGAGATGCCATGGCCGATATCCTTAAACGCAAGGTGGAATTTCCGCGCGGTACTTTGGTTACCGTGGCCGATGCCAAATTAACCAATGATCTGCAATTCGCGAATACGGTTTTGAGCGTTTTGCCCACCACAGCCAAAAAAGAGGTTTTGGAGGCTTTAAACGAATTCCGCAATGATATAAAAAAAGAAATGGCCTTAAAGCTTGGCATGCGACGGATACCAAAACTACATTGGTCTTTTGATGATAAATTGGATTATGTGGATGAAATGGACACTTATATCAACCAATTAAAAGCCGAGGGAGAATTGTAGACCGAAATAACAGTAATAATGTCGCGACACTATTGATGTGGTTGCGTAGGGATAAACCTTGTGTTTATTCGTGCTAAAAAAATGCCAGTGCGGATAAACACAAGGTTTATCCCTACGTGGAACACTCCGCTCAAGCCGTTACGACTATCATAAATTTATGAAATTCGAAGAGAGCTTAAAAAAATTGCATGACGTTCTTAAGCAAAAAGAGCGCGTGCTTTTGATTGGGCATCAGAAGCCGGATGGAGATGCATTGGGCTCGACCAGTGGATTTTATAATTGGCTGAAACGCGAAGGCAGAGAAGCGGTTTTGTTTTGCAAGGATTTGCCGGCTCCGCAATACAAATATCTGAACGGCTTTTATGATTATACCAATGACATAAAAATATTTGAGACAAATTTTGATGCGGTGGTTGTATTTGACTCCGGAGATTTGGTTTACGCGGGAGTTGATGAGTTGATAAAAAAATTACCCGGCTCCCCTATTGTTGCAAATATCGATCATCATCGAACCAATCAATTCTACGCGAATATAAATATTGTAGACATTGAAGCTACATCCACGTGCGAAATTGTGGCGGAATTTTTTGAAACCAACCGCGTCTTGATAGATCCGACCATGGCTACATCGCTCATGACCGGGCTTTTGACGGACACATCGCATTTTAGCAATGCGGCGACTACAAGCCGAGGTATGGAGATTGCGGGCAGATTGGTGGGATATGGAGCGCGCATGAATGAAATAACGAAATACCTTTTAAAAAACAAACAATTGCCGATTTTAAAAATTTGGGGATTAGCTTTATCGCGTTTACAGAAAAACGAAAAGCTGGATATAGCGGTAACATTTATTACCAACGCGGATTTTGAAAAATACGATGTTTCGCCAACCGCGGTTGAAGGAATATCCAACTTTTTGCAAGGAGCGACAGGAAATGCGGAAGCTATTTTGGTTTTACATGACAGAGGTGACGGTACAATCAAGGCTTCGATGAGATCGGTAAGCCGTGACGTTTCGGCAATCGCCAAATTATTTGGCGGAGGCGGACATAAGCTTGCGGCCGGGTTTGCGGTAACCGGTAAAATCAAAGAGACTGTTACGGGGTTTGAGGTTATTTAGCATTCCTTTTCTGCAGTAATGCAGGCATGCCTGCATTACTGCAGAAAAGTAGACTTTTAGCACTCTTGGCATTTGACTGCTAAGTTATTATCCCCTATACTATTTTTACTTAAATATTCAAGTTACACACTCCGTTTGACGTTAGACATTTGACGTTCGACGCTAAAAGTTTATGAATCCCTATCAAATTACATCTCAAGCCATGGAAAATTATTTAATTCCCACGGTAATTGAAAAAACGCATAATGGTGAGCGCGCTTATGATATTTATTCGCGTTTATTGAAAGACAGAATCATTATGCTGGGAACAGCCATAAATGATGATATAGCGAATATTGTGATTGCACAGTTGTTGTTTTTGGAGAGTCAGGATAAGAGCAAAGATATTAAGTTGTATGTGAACTCCCCCGGCGGATCGGTGACTGCGGGCTTAGCGATTTATGACACGATGCAACACATCAGTTGTGATGTTTCAACGATTTGTACGGGGCTGGCGGCTTCGATGGGCGCGGTTTTGCTTGCAGGAGGGGCTCCGGGAAAAAGATTTGCACTCCCCAACTCGGAAATTATGATTCACCAAGTTTTGGGTGGATTTGAAGGGCAAGCGACAGACATCAAGATTCACGCGGAAAGAATTTTGAAGACAAAAGAACAATTGAATAAAATTTTATCCAAACATACCGGCAAACCTCTTAAGCAACTGGAGAAAGATACGGATCGCGATTATTTTATGGATCCCACCGAGGCTAAGAGTTACGGGTTGATTGATAAGGTGCTTTGATAATTATCTGA
>CAZXFK010000058.1:0-7309 GCA_964640115.1 uncultured Gammaproteobacteria bacterium
ACTTAAGTTGTGAGTTCCGTGCGTCTATCAGTTTGCATTGGATTTCGGTGCGGCCGTTCCATTCGGATTTGCCGAGTTCGTAAACAACATCGACTTTGTTGCCGGGAGACAAGACTTCCTTAAGATCGGATTTGTAGAAGCCGATGAATTTTTGGCGCTTGCCGAATTGATCTTGCAAAACTGCGCGGAGGTGATTTTGTGAAGCGCCGACCAAGCCCGAATCCAAAACCGTGAGCGAATCCGTCATAAACAATGGTTTGGGATTGGCTTCGCCAAAAGGTTCGAATTTTTTAAGGGTATCCAAAAAATCCAATGTCAGATCAGTTAGTGCTATTTCAGTCTCTATGAGCAAAAAGGGTTTTAACTCGCGTTCTTTGAGTTTTTCGGCAGCATGTAAACGCAAAACATCGGCGAAGGCGCGAACGTTTTCGTCGGAATCGAGGCTGAAACCGCAGGCTTGAGCGTGCCCCCCAAAGCGAGTTAAGAGACCGGCTCCAACATCGTGCAATGCTTCGGTGATGTTGTAGCCAGGGATGGAACGTCCGGAGCCGATCCAGACACCATCGTGTTTGCCGACGAATACCGCCGGTTTGCCATATTTATCCGTATAACGCCCGGCGGCCAGGCCAACAAGCGAGGGCGACCAGTTTTCGGACCAAGCAAAAATCAACGAATACTGATCTTGGGTTTTGGTAAAATGCTCGGCCTCTTTCATGAGCGTTTCCGTGGCTTTTTGACGGGTTTTGTTGACAGCTTCCAATTTAGCGGCTTTAAGCGCGGAGCGGTCGCGATCATTTTCGAGCAATAGATCGACGGCTAAAAAGGCATGTTCCATGCGCCCGGCTGCGTTAATACGCGGACCCAAAACAAAGCCCACACTTTCGGAATCCAGATCGCCCTTGCTCCAACTGGCTATTTCCACCAGAGCGCGAAACCCGGGACGGCGCAACTTGTTTAATACTTTAAGCCCATAGATTTCCAAAGCCCGGTTTTCGCCAACCAAAGGCACGATGTCGGTAACCGTGGCGATGGATACCAAATCCAACAGCCACTTTTCCCAGCCGGCCGGAACGGTGATACCTCGTTTTTGCGCTTCGATGACCAAAGCATGCGCGACCTTCCAAGCGACTCCGACGGCGGCCAAGCTTTTAAAAGGATAAGGTTCGCCGGGTAATCCGGGGTGAATACAGATAGCTTCGGGCAAGACATCGCTGAATTGATGATGATCAACGATGATGGAATCTATCCCCTTGTCTTTGAGAGCTTTTATTTCCACGGCATTGGCGATTCCGCAATCAACCGAAATAACAAGATGAGCGCCACGCTCGGCGATACGTTCTACCGTGGCGAGATTGAGACCATAGCCTTCGCGCTCGCGGTGAGGTATGTAGATATCCAGAGAGACGGCAGAATCGGTAATGGGAATAACATTGAGAAATTTTTCATCAAGTGCGCCGGGCTCGACTTGTTCAGTTTTTATGAGAGGCACTTCCAATGTTGCCTCGATTGCCGAGGCGAGCATTTGGATAGTGCTGGCCAAAACCACGGAACCGGTTACGCCGTCAGCATCATAATCGCCGTGAATGACAATATGCTCGGCTCTTTCGATAGCCGAAAAGATGCGGTCAACAGCCGATTGCATTTGAGAAAACAAAAACGGGTCGTGTACATCACGCTCCCAATCGGGGTTTAAAAACTGATCGATTTCGGAAGATGTCACCAGTCCGCGCCGGCGCAACATTCTTAAGGCTACGGGATGAAAATCGCTAATATCCGGATTTATATCGTCATTTTTAGGAACATCAATAATTTGCCAGTGCTTCTGCATAGCGGATTCACACTATCACGCCAACATAAATCGTGCTTGGGGACAACGGCAGGTACTAGCCACTAGCTACTAGCTGCTAGCTACCAGCCAAACCAAATACAGTTCGTCATTTCTGCTCCTAAGGCGCATCCGCCTCAGGCGGAGAATCGGATGTGAGAAATCTCCACTGTTATTACCAGCTTGAGTTTTACAAGCGGAGATTTCTCCCCTTGGACTGCGTTCAGGGTCTCAGCACTAAGCTGATGCGCCTAAGGAGCAGAAATGAAAATGGTAGCTAGCAGCTGGAAGCTGGAAGCTAAAAGTCGTTTTGAACGACTTTTAGAAGAAAGTTACCGGGGCGATTAAGGCGATTAGCATAAAAGCTATCACCACGGTGACAAAAGCTTTCCACAATTTTTTCTTGGTCTTGTCTTTCATAGTTTATTTACAGTACGAATTACGAATTTACATTACGAATTACGAATCTGTGCGAATTACAAATTTGTGGTCAAGCTGTCATTTTATCCCTTGGGATAAAATGTAATCCATTCGTAATTAGCGCAGATTCGTAATTCGTACAGTTAGTTGCGACGGAGGACTTTGATGAAGGTTTCGGAGGGGATTTCGACTCGGCCTTTGCCCATGCTCATCATACGCTCTTTACCCTTCTTTTGTTTCTTTAAGAGTTTGTCTTTACGTGTGCGGTCGCCACCGTAGAGTTTTGCCAGAACATCCTTGCGATAGGCGGAGAGGCGCTCGGAAGCGATGATTTTGGCGCCGATGGCCGCTTGGATTTTAACAACAAACATTTGGCGAGGCAAGGTTTCTTTGAGCGTGTCGACGACATAACGACCGTGGCGGTAAGCCTCGGACTCGTGGATCAAAGTAGCCAAAGCCGGAACCAAGTCCTCGGCCACCATGATATCCAAACGAACGATTTTGGCGGTGCGATACTCTAAAAACTCATAACTAAGAGATGCGTAACCAGCCGTGGCGCTTTTTAATTTATCATGAAAATCGACGATGACCGATGAAAGAGGCATGTCGTAATGCAAAACAGCGCGAGTCTCTTCGAAGTATTCGGTGTTTTTGTAAACACCGCGACGATCGGAAACGAGCGACATGATGGCTCCGAGATAATCGGTCGGCGTGACGATGTCGACGGTGACCCACGGTTCGCGAGCTTCTTTGAGGCGCGAGGAATCGGGAAATTCCAGAGGAGATTTGATAACCTTTTCATCATTACTGGTTAGAGTAACTTCGTAAGCCACGGATGGCGTGGTGGTGACAATCTCCATGCCGTGCTCGCGCTCGAGACGTTCTTTGATGATCTCCAAGTGCAAAATACCCAAAAAACCGCAACGAAAACCAAAGCCCAGAGCCGTGGAGTGCTCGGGATCAAATTGCAAGGAAGCATCAGAGAGCTTGAGTTTGAGCAAGGCTTCGCGCAAACGCTCGTATTCGTTCCCTTCGGAAGGAAAGATGCCCGCGTACACCATGGGGCGCACTTCTTTATAGCCGGGCAAGGGATCAATGGATTTGTTGAGACTTTCGGAAGCCGAGATTACGGTGTCACCCACACGCACGGCCTCGATATCTTTAAGGCCGGTTACGATGTAACCTATCTCCCCTGTTTGCAAAGTATCTTGAGGATTGTAAGCGGGTTTTAACGAACCGATTTCCAAAGCTTCGCCTGTGTGGCCGGTGGCCATAAAATGCACGTTTTCGTTTTTACCGATTTTGCCGTCAACGACACGCACATAAGCCACGACCCCTTTAAACTCATCGTATTTGGAATCAAAGATGACTGCACGAAAAGGCTCGGAAGCTTTGCCTTGAGGCGGAGGAACTTCGGCGACCACACGCTCTAAAATTTCTTGCACACCTACACCGGTTTTGGCGGATACGGCCAAAATATCCTCGCGTTTGCAGCCGATAAGTTTGATGAGCTCTTCAGCACGGCGCTCGACTTCGGAGTTGGGAAGATCGGTTTTGTTGAGTACGGGGATAATAGCCAGATCTTGTTCGATGGCGAGGTAAAGGTTGGCAATAGTTTGTGCTTGCACACCTTGAGTGGAATCCACGAGCAGGATAGCGCCTTCGACAGCCGCGAGTGAGCGGGAGACTTCGTAAGTAAAATCCACATGCCCCGGAGTGTCGATGAGGTTGAGTTGAAACTCTTCGCCGGCTTTGGACTTGTATGACATGCGGGCAGGTTGAAGTTTGATGGTAATACCGCGCTCGCGCTCCAAATCCATGGTATCCAATAATTGCTCTTTCATTTTGCGCTTTTCAATTGTTCCGGTGATTTCCAAAAGACGATCCGCCAGAGTGGATTTGCCGTGGTCGATGTGGGCAATGATGCAGAAGTTTCTGATCTGATTTTGATTCATAACAATAGCTTCTAGCTACCAGCTGCTAGCTACTAGTTTCCAGATACTAGCTTCTGACGGCTAGGGGCTAGGGGCTAGAGGCTGGAAGCTTGCAGCTGATGGGGGGAGATTACCTTGTTTAAGCTGAAAAATCAAGGATAAAGAAAACCGGTCACTGCTGTGACCGGTTTGTTGCTTATTTGATCGTCGGGCCATCAGCCGAGGGCGATTCGGTGGTTGTCATTTCGAGCAACATGATTTCGCGGAGAGGGATTTGGAATCGAATCGGCTCCATGAGGGTTTCGCGTAAAATAACCTCGTCTTGCAATAACTCGGGGCGGATTATGATTTGGCGGTCGCGAATGAGTTGCAGGCGTTCCAGCTGGTCTGCGGATAAGCGGTCTTGGAGTATTTGACTGATGTTGATGGGTGCGCTCCATTTGAATGTTTGATCCGGTTTTTTGAGTGTTTCCAAATCAAGAGCTTTTAAGCCAAAACGATAATACACATCTTTTTTATCCGTATCCGAAACTTTGACGAGTTTGGGCAATAAAATTTTGCGCACGGTTTCGATGTTGGAGATGTCGGCGGGTTTGACTTTGATGGCGTTGCCGGCTGAAACGATAACCGCTTGTTCGGCGACCTTGGATAAAGTCGACAAAGCTTGACGCGAAGTGACCTGAACTTGACTGTCGGCGACCGTAACATTGATTGTGCCGTTTTCGACAGAGACTCCAAAAGCGGTTCCGCGTACCGTAGCGACCACATTGTTGCTTTCGACATTGAATCCCTCACCTACGCCTAAAACTTTTTCGAGCCGTGTCCAAATTTTGCCGGCTTCGAGTAAAATCCAAGTGGAAAAATTACCATCAGCTTGCTCGGCGCCGGGTATGATGGTTAGTTTGGTACCTTGCGGTAAAATGGATAAACCGACTTCGGGATATAAAAGTTGCGCCTCACCGGCTTTGACATGAACGTTATCACCGGCGTAAAGCTCCATTTGATGTACGCCGTCCGTCTGCTCTTCACCGCGGGTGACGGTGACGCTTGAGCCTTGAGTTAACAAAAGAATGGCCAAAATGTCGGGATCGCCGACTTCGACCTGTTGCTTGGGCTTGACTTGATTATCCGTATTTTGATTTTGATTGACGATTTGATTGCCCTTATCCGTAGGAATGACGACGGATGTTTTAGGATCGCTTTTACCGCAACCGGCGCCAAAAAGTACCAGAATTGCAACAAAAAACATGGCCGAGCCCATTAGACGCGAGATATGGGATGCGGAACAAAAGACGTTATTTACATTCATATATGGTTATTATAACTAAATTACAGAGTTGACACAAACGCGATTTAGTGCTTAGGTATGGCTAATTTCACACTAATGACGGAGGTGTGAAACGGTAGCGTGCATCTTGCTTTGCCGCTACCCTGCTTTCCGTCACTGCTGGAGAATTGTACCGTGACAAACCAAACTTCCGCTGCTGTAAACGCTCTTGTGATGAAACCTCGTTTTTGCGGTAAAGTCCGCTCGGTTCCGGATCACTACGGCTTCATTGCCGAAGTGACCGAACTCGACGGCGAACCGCGCCAAACCAATGGGGATGTCTACATCCACCAGGATGATTGTGATGTCGAGCTTTCGGTTGGGCTAATGCTCGAGTTTGAGCTGGTCCCCGATCCCAAGAGGCAAGGAACCTACCGTGCCAAGGATGCCAAATGCATCCCCGCACCACTCGCTCTTGCCGAGAACGTGAAGCAATTGCCCATGCTGGTACGTCGTCAGATGTACCATCACACGGCCAAACAAGTGCCGGCCGAAGAAATCCGTAAGGCTGTGGCTAATAAGCCGTTTGAGGCTGTGGTTGGAGAGGTGACCGATACTCTTGTGGATTTGGAAACCCCGGCCGAAGTCAATCAGTTGTTGCTCAAGTTCTTGTACGAGGCATACCCGGGGCTTATGAGCGTGGGTATCAACTATAGCTACCAAACCGCAGGCTCTGCCGAAGAACGCAATCTGATCGAAGAGTCGATCAAGATGCAAAATGAGCTGGGCATGGGGTCGCAAGCGGCTGTGCTCATGGTGGAATACGAAATGTATGTCTCTGCGTGCAGCATATTGCGAGAGTTTCTGCGGGACGGCTTTCTAACGCCGCCCACACAGTGCTCGACCAAGATGCTCGGAGCCATGATGGGCGACGTGAGCCGCGAGTCTATACGCAAAGAAGGCTCGGAGATTGAGGATGTGACTGCGTTTGCCGGCTCATTTGTGGCGAGCGTAAACTTCATGAGGCAAAACCAGCTCATGCGGCCCGGATGCATCCTTCCCATGAGCAATATCGTGGATCTGTTGGTTGCCGCACCGGTGTGGTATATCGAGGCAAAAAATAATTTGCCTGATACGTGGAACTTGGCGGATCCGGAGCCTGATGCGGCGGTCAGGTACTTTTCCAGCCAAATCAAAACTCAGAGGTGGGCTGACCTGTATCAGATGTTCAACCGACGTACAAGGCGCCTATCCCGCTACCGTGGCGACATCATCCCTCCGCACATCTTGCGTGCACTGGCCGAAGCGCGAAAGCATTTCGATTTCGTTGTCATTGCCACGCCCTATCACGATGTGGCCGGTCGCGAATGGCAAGACCCGAATTGGCATCGGTTGATCGACCCGTACTTGATTGGCTTCAAAGAGGGTCTGCCCTATATGTTTTACCTTGGGCGTTGGTCGGATTCGGGCATCTTCCCGCTCATGGCTGACATGGTGGCAGATACCATGGCCTACATACGCAACAACCTGAACAGTTTGCAGAACTTTGGTGCCGATCCTTACTGGCATCTAAACAACCAAAGATTGCATCATTCCGGTAGTTCCAGTAGCTATAACGCAAGATCATACTTGCCGGCGCTGGCCAGGGATATGCTCAAGGCCTTTGAGACGGGTATCCTATTCAACTGGATCCGCGGTCAAGCCGAGCTACAGGCTGGGCCCCGGATCAAAGCCGGCTAGAAAAACTTCCCGCCCTTCGATACTACAGAGGGCGGGTTTTTTAATTTATTTCGAACCAGGCTTTGCAGGATATTGAATATAATAAATAATCCTGTTGTAAATCACGTGAGAAATCTCCGCTTA
>CAZXFK010000059.1:0-7254 GCA_964640115.1 uncultured Gammaproteobacteria bacterium
CGTTCCGATTGTTGGGGTTTTGGACGATGCGGGTCTTGTCGCATTGGCGCTTTGGTGGCTTTCTTACGCCACAAAGCGCTATAACATCTCTTTGATCCAAGGGCAATCCCAGCCCGCCTGGATCGAAGAGAAAAACGGCCAATAGCCGTTCATCGGACTGCACGCGTAATCTCACGCCTCTGCAGTCTTTTTTGTTTTCAGTTGAAAATTATTTTTCTTCAAGCTTACGTGCCCAAAAATAAAAAAGTAAATCTTTAGTGCTGATAATAGTGGAGATTTCTCATGTTCATTCGAAATGACAAACAAGAGGTTAATGCGAAATTCAAAATTCGTGGCTCGATATTCTTAATTCTTAATTCTCCTGACCCTCGAAGCTTCCATGACCCCCATAGTTTCAACGGCGGGGGTTAGCGAAGTGGGTTAATTCTTAATTATTTTACGACCACTCCCTTACCTGCCGCATTTTCATCATTTTGCAAATCAGTATTCAATTGTTTAACCACCAATAAAATTTGTTCTTTGATATCTTCATCCGTGGCCGTAAAAGCAACATCTTCCATAAGCAAAGCAAATCTGCCATCATCCGCGGCTGTCGGAATTAAAATTACATTGAATTGCGTTTCAGCCTCCTTAATTTCCGCAGGCATACGGTTCAACTTCCAGCTTACCAATCTGCTTGATTCATCAAAAGAAACTTCACCGGCCGAACTTGTGGCAATACCGCCAAAATTGACTGACCGCGGTAATTTTGCCGAAACCTCCAAATCTTTTAATGAATGTACGGTTTTATCCAATTGCCAAATTATTCTGTAAGATGTTTCTCGGCCGACAACCGGAGGCAAAGGACCGGTTCCAAGCGGAGCTCCCTCTTCGGTAAAATATCTGGCTTCCGCAAAGAGCGAGGCGTCTGAAAGCAAAACAAACATCATAGGCGCCATTGCAACTGTACGATTTAATTCCGTTTCTCCAATGGATTTAATGTCCGCGGATAAAGTAACTCTTAACGCAACGGCCCCGCTGGTTGGAGCGCTTTTAATAATCGGTATTACAACATCTATATTTCCGCCTTGACGCGGAGCCAACTTTTCCAAATTGGCAACGTTATTACTGCTCCAAACTATTTGCGTTCCTGAAACAGTATTGGTGGCCGAAGCATTTATTTTGGCAAAATCCACCAATTCATTCTTTGCCAAAGTTTCACCGGTATTTAAATCTATAGCTTCCAAATTCAACTTGAAAACAATATCCGATAAATCTTCATCAGCCGTATTTTCATACCCGATTATACCTCGCAATTCTTCGCCGTACGACACGGAACGCTTTGCTTGCTCCGAGCCGTTAACGATAAATGCCAAAGAAAGATCACCGGCCAAAACCGGTATTACGGCTTCGGATTTTTGCATGGGCAAAAATTGAGAATCATTGCCAAGTTTGCCGGATTGCGCCAAAATCATCGCATCTCCGCCATAACCCGAGGCAAAAGCACCCGTTATTATAAATTCTTTTTGTTCTCCGGGTTTAAGCTCTCCCGGTTCGGACTCGATTACCCGGCCCATTGCGGTTCCCGAACTCATCGTCACCATATCAGGTGTAAAACCTTCCGGAATCGTTATCTGCGCAATCAAATCTTTCAGACTTTCAGTTCCCGTATTCTTATATTGATAAAATATGGTAACTTGATCGCCGGGTACGGCTTTTTCAGGTACCTGAATTATTCCTTCTATCACACTGCCCGAATAATTTATTTGCTTGGTGGCCATGGCTTCAAAATCACTCGAATAATTAGCGGGCCGATAAGTCGCTATGGCTTGAACTGCGGATACGGTTCCCAAAGCTCCGGTAAAAGTGCCTCTTATCTTAATAGTACCTCTTTCTTCGGCCGCCAAAGATCCCAATTTCCAAACATTGCCCGCCGAGGTTGATTGAGGATTGATTTCCACAATTGTAAAATCTGCCGGAAAATTTATTCTGACATCCACTGAAGCCAAAGGCTGCTGCATTGGATTTTTATAATTGATAAAATACGTAACCTCTTGCCCCAAAGATATTTGTTCCGGACCCTCAATAACCAATTCCAATCCTTTACCGTCAAATCCTTGAAAAGTTTTAAAAAAAGCAAAACCCGCCCAAGATGCCAAAATTAAAAGCAACAAACCCGTAATAATTCCTGCAGAAATCCAAATCCAACGCTTGCTTTTTATAATTTCCAATTTGGTCATGTCGGGCATTTCGCCCTCCGGTGCTTGATAAATGGTACGCAAACTTTGTTCAACTTCGGCTTCCGGAAAATCCACACTTCTAAGAATATCATCTTTCTCAGATACCTGATTCTGTTTATTCTTTTTGATAATTTTTTTCTTAAACATGCTTATTTGGAATTTAACAATATGGCTGAAGTTCTATCCCTATCCCACAATGCTTCAAACTCCATAACTGTATTGCCATTTTCAGCTTTTATGGCGCTCTGAATCATCCCTTTTGTCCACACATCTTCCCATTTAGGATCCAAAATCAATCGAGCCGTTAATGGACGCGCTTTGCCTGATTGGCTGGTGTACAACATTAAATACGCGGCTCTGGACTGTTCACTATTGGCTGATTCGGGCATGTCTTCATTAATGTTACGCAATACATCTTGTACCGTAAACGGTAAACGATAGGTAATTACTACGTCTTGAGATCTGCCCGGATCCAACTGCAACCAACCTCCGACAACAGTATGATTTCCCTCAACCGAAACGGTTGTGGAATTCGGTCCGGTTTTTTCGGTTGTCTCGATTATTTCCAAAATTTCATCCTTGGGATCGCTAGCCAATGGTTTTTTAAATAAATTTTCCGGTGGAGATAAAAAACCTTCCGCACTTAACAATTCAGAACCTTTAGGTATGTAAAATCTGACATATTGCACATTGCGTACTCCGTAAAACAATTCATTTTTTAAACCTTCATGCATGCGGTTAAGCAAAACCTTATCAATGATACTTCCATCAGCTTCGATCTTTACTTCATGCAAAACCGATTCTTTAACAACTCTATCGGTTTTTTGCCCGGCAATATTGGCTCCCACGATGGCTAAAAAATCTCCTCCTGTCTCTTTAAAAGAACCTCCCCATCCGAATTGATTGATTAAACCTTCTTCCTCATTATCAAACATTGCTATTTGAATATTCTTGGTATCCAAGCCTTCGGATGCCGCCGCCGCCAACATCAACCATTGATCTTTGGTTAAATTTTTGCTGCTCGCTAAAATTTTATCAAACATATCGCCGATAAATTTTTTGGGAGCGTTTTCGGTTTTATCATATTCCAACTCCACGGCTTTTTGCGTTTCCAAATAAAAATTTTCCGATGTAATTGTCTTGCCGTATTCCGTCATCTCTATCGGACCAAGTACGAATAATATCTTTTCCATGAAAGATGCATTAACCGCAATTATGCCGTCAAGAGTCGGTTGACCTGATTTACTCCAAAACCAATTTATACTGTTCGCTGATTTGGAAAAGTCCGCATGCCAATTAGCATCCTGAAATTGCCATAAAGGATTAATGAGATGCATTGGTGCCGGAGCTTGAACTCTGGCCGTAAGTTGGCTCTTTAAATCATAAGGACCGCCCGGCGGAACATACATGGAGTGTATCTTGCCATTTTGAAATCTTACTTCGGCTACCGAACCCATAAAACCTCCGCTTGGCCTTAATTCTGAATCATTTTGAAACACTAACAAATAATTTCTCAATCCGTCCTTACCCAAAAACACGGCCATGGCCTCGGAAAGAGTTTTTAACTCACGAACCATCTGTTCGGCTTGATTCAGTTGCTTGGGCAATGCACCAACCTGCTCGCGATACTCGGCCGGAAATTGATCCGGTTTTACTAACCTTGAGGCCAACTCCGCATCTTGTAATAAAGGCAAAGCCGCATCCGCATGCGCGCCCAAAACCAAAATACGTTCCATTAAAGGTCGCTCCGCATCATCAAAAATTTTTCCAAAACCCAATGTGATTATTTTAGCCGCTTCACCCGTTTTTTCACCAACCTCCAACAAAGCTTTAGCTCCGCGATATTTAGCCGGAGCTACGGCTGCGGCTCCCAAAGCCAACAATCTGGATTCATCAAGTACAAACGAAGCTTCACGAAATTTTCCCGAAGCGTTAGCCAAAGCTTCGGGCGAAACCGAGAGTGCGCCATCTCCCGAAATACCAACCATAGCCATGGCGGCTTCATTGCCTTTTTGTTCAAAAGCGCCTTTTTGAGCAGCTACGGTTTTATAAGTGGATAAAGCGAATGCCGGAACCAATGCCATAGCTGTCAAACCCAAAAAAGCCAAAATAAAACTTTTGATTTTCACTCTTTCAAAAACAGGTTGCGTTGGTATTTGATCGAGTTCTTTGGAATCAATGGATTTTTCAGTAACTTGAATAACCGGTCTGATAAAAGCACGTTTAAATTTTCTTAATTTTCTGTTTATAAACTCCATCCCGCCCGGCTCTTTTGATTCGATTTGCGTTTTAACCATCCAAGGTTCGGCTTCACTCGCCAAAACCACTGATGTCAAAGATTGTGTAGTCACGGTACGCCCGTTTGTACTTTTAACGTATTCCAGTTGTTCTTGAGGTGTAATTCGCTCTTCGCTGAACACGGCTCCCAAATAGCAATCCCTCAAAGAAACTATATATTCACTGCGAACGTGCGGGCGGTTGTTGATCGGGACACAAACAACTTGCGGTTGTTCATCGGTTGATACTACACAAGCCAATATTTTCGTATCCAATAACTCAACATCCGCGCTCGTATCTTTGGCATTATCTGTTCTTGTAAAATTAAAAAATTTCTTCTCCGGCTTGATTTTCGGTAAACGCTTCGCTCGTTTACGTATTCCGGCCGGAGTAAGCAAAACAATGCCATCTTGTTCGATAACACCGGCTAAAGGCGATTCCAAATCCCTCACGCGCCTCATGCGTATTAATTCATTATCTTCTTGTTGTTGAGCTTCCCTGTTATTCATGCCTTTCGGCAAAGCGGAAAATTATCTGTTTATGGCAAGATCATACGCTTTCATGGTCAGCAAAGCCGCTTGTTTCCAACCGTATTTTTCTTGCAAAATCCGACCCGCATTTTTTGCTTGATTGCGCATTGATTCCAAATTATCCACCACCGCTTTGACAGCCTCAATCATACCATCTTTATCACCGGATTTGAAGTAGACAACTCCTTGATCGGGCAAGATGTCCATCATCGGCCTCAAGTCAGCCGTAACTACCGGCGTTCCCATGCTCAAAGATTCAAACGGCGGTAACCCAAAACCTTCAAATTCCGAAGGAAAAACCAATAATTCCGCATTTTGATATAAATTTCCCAATTCCGCATCGGCAACCGATCCCAAAAAATGCACTTTCTCCAATTCCAAAGATCTTGCTTGTTTTTTTACTCTTTCCATAAAAACATCCACCTCACCGGCTACAACCAAATGTTTATCGGGATATATCTTAGCCAATTCACTCCAAGCCTCCATCAATAAATCCAATCTTTTATGAGGATATGCACTGCCCACATAAAGCAAATACGAAAAATCCGGAGCACTTTCTATTCCTTTGCTTAAATCCGATATCCCCTCCCCTGTCACAATTATTTTATTTTTTTGTTCCGGAAAAAAATATTGCACATCTTCGGCTGTAAAATCGGTTGGAACACAAATCGCACCGGCTTTTTTAACCGCATTGTCCAAAACCAATTTATAACCGATCCTTTTTAACCAACGCGTTACAAAAAACCTTGTACTTGCTTTGGCACTGTATTTATTATGTTTCAATAACAAATCGTGAATTGTCAAAACAAATGGCCCGTCATAAAAAATTGGCACGTTCCAATGAGGAAAATGCATCAAATCAACCTTGGCATCATTGATAATTTTTAAGAATTGAATTTGCTCTTTCCATCCATACCAGTTTATATCCGCAATCACAGTTTCCACATTCTGATATTTTGCCAATGCATGATTACAAGTCTTCGAAAAAACAACGAACTTCAAATCCGGCCGTGCTTGTACCATGGCCGTATATAATTCCTGAATATACCTGCCGATTCCGCGGGTATTATTCGCACCCATCATCCTGGCATCAATACCGATTCTCATAAACTGACTCAATTGGTCGTAACATTTCACTATATTATCTGAACTTAGACAATGTATCACTCAATACATAAAAGTCAAAATTAAAACCGCTACCAAAGATAGCGGTTTAAGTCAACGAGGGATGTTTTTCAAATCGATAGTCGTGTCTTTTTCCCAAAAACCTTGATCACGAGCCAGAATCGGCAGTAATCTTTTTACCTCCGCGCCTCTGCCCAAGCCATAAGCTTTTGCCGGAGGCCAACTGGTTTTTGTTCTATTCCTGTAATTATGATGCAGATATTGGCAGGTTACCGCCAAATCTTCTTCTCCCAGATCAAACAAAATCACCCCCAATCTGTAAAATAAATCAAATAGATCACCTCGTTCTTCGCCGGCAAAAACTTTTTCCGTGCACGTTATTGTTTGTTCCAATAAATCATAATCGGCGCTGGAAACGCTGGTTACTGCAAAAACATCATGAATCTTCACCAGTAAGTCGCGCATATTTTCGCACATAAAAACCGCATCACCCGGAGCGGTCAATCTCATCATGAAACTGTTGGCAAAAAAATCTTGCCGCACGACACCATCTTTGACTCTTGCCATGTCTCCATCCCTTCTCGCCGTAAAAAGAGCGTTATTTTCGAGTATCGACATTATAATACTTTTTTACAAAAATTAACAGCCAAACAAAAAACCGCCTTAGCGGTTTTTATGGTGGGCGTGCCTGGATTCGAACCAGGGACCTTTACATTATCAGTGTAACGCTCTAACCAACTGAGCTACACGCCCTAAACTTTTTAAGCCACTAGCTATTAGCTGATCGTTCATAACATTCATAGCTGGAACAGTCGTAACGTCATAAAGTCTTAACGGAGTTCATCAAGTTTGTGTACTTTACGACGTTAAGCCATTACGACACAGTACTGTATGATACAGTTACGCGCCTAATATTAACTCAAAGCCGATTTTTTGACAAGGTACTTGCGCATTTTAATGAATTTGGCTATGATATGCAAGCTTTTTAGCCGAGGTAGCTCAGTGGTAGAGCGAAAGACTGAAAATCTTTGCGTCGCGAGTTCAATCCTCGCCCTCGGCACCATAAAAACTCTCTATTTGGGAGTTTTTATATTTTTAGCGAT
>CAZXFK010000060.1:0-413 GCA_964640115.1 uncultured Gammaproteobacteria bacterium
GAATTTAATGAGAGCGCCGGTTGAGCGGCCGATCCAGTTAATTTGTTGGGTTTTTATTTTTTCGAGATAGTCGACATTCGCAAGTTCGTCGATCAGGCGATCCGCGTATTTGGTGATGCGAATCATCCATTGTTCTTTTTCGCGTTTTTCGACAGCCGTACCGCAACGCTCGCAGACTCCGCCTTGAGCCTCTTCGTTGGCCAAACCGATTTTGCATGAAGGACACCAGTTGATTGCGGTTTTGGCTTTATATGCCATGCGCTCTCCATCCGTAAATGCTTTAATGGCGGACTCTCCCCCGTTTTTTATATCCTCCGGTATCGTTAATTCACCAATGGGACGAGCTTTGTTTTGAGTTTTGTCGAAATAAGAATTATAAAATTGTATGAACATCCATTGCGTCCATTTGTAAT
>CAZXFK010000060.1:423-5283 GCA_964640115.1 uncultured Gammaproteobacteria bacterium
GGGATCAGTTGTATTTATTTCGCGCGACCAATCAAAACCGGTTGCCAAAGATTTGATTTGGCTTTTAAAAGTCGCGATATTTTGCTCGGTGACTTTGGCGGGTTGCATCTTTTTTTTGATGGCCGCGTTTTCAGTTGGCAAACCGAAAGCATCCCAACCTATAGGGTAGATAACATTCAAGCCCTGCATCCGCTTTTTGCGCGACAAAATATCCAAAGCCGTATAAGAACGCGGATGGCCAACGTGCAGGCCGTCTCCGGACGGATAAGGAAACTCGACCAAAGCGTAAAATTTTTGAGCAGAGGTTTGTTCCGGATTTTTGGCTTGATAGGTTTTATTATCTTCCCACCATTTTTGCCATTTTAATTCGATATCTTTAAAAGGATATTGGTTTGCCATAATGCACACAAATTATCACGAGACGCCTTGATTGTAAATGAAAATCATGAAAATCAAAATCCTCCGATTAACGGAGGATTTTATTTTTTGATCGGGATTAGCGAGCTTCTGCCGGACGGGCCATATTGACCACGATTTGGCGTCCACCCATGTCCGTTTCGTTGAGCATTTCGATGGCTTTTTCAGCAGCGGCATCGTCTGTCATCTCCACGAAAGCGAATCCGCGGGGACGACGTGTTTCGCGGTCCAAAGGAATGAACACGGAAACGACATCACCGGCTTGGCTGAAAAGCTCTTCGAGCTCAGCTTCAGTCGCGCGGTAAGGAATACCGCCGACAAATAATTTTGTAGGCATGCGTTTGTTGCATGAAGAATTAAACTGGACTTCTTTGCGCACACCTAGACGTAAAACACATCTTTACTCCTTCGACCCTGTCACGCTAAGCGTGATAGGATGGCATTCGCACGAACATTCCACAGATAAGATAGCACAAAAACCGATTTTTGGCAAGCCCTTGGGCGAAGCTGCAAATTTGGCTTATACTTAGCCAAACATCAACCATTCGGGTTTAAAAATCAATAGCAGACCGACAATAACCATAACGGCTCCACCAAACAGATGTGAATAACGCGCATACTTATTACCCAAGCCCGTCATCTTTAAAGTTGACATGGCGAGGATAAAAACGATTAAGTCATCCAGAATGAAGACCAGTATATAAAGAAGAAGATAGGCATAGTATTGCCAGGCCGGAAGATTGTTTAAAGCCAGAATCTGCGTAAACACAACGGGCAGGCCGGCCGAGCAAAGAAGCTCGACCAGATTGACCGCGACGGCCAAAGCGATAATACCAACAAGAGCAAACCAAAAAGATTGGCGCTGTGTAATTTCTTTCAGCTTGGCAAAAATGCGCTGACGATTTTCGGTACCGGTTACCTTGCAAACGTTTTCTTTATTTACAAAAAACTCACGAAGATTGTAAGCTCCCCCGCCCAAAGCAACCATGCCAATCATTAAACGCAACCAGAAGAGGAAGCCGATAAATAAAATCAGATTAAGCCAAGCGGCCATGAACAAAAAATAAACGGAACCGGAGGCGATAATGAAAACGGATCCCAAAATCCACATACGGCGCTTATTTTGCATGCCCAAAAGCAAGCTAATGAGAAAAACCAAAACCCACATGGCGCAAGGATTGAATCCATCCAAAGCACCGAGCGCGATGGTTAAAACCGGCAAAGACATGGCTGACAAATTCAATTCGCCGATTAAAGGAAAGTTTATGATTTTGGCGGCTTCGGAAACAACTGCCGGATTTTGAGCGACCTTATCGTCAACGACTTCGCTGTCGGTTGCGGGCTTGGAATCGGTTGGGATTTCTGTCGGGTCTGAAGCGGGAGGATTAGGTTTTGCGATATTAGCGGGATCTTGTGCGGGAACATCGGGCGGTTGCACGGGTTCTTGAATTTGCG
Organism: uncultured Gammaproteobacteria bacterium; assembly: GCA_964640115.1. Lineage (GTDB taxonomy): Bacteria > Patescibacteriota > Patescibacteriia > 2-12-FULL-60-25 > 2-12-FULL-60-25 > MWCR01. Next base: position 2,296 of record CAZXFK010000060.1, read on the forward strand.
GCGGAGAAACGGGTTTAACCGGTTTCCCGATAAGCGGTGCGACGATATCGGTACAACCGATGGTGAGACAGCGATTAACAGCTTGCCTTATTTGCTCGCCGGTTACCGCTTCATTTAAATAACCTATGATAATTTGATCACCGATTATGGTTAGAGGTACACCCTGAACATCGGCTCCGGTTTGCTCGCCGATTTTAATCATAAGATCCAAATTGGCGCGATTCTTGTAAACCTCAAAATCAGTAACTTGAATGTTGGGATTTTCCGATTTAAGTTTTTCCAAAAATATCTTTTCGGCGGCGCAGTGCGGGCAACCATCGCCCCAAAACAAATAGATAGGTGCGATTGTCTGCGCGATTGCGACATTTGCAAAAACCAAAATGGAAATAGCGAGAGACAAAATTAAACCGGTAAATAATTTATTTTTCATAGACTATTGATTTGAGATATCGATACGAATAGCTTTGCCTTGAATAATGGCGCAAGCAAGCTTTTTTTCTGCGGATTGAACAAGACGATGAAAAGTGCTTTGCGAAATATTCATGCGTGAGGCGGAAGTTATTTGATCCAGATCGTTAACGTGATAAAGACGTAAAGCCTCGACTTCGTCGACCGAAAGAATCTCTTCTTCAAGAGATTTTAGCGGGATTCCGCGGGGTTTGAAATATAAGACGTCCGGATTACTCCGGATGCGTCTTATTTTACGGGGACGCACCATAACTTAAGTATTATACCTCAAATTATGCACTGCGTCTGCCACGGCCCAGGCCTGTTCCTTGACCCGTGCCTCTGATTGGACCTGCGCCGACACCTCTTCCACGAACGCCACGGCCTCTGCCAAGAGGGCGATCTTGGGGAACGTTGACCGAATTGTCATTACACGGACCTAAACCAAGCCCGGTTTTTGGTCCTTGGCCTCGAGGGCCTGTTTTATCTTGATTGGGCATAACTGTATTAAATAATAAATAAAAAATAATAAAGAATAAATAATAAAGAATAAAATTTGACGACCTTTATTATGAATATATATTCATAACTGTATTTTGTCAAGTTTTGGGCGGGTGTGTTAATATGGGCGGGATATGAAGAGATTATTTTGCTTATTTGTGCTTGGTTTTGCCATAACTTCTTTTGAAGCGGGTTGTGGCGAAAAAGAAGCGCCGGTAAGTGTTGAAACGCCCAAGAGAGCTACTATTATTTCCGCTTCCGAGGCGCTGGTAAGCCCGGGTGAAGCCGAGTCCGCTAAAGATGAGCCGATACCGAATATACAAGGAGCAATGCCTTGTTTACAGTTCAAATATAGCCAGGGTTTGTTGAAATGGTTAAGTGATTATGAGGCAAAAGAATCTGAAGCTGCGTTGAAAATGGCTGAAAGAATTCATTTACCGGAAAATTCGGATGCCGATTTTTTGGAAGCTTTAAAGCAATCCCAAACCGAAGGATCGTTGCAAACAAGTTTGTGTAATATCCATAATGAATTGCAAATTTTTACGTGGGCTGTGGAATTTAAGGAAAAGACGATTGTTTATACATATAGAAAGCCTTTATCAGAAGTTTTGGATGTTGTGATTAGCGCAAGAACTCAAGAAGCTATAAATGAAAAGGTTAATCCACTCGATGCCGGCCTGCCTGTCTGCCTGCCCAAAACAATTACGGATACGGAATTGATTTGGTTTTGTGGAACTCCCGCAGAAACTTGGAGAGAAGTGCATGTAAACCGCAAAATGGGAAATATGGTGCAATTGCTTTGCGAGCCAAATGCAAAAGGTAGACCAAGTGCAGGTTGTTTGGACCCGACAGCGGGACAATAAAAATCAGAACTCTTTTAAATACCGGAGACTTGGATATCCAGGCCCTCGGTTTTGCGGAAGCCAATGCGATCGGGGGCGTAATCATTTGATAATCCCATCATGGATGCGAAGATGATGGATTCTTCGCCATGGCGGTCGCGGATGGCGTCGATAGAATCTCCCAATTCGAGACCATGTCTCGAATATCCCCCTTTGACAAGGGGGCGTGAATCACCCAATCCGACGCGACGCGTCGAATATCCCTCTTTATTAAAGAGGGTTTTTTCCAGTGGAAAGTGGAGTTGGTGGTTAGGTGGGACCAAATCAGAGAGAGTGATGGCGAGGAAAGTTACTTGCTCGCCGTGCCAGATTTGTTCGAGGGCTTGCGTGGCCGAATAAACCAAGCTGAAGGGATCATTGGCGGGGTCGATGAACTTGACTGTTGTTACTCGTCCAACGGTTTCGCTCAAATTCCCCAATCCGACGCGTTGCGTAGGATGTCCCCCTTTGACGAGGGGGTCGCTTACGAAGTTGGCTTGGATGGTCATGGTGCGGGCGTAGTAGCCGAAACTGCGGAGGCGGCGGCCGGCGCGTTCGGTGAGGCGGAGCAGGATTGGGAGGATTAGATTTTGCTCGTTGGCGCGTTTGGGGACGCAGAAGGAGTGGCCGACTGACTTTGGAACATCGTCGAACGTCAAACGTTTAACGTCTAACGTCGAAGGAGATTGTTCGAAGCGGTCGATTTCGTTGCCGGATAGGCGTTCGTGCCAGTAATGGCCGGCGATGCCGAGGGCGCGGATGAGGTTGCCAACCGGATAGGTTTTTAAATCGATAAGAGTGAAGATGCCGAGTTTATTAAGACGACGGCGAATGCGTTTGCCGATTCCGCAAGCATCTTCGAGATCACATTTTGCCAGACAATCATCGAGATTATCGGGAGTGATGATGGTGAGGCCGTTGGGTTTTTGCATGTCCGAGGCGAGCTTGGCGAGGAATTTGTTGGGTGCGATGCCGATTGAGCAAGTCAGCCACTCGCCCACTTCGGCTTGGATACGCAAGCGTGCTTTGCAGAGCGCCCAAGATGCCTCGGCTTCGTCGCGGTACCAGCCGGTGAGATCGAGAAAGACTTCGTCGATGGAGTAATGCTCGACTTTGTCTGTGAGTTCGTGAAAAAGAGAGAAGACGCGCGAGCTAACGG
>CAZXFK010000060.1:5383-7233 GCA_964640115.1 uncultured Gammaproteobacteria bacterium
TGCTCGACTTTGTCTGTGAGTTCGTGAAAAAGAGAGAAGACGCGCGAGCTAACGGCGCGATACTTGGCCGGATCGTTTTGGATAAATTTCATTTGCGGGCAAACTTGTTTGGCCTCGCTCATACTCATACCGACCTTGACTCCGCACTTTTTGGCTTCCACTGATGCGGCGATGACGCAACCGGCCTTATGCAGATATGCGCAAACGCCAAGAGGCCGACCGCGAAGCTGCGGGTTGGCCTGCTGTTCAACGCTGGCGAAGTAGGAGTTCATGTCCACATGCGCGCATAACGCGCGTACATCGTACCTCGTACATCGTACAACGTTGAGGTAATTTAATGAGGAAGACATACTAGAACAAAAATAGAACAGATGTGAGAGAACGTCAATGTGTATAAATGAAAAAGCTCCCGAAAATTTCGAGAGCTGAGCATCCAAAAGTCCAAGGACTCAAGGACTTACCAAAGACCAAGAGCCCAAGTGTCCAAGCACCTTATGAAGATGCCTTGCGGACGAAGAGGAAGCGGTCGTCCGTGCCCCACCTGCTGTCGAACCAGTGACCGCCCAAGACGCACCCGCTAGATAGACTCCTCAGAACAGCGACATAGCGGCAGCCACTGAGTAACATAGATGAACCTAGGGCTACGATCCTGAGCTGACAATGCAACTCGGGATGTGCCTTGACAAAAGCATAAGCCTCGAGGTGGGTTGCGGGGCGGTATCCCAGCTTATCCATCTCTTTGATAGCTTCATCACTCGTGATACTTCGGTTGAAGTGTTTCACGAGAAACTCGCGTTCGCCCGGAGTCTGATCGATCTCGGCGCACGACGAGTGGAGTTGCCACTCGTAATTGCCGTAGAACAGCTCCGAGACACCACCTTTGGAAAACTCGGCTTCGAGCGTTTTCTTGTCCCGTGGCATTTGGTAGTCGACGAAGACGTGATACGTGTCACCGACGCGTTCTACATTCGACTGACCGCCGCGGTATGGGTGGCCGTCGGGCTCGCCAAGAGGTTGTTGAACCAGCCCCTTGCCCTCGACGAGTAGTTGCAGTGCGGACATAGTTGGGTCGTATGCGACCGAACCTTCGTCCACACGGCGAGCCAGCTCGCCCAAACGACGTTGCAATCTGCCGAATTGTTCGTCTGTGACACTTTTGCGCGTCATGACGATCTCCTTTGTTTTGGCTTGCCTCTCATTTCCGCACCATGCGGAAGGTGAGAGGCTCGCCAATGCGATAGGTTAAGTTAGGCGCACGAGGTGCGTCGTTCGCTACTGTCGGTCGCGAGCGACGTGATTCACGAACGACTTACCAAGAGCTAAGCGACTCCCCGCCCACCATCGCTACGCTTAGGCGTTGCGAACGGGCCGAGCGAACGACGGAACGGAAGTACCGGAACTGTATCTGTAGCTGCTGCACGAGTCGTTAAAGTAGCAGTACAGCTCGATCCCGCGATCACCATAATGGAAGCGCAAGTGCGGCACGAGCGGCCACGGGTCATAACCGAGAACGTTGACCTTGTAGCCCGGTAACCAAGTTACGGGCGCCTTTTCACTGTCTATTGCTTGGACCCACTCCGGGTGGAGCATGGCCGAGGCGAGGATGCCGGCATGGGGAGAAGTTTCGGGGTTGCGGACATCGACCGGTTTGCTGTAGCGGTTGCAACCCAGGTCGATCACTTCCCATCGCAAGACAGGTCTGCCCTTAGCCAAATGCTCGATACCTTCGAGGAGGCTTAAGCGATCCGGACCGGCTTTGTCATAGCCTTCCCAGCGCCAATTGGCGTGCTGGAGGGAGGCTGCGACCTGCCAGAGTTCCTGGAAGGTGCGCTCCACTCCACCCATGCCGT
>CAZXFK010000061.1:0-7018 GCA_964640115.1 uncultured Gammaproteobacteria bacterium
GTTGACATTTTAGCTGATTTTACCTACTATAAGCACGTTCGTCGAACGTCAAAAGTCGAAAGTCAAAGGCTTGCAAAACATGCCTTGACGTTAGACGTTTGACGACAGACGTTTGACGTTTTTATAATAACTAATTGTTTTTAAAAACTTATAAGTATGAACAGTTATTTGATTTTTGCTCTGGTTGCGGCCTTTGTCGCATTAGCTTGGGGCGGATACTTGATTAAATGGGTTTTGGCCAAAAGTCCGGGAGAGGGAAAGATGGTGGAAATTGCCAAGGCTATTCAAGAGGGTGCTAAAGCATACTTGAATCGTCAATTTAGAATGATTGGTATAATTGGAGCCGTGGTTTTTTTGGCGCTTTGGTTAAGTTTGGGTATTACGATGGCGCTGGGTTTTGCCGTTGGTGCGGTTTTATCCGGATTGGCCGGTTATATAGGTATGAGCGTATCAGTGCGGGCTAATGTACGCACTGCCCAGGCCGCCAAAAAGGGCATTAAGGAGGCGTTGGATGTAGCTGTGAAAGGCGGAACGGTTACCGGTTTGTTTGTGGTGGGAATGGCGCTTTTGGGAGTGGCCGGTTTTTATGCCATTACCGGTGATTTGAAAGCTTTAATCGGTATCGGTTTTGGCGGATCTTTGATTTCGGTTTTCTCGCGTTTGGGCGGAGGTATTTTTACCAAGGCCGCGGATGTGGGAGCTGACTTGGTTGGTAAAGTAGAAGCCGGTATTCCGGAGGATGATCCGCGTAATCCTGCGGTTATTGCCGATAATGTGGGTGACAATGTTGGAGATTGTGCAGGTATGGCTGCTGATCTTTATGAAACTTATGTGGTTACGGCTGTTGCCGCAATGTTGCTCGCGCATCTTACCTTTCCCAATAATGAGATGGCGGTTTTATTCCCATTGGCAATCGGTGGAGTATCGATAATCGCTTCAATTTTGGGTACGTTTTTTATCAAATTGGGAGCCAAACAGAATATCATGGGTGCCTTGTATAAAGGATTGATTGCGGCCGGCGCTTTTGCATCCATTGCGTTTTTGGTTTTGGTTTTTCAATTTTTTCCGGATGGTTCCATTATCAGCGCTTGGGCAATGTTCAAATGTTTAATGATCGGTTTATTGGTTACGGCGGGTATGGTTTGGCTAACCGAGTATTACACTTCAACCGAATACAGCCCGGTTAAAAAAATCGCTGAAGCCTCGCAATCAGGACATGGCACCAATGTTATTGCCGGTTTGGCCGTGTCCATGAAATCAACGGCGCTTCCGGTTTTGTTGATTTGTTTTGGAATTTTATGGGCTTTTTCATTAGCCGGTTTATTTGGAATCGCAATAGCGGCCATGGCTATGTTATCACTTACCGGTATCATTGTTGCCATTGATGCTTACGGTCCCATTACGGATAATGCCGGAGGTATTGCGGAAATGGCGGAATTATCTGAAGACGTTCGTAATGTAACTGATCCTTTGGATGCTGTCGGCAATACAACCAAAGCCGTTACAAAAGGATACGCAATCGCTTCGGCCGGACTTGCGGCCTTGGTGTTGTTTGCCGCCTACACTCAAGAATTTGTTGAACTTGGCAAACCGCTTGTCTTTTTGCTTGAAGATCCCAAAGTGATTGTTGGATTGTTTATCGGTGGATTATTACCGTATTTGTTTGGTGCGTTTGCCATGGAAGCTGTCGGCAAAACAGCCGGAGCTGTTGTGGAAGAGGTGCGCAGACAATTTAAAGAGTTGCCGGGAATCATGGATGGTACGCAAAAACCGGAGTACGGAAAAGCGGTTGACATTGTCACCAAAGGCGCTTTGAAAAATATGATCGTTCCGGCTTTGTTGCCCATAGTGGTGCCGATAGTCATTGGCTTTACCTTGGGTCCTGTCGCTCTTGGTGGTGTGCTTGTGGGTTCCATTGTAACCGGTTTGTTTGTGGCCATTTCCATGACATCCGGAGGCGGTGCTTGGGATAACGCTAAAAAATATATTGAATCAGGTCATTTTGGCGGTAAGGGTTCGTTTGCGCATCAAGCGGCCGTAACAGGTGATACTGTCGGTGATCCGTATAAAGATACGGCCGGTCCGGCAATCAATCCCATGATTAAGATCTTGAATATAGTTGCGCTTTTGATAGTTGCGATGATTGCATAAATTTAGATCAATATAAATAAAGACGCTCACAATGAGCGTCTTTTGTTATGAAAAAAGCACCGACGGTGCTTGTGTTATTCTTGATAGTGGATCAGAATTTCGGGTTTGAAATTCCTTTCTTGCAAGATTGCCGAGCGGAGTTTTTTGTCCCACGCTTTGGCCAATGTCTCCGTGTCAGAAAGGCGGAGTTCGATGTACTCTTTTTTTCCGGACCAAGTATGTTTGGCGACTTCGTAAAGTACGCCGTTGGGAACTTGGTCAAACTTCACGCGCACGAATTTGACGTTGAAGAAGTGCGGAATCGGATTCACGACCATGAGTTGCACAGTGTCGCGCATGAGAATGAATTGAAAGTCGGCGGTAAATTCGGGTTCAATTTCGGGAAGTTCGATTCCCAAAATGCGTTTGTTGTAAAACGGTTCCCAAAGATGCTTCTTGCGCATGGCAAGGATGGCAAACGGCAACAGTATGCAAGAAATTCCACCGGTCAAAAGTGTTGCGGCCGGCAAGCCGAATTCGGCGCACAATGCTCCATAAACCAGGAAGGCAAAGATGACGAATCCCAGTTTAATGGCGCGGCGTTTTACTTCCGCGGATTCGGGCGTGTAGGTTTGCTTGTCCGTCAATGGATCGGTTTTTGTGTCCATGTCATCGTTTTGAACGATGCTGAATGCGCGCATGAGGCATCTCCTTATGTTGATGTTATGAGTCGAAGAGAAAGGTGCTGTTGAATATAATAATTAACCAGATTTTGGCTTTATTGTCAAGTCCCGAGCCGGGGATTTTGTCTACCGGTGCAAGACAATTATTCTTGAATGACTCCGGAATCAACCAAATCTTGATAGTGCTTTGGACGTTTTTGCATTAAATACTCGATAACTTTCCCGCGAACCGGTTCATCTGAAAGCCCGTGTTTTTGGCTAAAATCCAATATTTTTTGTATAGCCAAGCTTTCATCTTCACCATCTTGCAGGATAATTTCTATTTCGGCCAGCTGATAATCGAAGTCACTGTCAAAATCTACATCATCTAGATCGATTGTAAAACCATCTTTGTTGTATTTGGTTCGGGTGGTAACGCAACTCATGAACGGTATGTATTTATTGACTATCAAGTCTTCCTCCAGAGTGCCAACTTGAGGTATCTTTAGAAATTCGCGAATAGTCTCTTCAGTATTCAATTCAGTATATTTTTGAATTGTTCGTTTGTCGTAATTTTTTGTGCCAATTTTTAATTCGTATTTATCGTTGCGACAACGCAACCAGCAATCTTGTTTGGTAAGATCGTGCGTGTGTTTATCATAGTATGTATCGGTAACTGTTTTTTCGGATATAAACTTAGCGCCTTCCAATAAGCGTTTTTTTTGTTCGTTTGAAAGTTGAAACTTTTTTTCAATTTCCATCATATGTTATTCGGCCCAATTTTTAGATCTTTCGAGTGCACGTTCGTATTGGTGTAAATAATTCTTTCCACGTTTAATACGTTTGGGTTTAAAGATTTTTCCGCAGCCTTGATTTTTTACGGCTTCGCGCCAAGTCGGCCAAATGCCCGCGCCCAATCCGGCAATCAGAGCAGCGCCCAAGCCGGTTGCTTCTATTTCTTTGGCTCGGCAAATGCGAACATTGCTGATATCGGCTTGGCTTTGCATTAAAGGTTCGGAACGAGTCAAACCTCCGGAGACACGCCAGAATTTTATAGCTTCGCCTGTTTGTTCGGAGAGGAGAGCGGCCATGCGCTCGGTTTGGCAAGCGATGGCTTCGATAGCGGCACGGCAAATGTGTGCGCGTTCAGTGGCGCGGTTTAAGCCGATAATCAGGCCTCTGGCCGAAGGATCCCAATCGGGTGCGGCCAATCCGGAAAAGGCGGGGATGATCGTGACTCCGCCTGTAGTTGTAACGGTTTCGGCGAGTTCGTCGAATTCTTTCAGAGTTTCAACTAAGCGCATGTTGTCTTTGATCCATTCGAGCATGGCTCCGCCGGTTAAGGCACTGGTTTCATAAGCATATTCGGTTTTGCGATTTGTGCGTTTCCAGCCCACGGTTGTTAAAATCCCGCTTGTTGCAGGGCGAGGAATATTTCCAATGCCGAATAATGTAAAAATTCCGGTGCCGTACGTAACCGATAGGGTGTCGCTTTTTTGGGGGCCGTGGCTGAAAAGTGCGGATTGCTGGTCGCCTAAAATTCCGGTGATGGGAATTGATACACCGAAAAGCTTGGGATCCGTGCTACCGAACAGTGAGTCGGATTCTTGGATTTTGGGGAGTTGTCTTTCTTCGACGCCAAAAGTTTTCAGGAGTTCCGGATGCCACTTAAGATTTTTTAAGTTCATGAGCATGGTACGGCAAGCGTTGGATGGTTCTGTGGCATATGTTTTGCGATTGGTGAGATTCCACAATATCCAGCTGTCGACAGTGCCAAAGAGTATGCGCTTTTTTTTGCCGTTGAATTTTTTGAGCAACCATTCAATTTTGGTTGCGCTGAAACTTGGGTCGATAACCAAACCGGTTACGGTTTTGATTCTGCGTGCCAAAGCTCGATTTTTTTCCAATGCGGCACAGCGGTTGGCTGTGCGGCGATCTTGCCAAACAATGGCATGATGAAGCGGTTTGCCGGTAGCCGCATCCCAAGCGATTATGGTTTCGCGTTGGTTGGTTATGCCGATGCAAGCTATGTTTTTGGGATTTGTGCGGGTTGTTTTGATAACTTTTTTGGCGGCGTCCAATGTTTTTTCCCAAAGTTCCAGCGGATCTTGTTCAACTTCGCCGGTTTCTTTGGCATAGATGTTTAATTTATGAGCCACTTGATGAATTTTGTTAAGTTTAGCATCAAATAATATTGCGCGAGTACCGGTTGTTCCTATATCCAATGAGAGAATGTATTTCATATTGTTCATACTATAATATCTTACAAGATAATGAACAAGGAGTGATTGTATTTTGTGTGTTAAGTTATTGTGCTATGCTATTTGCCATGGATTACATAATTACATTTTTCTCCAATCTGCATAATTTGCAGGATTTGATAACTTGGGGCGGATATACTGTGCTGGCCATTATTGTATTTGCCGAGTCGGGATTATTGTTCGGATTTTTTTTGCCGGGAGATTCTTTGTTAGTTACGGCCGGACTGTTGGCGACGCAGGGTTATTTGAATATTTGGGAATTGTTTTTTTTGCTGGTTGTTATGGCGATTTCCGGTGATGCGGTGGGTTATCATTTTGGAAAGTACATGGGGCCAAAGATTTTTAAAAAAGAAAAGTCGATTTTTTTCGCGAAAGATCATTTGCTGAAAGCAAAAAATTTTTATGATAAACACGGCGGAAAAACGATTATCATGGCAAGATTCATGCCCATCGTGAGAACTTTTGCGCCGATAGTTGCTGGAGCGGGTAATATGCCGTATAAAAAATTTCTTTCTTATAATGTTTTTGGAGGAATTTTTTGGGTCGGTTCCATGCTTGGAATCGGATATTTTTTAGGTAAAACCATTCCAAATGTCGATAAATATTTGCATATCGTTATAGCTATAGTGATTTTTTTATCCATTTTACCCGGCATTATTGCTTGGATTAGAGAAAAAAGACTGCAATCATCCAATAAAAGTCAGGTTTAGACAGGCTTGCGGTATTTGGTGGATTTGCTAAGGTGGTTTAAGTACATTCAAGCAACAGCCAAGGAGAACAATGAACAATGGAGGCGCATCTTGTAAATGCACTGACCTTGTTTTTTAGGCAAGGAGCAATTCAATTGCGGGAGCCTCGATTTCGCAAATTGCCTTTTCGTATCCGATACGAAATATTGGATACTTTGCCGGTTTCACGAGAACAGATTTTTGATCTGTTGGACGAGTGTGTTAACCCGCAAGATTTTGACGCGGTAACAACATCGCCTTTTGGATGTAAATATTGGCCTGCTATTTATGCAGACAGACACGGCTTGCCTTTTTTGATGCCAATCGAAGTTTCAGCTTCGAATCAAACACCACTGGGTTTGTACGGCGAGCAACCGGCAGGCAGCAGAGTGTTGATGCTCAATACGTTTAATCCGCCTTTTAGTTTGGATAACATGGAATCTCATCCATCCGTCAGGATGTTTGATGTCTTATCCGCCGTACATTGCAAAACGGTTGAAATGGTAACATTGTTCAACGCGGATCGTTTGCAGGCTTTCAATTGTTTTTTTTCAGCCAACAGAACACAGAGTGTTGTAATGAAAAGTATTTATCATATGCAAGATGTTCTGAAAGCTGCCGTTTCAACTCCGTCATTTTACGGAGTGGATGCCGACTTGGCTTTAAGAACATTGAAACATTATGAAACAAGCGAAGTTCGATAATTCGACCATACTCAGATAAAAGCCGTATAAACGGCTATTTTTATTGCATAATCAGCCAAATGCGGCTATACTATTGTCATTCATATTGAATCATTTTCGTTATCATTATGCCGCCAGATAAATTAACACCGGATGAAGAGCGCGATTTGTTTTTGCGATTCAAAGCCGATCCCGAAGCTATTTCGGAGATTTACGAAAGACACGCAAAACCGTTGTATTCGTTTTTATTGAAACGATGCGGAAACAAAGAAATCGCCGAAGACATCACAGCCCAATGCTTTGTTAAGCTATTGGAAAATCAAGCAACTTTGGAATGGAAGGGAGCTCCAATCGGAGCATGGTTGTACAGGGTTGCGGTGAACGCATTAGCCGATCATTGGCGTAGTGCCAAGTTTCGTAAAGAGCAAGCAACTTTGGACGATGAAGATTCTTGGGATCCACCATCTGAAGACGATCCGGTGTGGAATACTGAAATAACTCTTCTGCGTGAAGAATTAATGAAAGCCATGGGATTTTTGGCGGAGCGGGATCAA
>CAZXFK010000062.1:0-6920 GCA_964640115.1 uncultured Gammaproteobacteria bacterium
ATCCATTTTTACAACCCTTGATAGAGAGATTTATGGGCAAAAAAGTTAAAGTTATCAATTCCGCGGAAGCTGTGGTGGATATGGCTTATGAGATGTATCCGGAGTTGTTTAAGGCATCGGTGGAGCTTAAACAAGTGATTGAGTTTACGGATGATTCAGATCATTTGGAGAAATTGATCAACAAATGGCTTGGAAAAAGATAAGAAATGAGATTTTAGAAAATTTGGCGAATTTGTTTATGTTTGGGGATATGTTTTTACGGTGTCATGATATAATATACAATGAATTAAAATTAAAAATTTATTTTTATAAATAATTAAATTATGAATCCAGCAATAAGTTGGTTTAAAAAGTCATTTTATTGGCTATTTTTGTTTTTTTGTTTGAGTTTTGTTTGGGATGTGAATTTCGTAAATGCCATACCGCCTTGTGATGATGTGGATTTGGATGGAGTTTGTAATTATGAGGATAATTGTATCGGTTCAGGAAGCACGGGAGTTAGCGGTGTTGTTTATGAATATTTATATGATGAGAGTGATTATGATGCCGGTCAGGGTTTCAGATATGATCCTAATGATGGTGGTGAATTGAATGATGGTTCTGATGATGCTTATGACTCAATGTATTTTTTGCAAGTCAATGATGATCAATACACTGGATCGTTTGTGGCTTTTGAAGAGAATGACCGAGAATTTGTTTTTGATGAACAGGTTATCGACGATTTGGTTGTTTCCAGGAAATTAATGGTGCCGACCGTAATTAACGGTTTTGGTCGTTATTTGAATATTTTTCATAATCCAACAGCAAGTCCGATTACGGTCGATGTTCGAGTTTATGGTAATTTGGGATCGAATGGACAAACGAAGGTTCGTCGAACTTCAAGTGGTGATAAGGTATTGACTACAGACGATTATTGGGCGGTGACAGATGATGATACGGATGGCGGTAATGATCCTTCTTTAGGACATATTTGGGACGGTGAAGGTGGTACGGAAAGAATAGATTATGTCTTAAGAGATGGAGATAACTTTGAGTTTGGTTGGAACAGTATTACGATTGATCCCGGAGAAACGAAAATTATTATGTTTTTTGCCATTCAGCAAAATACTCGCAACGAAGTTTTGCAAAAAATATTTAAGATTACAAATAATGTGTTTGATTGGCCTGTAACCTTGGGAATGACGGATGCGGAAATTTCCGCTGTGCAAAATTGGAGTATCGTTACAACTTGTAATGCGGATCAAACCGATAATGACGGTGATGGAGTTGGCAATCCTTGTGATCGTTGTGAGGGTTCTACTGACGCGGATGATTCGGATGGTGATGGTTTGCCTGATGGTTGTGATGATATCGTCGGTTATTATGATTTTCCGGCTTATTCGATTGCTCCGGCGGTTTTATTGAAAGATATTCGTTCGGGAGGGTTAAATAGCGACCCTGACAGCTTAACATTATTTCAGGATGATATTTATTTTGTAGCTAATGATGGAATACATGGAAATGAATTGTGGAAAACTGATGGCACTGAAGCCGGAACGGTGATGGTGAAAGATATCGTATCTGGTGCAAACGGCAGTGAGCCATATAATTTGGTGGTTTCAAATGGGATATTATTTTTTGTGGCCTATACGGATGATTATGGTTATGAACTTTGGAAAACCGATGGTACGGAAGCCGGTACGATTATGGTGAAAGATATTTATAATGGTGCTAATGGTAGTGGTATTTATAATACAATTGCTTATGGAGATGGAATCTTGTTTATTGCAGATGATTCGGTTAGTACCTATGAACTTTGGAAGTCTGATGGTACGGAAGCCGGAACAGTGTTGGTGAAAGATGTTAATCCGGGAGTGGATTCTTCATGGATAGAATATTTTACATTGGTAAATGATGTGATGTATTTTCGGGCATTGACCGTGGCAAATGGTTATGAGCTTTGGAAAACCGATGGTACGGAAGCCGGAACGGTTTTGGTGAAAGATATTTTACCCGGGGTTGATAGCGGTGATCCATACGAGATGGTTGCTTATGGCGATTTATTGATTTTTAATGCTAACAATGGGGTTGATGGTTATGAGCTTTGGAAAACCGATGGTACGGAAGCCGGAACGGTTTTGGTGAAAGATATCGAGCCGGGTGCTGATGGTAGTTATCCCTCTAATTTTAAAGTTTATGAGGGTAATGTGTATTTTAATAGCTACACAACGGACAATGGTTATGAACTTTGGAAAACCGATGGGACGGAAGCTGGGACGGTTTTTGTTAAGGACATCTTAGCCGGATCTGATAGTGGCGATCCGCGAAATTTTATCATCTATGATGACACGTTGTTTTTTACGGCTTATACCGACGACCTTGGTAACGAGCTTTGGAAAACGGATGGTACGGAGGCTGGCACGGTACTGGTAAAAGATATTTACGTTGGTGATAACAGTTCGGATATAGATTATTTATCAGTTATAGATGGGTATCTATATTTTCAAGCAAATGACGGTATTTACGGCGAGGAAATTTGGAAAAGCGATGGAACAACCGCCGGTACAGTCAGAGTAACGGATATAATGGAGGGAGATGGTGACTCTAATCCCAGATATTTTAAGAGTTTTCAAAATACGGTATTTTTCAGAGCCGCCAGTGAGGATTATGGCAGAGAATTGTATTATCTATCTTCCTCGGAAGAAACCATTTATACCCTTACTTATTCAGCCGGCGCGGGCGGGACGATTACAGGTTCTACGTCTCAGTCGGTAGCCAGCGGTGCCAATGGTACGGCTGTTAGAGCTGTGCCAAACGCGGGTCATCGCTTTGTAAGATGGAGCGATAATCTAACAACCAACCCCCGAACTGACACGAATGTAACCGGGGATATTACGGTTTCAGCTGTTTTTGAAAGAGTTGAGTCGGGTGGTGGTGGAGGATTCAGTGCGCCGGGCGGAACGGGTACGGGTTTTCGAGATGCTTTTATTATCGGAGCGCAAGGAATCGGTTTGGATATGCATGTCGGACAAATTACACCCGATGGAGTTAATGTATTAACTTATATAACCAATAACAATTATTTTAACGCTCCGGAATCGGGTAATGATTGGAATTGGGGATCACATAGTTTTACCATCACCGAACTTGATCTATATAATTATATAGTTACTCTTTTATTCCAATCCGAACCGACACAAGTTATTCTTAAAAAAGGTGAAACCAAGTCAGTGGATTTGGATAAAGATGGCGTGGATGATGTCAATGCCACTTTTGTTGGAACCTATATAAACAGAGCTGAAATTACGATTAAAGCTTTATCTAAAGCTACTGAAACGGATACCGTTAAAGAGGTTCAGATTGAGACGAAACAAGGATCGTTCGCATATGGAAAAGCAAGATTGACTTCGCTTGCGGAGGAACAGGGTAAAGCTAAGGAATTGGCGGATTTTCTGACCAAAACATTTGGCAAAAAAGTATATAATAATTTGTTCTGGAATAATATCGGTAAATCAAAACAATGGTGGTATGGATATGTTAATGCCTATGTTTACGGAGGATATACTTTTGAAGAAATTACACAATCCGTAAAATTCGGTGGAAAAACTGTTCATCCCATAATATCGGCTCCGGCATGGCGTAACAGTGCTGATTATAAAGATTATATTGGGAGGTAGAAATGAGAAAAATTATCTTAAAAAATTGATAAATTACATTAAAAACAAAGACTGTACAAGTCTTTGTTTTTTAAGTAACATATTTGCATGACTGTATTTATCATATTTCTTTTGGTTTTGTCGGTTTTGGTGCTCATCCATGAGGCTGGGCATTTTTTGGCGGCAAGATTGTTTAAAGTTAAAGCCGAGGAGTTTGGTTATGGTTTTCCTCCGCGTATTTTTGGTTTTGTCAGAGTTGACGGCAAGTGGAAGTATGTGGGGCGTAAAGATGAAAGTACGTATAAAAATACGATTTGGTCGGTTAACTGGTTGCCTTTTGGCGGTTTTGTCAGAATCAAGGGCGAGAATCCCGATGATGGCATGAATGATCCGGATTCTTTTCATATGGTCGCCATTTGGAAGCGCGTCATTATCCTTGCGGCCGGTGTAACCATGAATTGGTTTTTGGCTTTTGTTTTATTCGCCTCGATTTTTATGCTGGGAGCTCCGGCAATTTTGGAGGATTTGCCAAGCGGAGCTGTTATAGAAAATAGAACCATCAGTATTACGCAAACACTAAAAGATCAGCCTGCTGAAAAGGCCGGTTTAGTGGCCGGAGATCAGGTTGTTAAAATAGCCGGGCAAGTGCCGGTTGATTATCCGGATGCTGTCAGATTAATAGGGGAGCAGGGTGAAAATCCTTTTGAGATGATTGTTAAACGGGACGATCAGGAAACAGCTATCCAATTGGAACCAAAGTTTATTACGGAAATTGATAAAGCCGGTATCGGAGTGGCTATGGCTGATGTGGGGATTGTGCGATTTGCTTGGTATCAAGCGATTTGGCAAGCCGGAGTGGCCACATATTCATATACGAAATTGATTCTATTCGCTTTTGCCGGAATTATTAAAGATATTGTAACTTTCAACGGAGTCAGCGAAGATGTTTCGGGGCCTGTGGGCATAGCTATTTTAACCGGTCAGTTTGCCAAACAAGGAATAGTGCCATTGTTGCAATTTACGGCAATATTATCCATTAACCTTGCGGTAATTAACTTTTTGCCGATTCCGGCTTTGGATGGCGGGAGAGTTCTGTTTTTACTGATCGAAAAGGTACGCCGCAAAGCTTTGCGCCCCAAATTGGAAGCCATGATTCATCAAATCGCTTTCCTGTCGCTAATTCTCTTGATCATCTTGGTTACTTTCAGAGATTTGGTTAAATATGGTGGAGTGATTATGGGAGGAATTAAGAATTTTATTGGGATTTAAAAACATCGTCGAAAGTCAAACGTCGAATGTCGAATGTGTTGCTGATTGGGTATTTGACGTTAGACATTTGACGTTAGACATTTGGCGTAAATTTATGAAAGATCAATTAGAGGCCTTGAGGCTGCAAATAGTGAAAGAGATTGGAGGAGCGGAGACGCTTGAGATTTTGGATGAGCTCGAGATTAAGTATCTGGGACGCAAAGGCGAACTTACGGCAATGTTGAAAGGTTTGGCATCTGTTTCAGCCGAGGAACGACCTGTTTTGGGTGCGCTGGCTAATGATGTTAAGCAGGCGGGTTTGGATTTGCTTGAGAAACGTCGCAAAGAGCTTGCGGATAGTCGTTTTGCGAAGCTTGCGGAAACAGAACGTGCGGATATGACAGAACCGGGGAATCGGCCGGCGGATGGGCATTTGCATCTTGTTACACAAGCTATTCGTGAGATTACGACGATATTTGAGAGAATCGGATTTTATCGTACACGCTACCCGGAAGTGGATTGGGATTGGTATGCTTTTGAATCATTGAACATGCCTCCGGATCACCCGGCGCGTGATGATTGGGAAACTTTTTTTATGGATGCGGTGCAATCCGATGATGGAAAGAAAGGTAAAATGGTTTTGACTCCTCATACATCAAATGCGCAAGGTCATGAATTAGAGAGAGGTGAATTTCCGGTGAGAATGTTAAACATCGCAAAGTGCTATCGACGTCAGTCGGATGCTACACATGCCCCCATGTTTCATCAGTTTGAGGGATTGTATGTTGATAAGGGAGTTAATTTGACACACCTTCGAGGCATTTTGGATTATTTTGCGGAGCAGTTTTTTGGACCGGGTCGCGTATCGCGCATTCGCCCGCATCACTTTAGATTTACGGAGCCATCTTTTGAAGTCGATATTTCCTGCGGAGTTTGCGGAGCTACGGGTAAAGTCGACGGTAAAAAATGCAAAGTTTGTAAACAAGGATGGCTGGAGATTGGTGGAGCCGGTATGGTGCATCCAAATGTTTTAATCGCATCGGGTGTTGACCCTAAAAAATACTCGGGCCTTGCATTTGGTTGGGGAATTGAGAGAGTCGCGATGATGAAAGAGGGCACGCAGTTGGATGATATTCGTATACTTTATCAGAATGATGTGAGATTTTTGAAACAGTTTTAACAATAAACGAATTTCGAACCACGAACATCGAACTACGAATGATGAAATATGTCTGATAAATACGAACCATATTTAGAACCATTGTTTATACCCGGGGTTTTGGGTTTATTTACAGCCATAATTTTTGCTAATAATGGTATTTATTATTATTACGATGTTCCAAATAAAATCTTAGGTTACGGAGGGATCCTTTTTTTAACACTACTAGTTCCGATCTCTTTGGCGGTTTTGTTATATGAAATATTAATAATTGCCAAGATTATTAAACCGGGAGTTTTTGTTAATACACAAAGAAAGTTTTATAAGTTTTTTAGGTGGTTGTTAGCTATGATGGGTATATTTGCGATTGTCTCATCTTGTTTTTTGGTTTATTGGTTGATAATTATGTCGCAAGCGCCGGCTTTTATACCTGGGTAAAGAAATAATTGAAATAATAAATTATATGTCTGATAAATACGAACCATATTTAGAGCCACTGTTTATACCGGGAGTTTTGGGATTATCAATGTTGTTTATAAATTTTTTAGATAATATTTATAGAAGTGCTGATGTAGTTAGTACTCCGGTATTGCTAGCGTTTTTTGTTGTGGGATTTTTATTTCTTTTGAGTTCAATATTAGTTTTTGTTTATGAAATCTTGCTTTTAACAAGCGTTATAAAGGCTCGAGTATTTATTAAAAAACAGACCAAGTTTTATTCTTTTGTGAGATGGGTTTTAGCTGGAATTGGTCTGGTGTCAATGTTGTTTGCGGGTTATATTACTTTGATGCTTATTGTTACCGGTATTGTTTTATCGTCATTGGCAACTTAGCTCTGGTTAAATTATATTGAATTTAAAAAATATGAATCTACTAGTA
>CAZXFK010000063.1:0-6862 GCA_964640115.1 uncultured Gammaproteobacteria bacterium
TTCAGCCGATTATGGTTGAAGAACCAACGGAGGATGATGCAATTACGATTTTGCGCGGTATTAAAGATAAATACGAGTTACATCATGGTGTTAGGATCACGGATAATGCTTTGATTTCGGCTGTAAAGTTATCATCTCGTTATATCTCGGATAGATTTTTACCGGATAAGGCCGTGGACTTGATAGATGAGGCGGCATCGGCTTTGTGTATGCAAATAGGATCCATGCCCGAGGATTTGGATAGATTGAAGCGTGAAATGATTACCTTGGAGATTGAAAAGCGTTCTTTGGTTAAAGAGGAGGATAAGGATTCCAAAGACAGGTTAAAGGAATTGGAAAAGCATTTGGCGGAATTGAGGGAAAAATCCGATATCTTGGAATTGACCTGGAAAGCGGAAAAGGAAAATCTTACAAAAATTCAGGATATTAAAAAAGAAATCGAGAGTTTAAAGAGCAAGGCTGATATTGCCGAACGCTCCGGGGATTTGGATAAAGCATCAGAGATCCGTTATGGCGGGATACCGGATAAAGAGAAAGAATTGAAGAAATTGGAAACGCGATTGAAGAAGATGCAAGGCAAGCGCGGTTTGTTGCGTGATGCGGTTACGGAGGAGGATATTGCGACCGTGGTTAACCGTTGGACGCATATTCCGGTTTCGCGCATGCTCGAGACGGAGGCCGATAAATTGGCCAAGTTGGAGGATGAATTGCATAAACGTGTCATCGGGCAAGATGAGGCTGTTTCGGCGGTTGCCAACGCGATTAGAAGGTCGAGAGCCGGTTTGGCCGAGCCCAAGAGGCCGATTGGATCATTCTTGTTTTTGGGGCCCACAGGTGTCGGTAAAACCGAGCTGGCCAAAGCCTTGGCCGAGGCTATGTTTGATAATGAGCAGGCTATAGTGCGCTTGGATATGAGCGAATACAGCGAAAAACACGCTATAGCCCGTATGATCGGTGCGCCTCCCGGATATATCGGTTATGATGAGGGCGGACAACTTACGGATCGTATCAGACGTCAGCCGTACTCTGTTATCTTGCTTGATGAAGTTGAGAAAGCTCACCCGGAGGTGTTTAACACATTATTGCAAGTTTTGGATGATGGACGGATGACGGATGGCAAAGGCAGGACCGTGAGTTTTAAGAATACGATTGTGATTATGACATCCAATTTGGGTTCGGATGTGATTTTGCATGATGGAGCGCATGGTGGTGTTATCGGTTTTAGCGATGCGGGAAGTTCTGAAGATGTTGTGAATCAGCAGACTCGTACCAGAATATTAGAGATGTTGCGTGAATCTTTTCGTCCTGAGTTTATCAATCGTATTGATGCTACGATCGTGTTTAATGCTTTATCTAAAGATGACTTGAAGCAGATTATTGAGTTGCAGTTGGTGGAGGTTGCCAAAAGGTTGAATGAACGCAAGGTTGAAGTGATGTTCACGGATAAAGCCAAGGCATTGATTGCCGAAAAAGGTTATGATCCGGCTTATGGAGCGCGCCCGCTTAAACGGGCTATTCAGGATTTGATTTTGGACGAATTATCACTAATGATCATCGAAGGAAAAATTGAAGAAGGCGCAAAAATACAAGTTGATGCCAAGCAGAATAAGATTGTGATAGCTACCAGCTTCTAGCTGCTAGCTACTAGCCAAACCTACTGTGGTTTGTCATTTCGAATCGGATGTGAGAAATCTCCACTGTTATTACCAACTTAAGTTGCTTAAGCGGAGATTTCTCACGTTCGTTCGAAATGACGAAACAAGACAACCCGCTACAAATGTTAAAAAAAATCAGCCCCCGGATGAAGGGCTGATTTTTGATATAGTTGATGTTGTTATTTAGTCTTTTTGGCGACTTCTTTGTATTCCTTTTCGACATCTTTCCATTTGTCCATAAGATATTCGCGGACTTGAGGGACTTCGGTGGCTGCAATGTCTTTTGTCTTGGTGTAATAAGCCATTATTTTAGTTACGGCAGCTTCGTAGTTGGCTTTGGTGAGCTTTTTTTGCTTCTTAAGCTCGGTGACCAATTTTTTCTGCATCTCCAAGGCTTTTTTTTCAGCCGCGTGAAGCATTTTTTTGCCTTTGGGCGTGTTTAAATAATAAGCTGTTCCAACAGCTAAAGCCGCACCGGCAACAAGCCCGGCGGCCAATAAGCCCTTGTTATGAGAGTTCTCTTTTTTTGGCGCGGCCTTCTTTGCGGCAGGCGCCTTTTTCTTGGTAGGCATAATCAAATATTAAAAAATAATGAATTAATGATTATGAATTTATTATAGCATAATAACAAGAAGTCGTAACGGTATAACGTTATACTGGAAGCGACGAGTTACGTAGGGATAATCCTTGTGATTATCCGTGCTAAGATAACAAATTGTAATTTAAGTTCGGATAAACACGAGGTTTATCCCTACGAGTAATGTTTGGCTAGAAGCTAGCGGCTAGTAGCTAGCAGCTTTTTGACCCGTTGTTTGCTATCCTCTACTCCGGGTTGGTCGAAGGGGTTGATGTGGAGCATGAGGCCGGTGATGGAGACAGCGATTTCGTAAAAGATGCAGAGTTGCCCGATTGAGGCTTCGTCGATTTTTTTGATGTTGAGGATGCCGACGGGTTTGTTTTGAGCTGTTAGAGCTTCGGATGTGCCGGTTAGTGCGGATTGAATCAGGTTTTGGAAGGTTTGATTTTTGGCGTAGCTTAGATCAGCCATGGTGGCGATGCTTGCGGGTACGCGAAGCTTGGATTGAAAAGAATCAACTTGCAGAAAAGTATAAACTTTATCGTCGGGGCCGTCTTGAAAGAGTTGGAGTTGGCTGTGTTGATCGGCTGGGCCCATGGCGATGATGGGTGTGGGGCCGGCAACCGGGGTTTTACCCAAAGATTCGGCCCAGACCTGTCTGTACCATGTAGCGAAGCGCTTTAGAGCCGAGGCGTAACAAAATAATACGTGAATCCGGCGTTTTTTGTGATAGTGAGCCGTGTGATAGGCTGCGAATTGATTGATCATGTGTGATGCTCCGCCATATTGTTGCCAGTCGTTACGCAAAGCTACCGCGCCGGATAAAATCTTAGAGATGTTGATACCGGCTAAGCCGACGGGGAAAAGTCCGACTGCGGTTAGAGTGGAAAAACGACCGCCGATATTTTGCGGGATAGGCAGTGTCGCATAACCTTTTTCAATAGCCATTTCGAGCAAAGCGCCTTTTTCGGGATCCGTGGTGCAGATTATGGCTTGTGAAGCTTTTTTGGCTCCTACGGCTTTTTCGAGGCGCTCTTTGGCCGCAAAAAAGACACTCATGGTTTCCAAAGTTCCACCGGATTTGCTGATGACGTTGATTGCCATGTGTTTCCAATCCAATTGATTGAAAATTGACTCGATTTCATCGGGATCAGTGGTGTCGCCGGCAAAGTGGATTTTGGTTTTGGTACCCGATGTGCGCATAGCCTCTAAAATTGCACGGCAGCCCAGATCAGATCCACCAATGCCCAAGACGAGCAGATGTTTAAATTTGGCAAAAGATTTGATTTGAGTTTTTATGGTGTTCCAATATTTCTTATCATCAAGAATTTTAAGCCAACCTTGTTCGCCGGATTCAAAAATTTCCAACAATTCTTGGCGGGCATCCATGATTTGCAATGGCGTTATGCGTTCATCTGTTGTCAGATCCGCGCGCATGTTTTTATCGAGGTAGTGCATAATGACTGATAAATAAGTCGTAATGTCATAACGTCCTAACGTTTATAACGTATTGGTACTGCTTCGTAACGTACGAAATCCGCCAAACTCCGTTACGACGTTATAACGTTACGACGTTATGACATTATTGTGTGACTATACTGATTATAGGGCTGTAGGTGGAACAGGAATCGGCTTTTTTGATGCAGACGCGAAAAAAGTACTCGCGTTCGAGGTTAAGATCGGTCCAGGTAAAAGAATAAGAGCTTTCATTGGATAATATATGTGAAAATTTGGTGGGATGAGATAGTTTGGAGTTTGTGCCAAGCATAACTATGTAGCCTTCGGGGGCGGAAAAATCGTGAGTATCCCAGCTCATTATCACTTCCCCGTTTTCATCTCCTGGGCGAACCGCTATGTCAATTTCACCTTCGATTTTTTTCTTGCCATTATCCATGATTTCGGACTCTGACTCATCAGATTCTGGGATTTGCGCTGTGCTTGTGGCGGATGGTTTTGCTGATGCTGTTGTTGTGGCCGCTGTTTCATTTGTATCGATAACTTCTGTGGTTGTTGAGGCGGATGAATCCGTTTCGGGTTTTTTGACTTTTCCGCACTCTCCTTTGTACATTGCCCAAACTTCGCATTCCATTCCGTTTGGCAAAATGCAATAACCCTCGGTTACACCGGTCATGGTTTTTTTCATTGTGAATTGACCTTCTTGACTAAGGCAATAAACCGTAGCCGGGTTGGATAATGCAGTATCTTCGGCCATTTGCGCATCGCCGTAGTCGATTGTTTCGGTACTTGTTTCTTCTGTAATGATTTCCGATTGCTCGGGTTCAGCCTCTTTTGCAAAAGGATTACATCCGGCTCCGATAAAGATGAGTGAAACGGCAAAGCCGGCCAATAATGTGGTTTTTATTTTTTTCATGAACGTATTTTAGCACACTTGCGAAAAACTGAAATAGTATTAAAAAGTAAAGCCGTAGCTTAAAAGCCGGCAACCATCGAGTTTGCGCTTTTAGTTTAATGTTAAACCAATTGGGCAATGATCCGAGCCGAGGATGTTGGCGTGGATTGTTGCGGTTTTGATACGGGATAAAAGTTTTTGATCAGCAAAAAAATAATCGATGCGCCAGCCTACGTTGCGGTCGCGGGCACGGGTTTTCATATCCCAGTATGTGTATTGATCAGGCTTATCATTAAAATGACGGAATGTGTCGATAAATCCGGCGGAAATGAGCTGATCGATCCAAGCGCGTTCTTCGGGTAAAAAACCGGTATTTTTTTCGTTGGCTTTGGGGCGAGCCAAATCGATTTCGTTGTGAGCCGTGTTGACATCTCCGCAGAAAATGACTTTTTTGCCTTTCTTTTTGTAAGATTCAATCATCTTTAAAAAAGCATCGTAGAATTGCATTTTGTATTCCAGACGATGCGGACCCATACCGCCATTGGGAAAATAAACGTTGAAGAGGATGAAATCTTCGTAATCGGCGCCGATTACCCTCCCCTCTTTGTTTAAGATGGGATAATCGAATTCGGTGATATATTTTTTGGGTTCGATTTTACTGAAAATGACGACTCCGCTATAGCCTTTTTTTTCGGTGGAACAGTTCCAGCAGACCGAATAATTTTCGGGATGCGTGATATGATGAGGAAGCTGTTCGGGTGAAGAAATTTTGGTTTCTTGCAGGCAGATGATATCGGCGCCGGATTTTTGCATCCAATTTTCGAAATCCTTTTTAAGGATGGCGCGTAAACCGTTGACATTCCAGGATATCATCTTGATGGCATTTTTGTCTTTGGACATGATCTTACTATAACAAAGCTGCAAGCTTCTAGCTAATAGCCTCCAGCTACCAGCTATCGTTTTATTAATCTTTTTGAGTTAGAAAAAACCGCGAAGCGCGGTTAGAAGTGGAGGGTGCCGTGAGGGTGCATACGCAGAAAATCATCAGCTTCACGGGTGCAACCACTGTAAGAGCGAAAAGTTGCCGTGATTTGTTTGATTTTTTGCGGATCTTCAGCATCCTCGATAATGCTTAGATAAGGGAGCGTAAGATTATCTTGATTTTGCAATTTAAGAAAGACTTTCCGAAAGGAGTTTGTTAAAAGGTCATCTTGGCGTCCGATGCGCCAATATACGAATTGCCAACCCGGGGGCACGCGCCGCGATTCCCACCATGCTTTGGTGGCTTCACAAGGAGGGCAAATTTCGGTGCCTATCAAAGCCACGTTTTTATCGTTTTGCTTGATAGTGTGCCAAAATTGTTCGCCGTTGCCCACCTGTATCCAAGTGACGATTTGAGGGGGAGATTTTGATTTTGCAGGTACAGTTTCCGACGGAGGGTCTACTCCACCGGCTCCGCCGCAATCAAACAATAAAAACATCAAACCCATGGTGAACAATCTTTTCATTACAACCTCCTTGGTTGGCTTTATTAATATCTAAAAAATGCACGCAGATGTCAAATGCTGACCGATTGGACATTAGTCCGTTAATTTTAAAATGATTTTAGGATCTATGTATGCGGATAGATCTTCCGGTCTTTGTACGTAGCCTCGAAAGATGATTTCTTCACCGCGATGTGTTTGCAGATGCAAATGTTTGCGATTATAGCCGGCTTCTTTGGTTTTATGATCGCCTAAAAAACCGATTTTATCTTTGGGTTCAAGATTGTCAGTTACTTTTTTTTGAATCCGGTGCGGGTCTATGTGGCCGTAAAGGACTGTGATGGGCTCGTTTTCGTATTCACAAGACTGAATCAAAACACCTCCATAACCGTTGACCTCCCCTGTGAAAATGACCGAACCCGCGCAGATTGCGTAGACAGGTACATCCTTGTCGATTTCATCGGGATAGATTTCGATATCCAAAGCCGCGTGATAGCCGGTCCAGCGTTCAGGAGGGTCGATGGGGTTGTTCGCTTCGTCCGGAGTGACGTAGAGCCCAAAAGTAAGTAGAAGGGGTCGATTTTCCATAGCTTCAAGAGGCATAGCAAAATCAGCTACCTCTGTTTGAGGCAAATTTGCGAATGCCATGGTGAGCATTGCGCTTACAATTTGTAAAAAAGCCAGGAAATTCATAACTAACCAAATTAAAAATTATGAATTAAGAATTAAGAATTTTGAAAACACTTTTAATGCCAAATGACTAATGCCTAATGCCAAATTATTGTATCGCTTCCGC
>CAZXFK010000064.1:0-6667 GCA_964640115.1 uncultured Gammaproteobacteria bacterium
AACTCAACATGATCCAACAGATTGGCAATTTTGGCGATCTCCCCAACTGTTTTAACAACCGCATTGTCCTCGTCACTTTCGCCTTGTGGAGCTTCTTTATGTGTCAAATTGGGGATCCTGTGTAACAAATCATCCCTCTCACTCGCCAATTTTTTTAATCGCTCTTCTTTTTCGGCAATGACCAACTTTAATTCTTTGCCTTTGGCAATAACACCCTCATCAGGTGCATTACCTCGACCGGCAAGAGTATTACGTTCCGATCTTAACGACTCTACTTCTTGAAGTAAATTCGTATATTCTTGATCCACTCTAACCAATTCATCAACATCAACATCCGAACGCCTGGCCAAACAATTTTCTTTTACCTCTGCAACGTTTTCACGTAAATATTTAATATCAATCATAAAAAATCATTTAATCGCTGTTATTGTAAATTGCGCAATACCTCCGGGTGTTTTAAATTCAACTTCCTCGCCGGCTTTAGCTCCCAAAAAAGCCTGCCCCATTGGAGATTCATTGGATATTAAACCGTTTATGGGATCAGCTTCAGCAGAACCAACGATTACATAAGTACGAGGACCCGTAGAAGATTCAACTTCCACCGTAGATCCGATTCGAACGACATCCGAACTTATCGGCTTTTCAATTACTGATACATTTTTTAATATTTCCTCGATTTCTCGAATTCTGCCCTGGATAAAACCCATTTCATCTTTGGCGCTGTGGTATTCGGCATTCTCTTTAAGATCTCCCAAAGCCTTTGCGGATTCTATGCGTTCCGAAGTCTCCCGTACGCGTACGGTTTTTAAAATATGCAACTCTTCTTTAAGTTTATCCAAGCCGTCTTGGCTGAAATAATGTATTTGCTGTGTCATATAAACAAGACGAAAACACGCAAGAATCCTGCGTTAATGATTATTTATGTCGTGATGGAAGTATAGTAACAAAATTTTGGGCTGTCAAACAAGTTATTCACTCTGTAATTGTTGCCAAGCATTTAATATATCTCTGGTCACGGGAATAGCCGTTTCCGAGCCCTCCACACCTTCTTCCAATAAAACAGTAACCACTATTTCCGGATTGTTATAAGGTGCAAAACAAGTAAACCAGGCATGATTGGGTTCATCAACCCTCCATTGCGCCGTTCCGGTTTTACCGGCAATTTCCATTGGCATATTAAGCAATCCTCTCCCCGATCCATACAATACGGTATCTCTCATACCCGCCCTGACAACTTCTATAGCGTTATTGTCGGCAACCGCTTCTTGCGACAAATCTTTCGGAAATTTTTGTGTATATTGAACGTATGCCGATTCGGTCAACGCCAAATGAGGCCGAATTCTGTAACCACCATTGGCAATCACAGCCGTAGCCGCCG
The DNA here is from genome assembly GCA_964640115.1 of uncultured Gammaproteobacteria bacterium. GTDB lineage: Bacteria > Patescibacteriota > Patescibacteriia > 2-12-FULL-60-25 > 2-12-FULL-60-25 > MWCR01. The sequence continues at coordinate 1,379 of CAZXFK010000064.1, forward strand.
CTATTTGCAATGGAGTAACCAGCAAATCTCCCTGCCCTATGGAATAATTATAGGTATCTCCTATATACCAACGTTCATTACGCTTTTGTACTCTCCACTCCGGCGTTGGCACCAAACCCGCATTTTCTCCGATTATATCCAAACCCAATGAAGATCCAAACCCAAAAACATTCAACCACTCGGCCATTCGATCCGCACCCATACCTTTGAATGTTTCCGTACCCCCTCCGATTGTGTAGAAAAAAGTATTTACCGACCAAGCAATCGCCGATCTTACATTTGTAAGTCCATGGCCTCCGGGCTTCCAATCCGGAAATAATCTTGCCCCAATCCAAATTCCTCCGGTAGACATTATGGTTGTCTTGGCAGTAATAATCCCATCCGCCAAAGCCGCCACCGCATAAATCGGTTTAATCGTGGATCCTGATGGATACAAACCCGCCCATGCTCTCGGTATAAGGGGTGTATTCGAATCATTCAACAAAGCTCCGTATACTGTACTGGATACTTTTCCGGAAAAAGCGTTATTATCATAAGCCGGCCAAGAGACTATAGCTAATATTTGTCCATTTCTGGGATCCATGGCAATTGCCGTCGCGCGCTGTATATCCTCATTCTCACTGATTGATTTTTTTATAGCTTCTTCAGCGGCTCTTTGCAGCTTTAAATCAATGGTCAACTCCAAAACATTACCGCTTTTCGGATCCGTTTCTTGAACCGCACGAATTTTTTTTCCATGTGCATCAACCTCAACGATTCTCTCCCCTCTTTCGCCACGCAACCAAAACTCATAAGACGCCTCCACGCCGGTTTTACCAATCATGTCTGTACGCAAATAACCATTCTCTCTGTTTTCGGCATACTGTTCCTGCGAAATACTGCCCACATATCCCAAAATATGAGATAAAGACTGAATTGAATCCGAATGTCTGTATCTCCGCTTAAGTCCATGCGTCACCGAAATGGCATTTTCTTCGGCTAAGGCTATTTTTACGGATATGGCTTGTTCGTAAGGAATATCCCTTACCAAATATACGGATCTATCCCATTCTCCGGCCGAAGCAATCATTTGATTTAATTCGGCAATATCCGTACCCGTAATTCTTGCCACCTGTCCCAAAACTTCACGTCTATCCAATTCTTCAAGCGGTAAATCCAAGGGCTGTACGATTACATCAAAAGTTGATTCGTTTTCCGCCACAACCAAACCATTTCTGTCTACAATCACGCCTCTGGGAGGGCTGGTTATCTCATAACGATACCGATTCGCATCCGCTTTGGCTTGATAATAATCATGTTTAATCGACTGTAACCAAAACGCGCGAAACAATAAAAAAAATATTACAACAAAAACAGCGAAACCGGCGAGATAAAATCTGACCAAAGGAATAGCTGTTCCCAAAAAAATCGGCCTATCTTTTATCTTGGTTGCATCTTCTTCATACATTACTTCCGCAGCCACCTGCCCCTCGCGTTTAACCGAAACACTCAACCCATACGGGCTTTCTTCGGGCCAAGAAAACAGCTTTCGGTTAAGATCCATATCGTCCTTTCTCAAAAGGTATGAAAGTCAAAAATCTTTTGGTTAAAAGCGAAGTTGATAAAAACAAAACTGAAATGATTATCAAGTCAGTACAAATAATCAATATCTGCAACGCAACCGGCTCGGTAATAAACAAACGCCCCAAAATATAATTGGATATTGCAAAAGTAATCAACAAAAGCAAACCTTCAAATGCACGTGCTATAACAACCAACATCCAAGCCCCGTATAATGATCGGTTGGTAATAATATACTCCTGTACCACGTCTATCAAAAAAGCGATTAACAACCATCTTGCCATAATAAAGCCCGAGGGCGTGGAAGTTATCAAATCCACGACCGCGCCGGAAACACCTGCAGTAAGATAAGCTGCCTGCGGTCTTTTCAATAAAAAACACAAAATCAAAAATGGTAAAACCGGCCTAAAAAAAATGAAATACCCCGGCAACGAACCAAGCATACTGCCTTCATAGTAGCCCAAAGCCAAGGCAACTCCGGTGATTGCGATGTAAGAAGATGTACGCATAAATTAATCGGGCTTTAAAACCTTCGGAAGTAAAACGGCCACTATATTTAAGTAAGCTGTTTGCACGACCGGTTCGATATTCGCTTCTTTGAACGGATCGGTTGATTCATCCCTGATTTGATTAACCGTACCAACCACCAAATCCGGAGGAATTTTTTCTTCAGTCCCCGATGTAACCAAAACATCATTAACCTTGATCTCTTCATCTTGCGGAATAAGTGTCGCTAATGCCGTACCGTTGCCTTTGCCTTCAACCAATCCGATTAAACGATGTTGGCCTGCCAAAGAAATAGCCACTCTGCTGGCCGGATCCGTAGTCAAAGTTACAACGGACGTTCGGTCATAAATTTTTGTAATCTTACCGACGTATATTCCATCTCCAAAAATCACCGCCATACCCGTTTCCAATCCATCTTTGGATCCTCTGTCTATCATGAAAAAACCTCTTTCCGGTTGCACCGAACGGCTGATGATATTTGCCACCACCGCTTCATAACCTTGTTGTTCGGCGAATCCCAACTTTCTCCTCAAAACTTCATTTTCTTCTTTTAATGCATGGAGTTGCACATAATCCACACTCAAATGTTGTATTTGCCTATACAACTCATCAATCTGTTCAAGATAACCTGCGTCTCCGGAAGCATATTGAACTTCTTTATTGATTACAATCCCAGCCCGGGTAGCCAAGGAACCCAAAGGCGACAAAACTCCGCGTGCCAAATCCTCCAGAGGATAAATTATTTTAGTTAAATGCAACAATAAAATTGTAACGATTATGGCAAAGATAATTATCCCGGTTTTAACTTGCCTGGTCATATTTTTAAATGATTCTGTCGGAGCTTGGCAATGTAATATCCGCTAAGAGCTCCGGCGATTCCAAAAGCATACCGGCCCCTCTGGCAACTGTTGTAATCGGATCTTCCACAACTCTAACCGGTATTCCGGTTTGATCATGTATAGCTTGATCCATGCCTCTAAGCAAAGCCCCTCCTCCGGTCAATATAATTCCCCTTTTGTAAATATCGGCAACCAACTCAGGCGGTGTAATTTCCAAAATGGATTTGATATGTTCAACAATAGATCTGACGGATCTGGCTATAGCTTCTCTTATTTGACTGTCAGTCACAAAAATCTCTCGTGGTAAACCGGAAAGTAAATCACGCCCGCGCATGGAAACCTCAATCCTCTCCGTAAGCGGTATGGCCGAGCCCACAGCGATTTTAACCTCCTCCGCGACCCGTTCTCCCAATAACAAATTAAAAATATCTCTGGCATATTGAATGATATTCCTATTCATTTCATCGCCGGCGATCGGGATGGATTTGGCTGTCACGATTCCGTTTAATGAGATAACCGCAATCTCGGTCGTGCCTCCCCCGATATCAACTATCATATTGCCAACCGGTTCCGTAATCGGCAATCCGATACCGATAGCCGCAGCCAACGGTTTTTCCACCAGCATGAATTGATAAGCTCCGGCCGACATCACAACATCACCCACGGCTTTTCTCTCCACCTCCGTAACATCAAGCGGAACCCCAATAACAACTCTCGGTCTTGGAATAAACAGCCTGTACTCACGATTAATCTTTTGAAAAAAATATTTCAGCATCTTCTCCACCACTTCATAATCCGAGATTATTCCTCTTTGCATCGGTCTTGATATGGTAACATGCTGTGGAGTTTTCCCAAGCATGGATTTGGCCTCATGACCGATGGAAAGCACTTGTCCGTTACGATTATTGATTGCCACCACCGAAGGCTCATGAACAACAATACCGCGCCCTTGCGCATACAACAAAGTCGTGGACGTTCCCAAGTCCAATCCTATATCCGTCGAAAATCTATTTAACAATCTGTCGATCATAACTGTAAGTCTGGTATAAGTTCATCAAGTTAAAAGACTAAAGTTCATCCAACTGAGTAACAAGTTCATCAAGTCTAAAGTTTATCAAGAGCAATTTAAGTAACTCTTGATAAACCTTTTACCTAATTAATCACTTGACTCGTTATGAACGTTATAAACGTTATTAACGTGAGTTAGAAGCCGGTAGCTTTTAGCCTACGGAAGTATTTACGCATACAAAAAAACATCCTACAAGTGGATATCATATACTTCTTGTCTAAATCGAGCCAATTGTTATGAGTATAAAAATGACTCAACGTCGTTGAGCATCAATAAATACCAAAAAGACGTATTCCAAACTCACCACAACCAACAAGAAAGCCACTAGCGTATACCATCTTAACCAATCATTTGCCGAAAAAATCAAAGTTATAACCACAACGGCCGACAGCAATAACGCATGTCTGAAGGCCACTCTAACCTCTTTAACCAACATTTCGTTTCTTTTACGAAAACCTATCCTGTAAATCAAACCCAATAAAGTTATCATACCAACCAAACCCAAAAATAAAGTCACAAAGAAAAAAACCTTACCCAAAATACCGGCTTCATCGGGATTTACCGTTTGTAAAATAATAATCCAAGCCACCCAGGCCAACCCGGTTCCCAACCCCATCAATATCGCATACCACTTAAAACTCATAACGCCAACATTATAACACAAATCCAAACAGTCGTAACTTATAATGTCTGAACCTTGATTTCGAACCGATTACCAACCTAATTTCCTCCTCAGGCGGATCAGCCTATGGCTGAAACTTAATTACTATAGATATATAATTATCTCTACATTAAGTAATCAAGTAAATTTGAGTGTGAATCAAGTTAATCAAGGTTCAGACATTGGCTAGGGGCTAGTAGCTAGTAGCTAGCGGCTGATTAATATCCCTTCATCTTCACATCAATTTTATAAACAACTCTTTTTCCCAATTGATAATTCAAAGAATTCATAAAATCTATTCTCTCCACCTTCAAAGTCTGAACTGCTGCCGAGGAACTTGAAACTGCACGTAACGTTCCTCCATCATTAAAAGCGTAAAAATTAATTTTAGATGCCATATCATCCCCCCATCTCTGAATCAACAATTTTACCGCCGAATCCAAAACCCGCTGAGCCGTAATTTGCTGAGCTATTCCCGCTTTTTCAATGGTTTTAGGAATAATCGACTTCAAAGATTGCCAAGGCATAACAAACTGAACCGAATTATGAATTATGAATGTTGGAAAAACTTATAATGCCAAATGACTAATGCCAAATCATTGTATCGCTTCCGCGATATTCGGAATTATATATAATAAATGCCGTGAGGCCTC
>CAZXFK010000065.1:0-6661 GCA_964640115.1 uncultured Gammaproteobacteria bacterium
GCCCGTAGCTCCGGCTCCAACCAATGTATGCAATTCATCGATAAACAAAATAACTTTTCCCGAACTGTCTTGCACCTCTTTGATCAAAGCTTTCAATCTCTCCTCAAACTCACCACGAAACTTGGTACCTGCAACCAACGCACCAATATCCAAAGAAACCAATTCTTTTTCTTTCAAAGATTCCGGCACATCACCCGAAACAATCCTTTGCGCCAAACCCTCGACAATTGCCGTCTTACCAACACCGGCCTCACCGATCAAAACCGGATTATTCTTAGTCCTACGCGACAAAACCTGCATCACGCGTCTAATCTCTTCATCTCGACCGATAACAGGATCCAGCTTTTCTTGACGCGCCAACTCCGTCAAATTACGTGAATACTTTTCCAAAGCTTTATATTTACTCTCCGGCTCCGGTGAATCAACCACAGCACTGCCACGCACATCCTTAAGAGCTTTCAAAATCGTATCCGTCGTAATTCCATGATGATTCAAGATTGCCGAAACTTCGGATGGATAATCCACCAAAGCCAAAAGCAAATGCTCGGTCGAAATATATTCATCTTTAAAATATCCGGCCGCTTTTTCGGCCTGCACCAAAACACGGGCAAAATCCTGTCCGAAAAAGATTTGCTCTGCAGTTCCTTGTATTGATGACGATACTTTGGGGATTTTTTGGAGTAGGGAATAGAATTCACCAATCAAATCCCCGGCATCGGCTTGCAATTTCTTAAAAATCGAGGGCACGACACTGCCTTCCTGTTCCAATAAAGCCAAAACCAAATGCACGGGTTCCAAGGCTTGTTGACCGTGTTTTATGGCCAATTGATGAGCCAAAGCTAACGCTTCTTGGCTTTTTGTAGTAAAATTTTGGGGTAACATATTTTTAGCACTCAAACATAGAGAGTGCTAATATTAATACCATATTCCAAAACACATGACAAGTGCTTAACCATGCAGTATTATCAGATTGTTTATTAGCTATTGTGTATAAATATTATGCCAAAAATTAAAAAGGCACGTTTTCTTAGCTTCATATTCGTAGTCCTGTTTGCCTTAATCATCTGGTCCGCTGTCGGCGTCTTTAACCAAGGCTTTAGCATTACCAGTTTTTGGGGCTTGGGTATCGGCTGCAGCCTGGCTCTTATTTTTACCGGAATCATGCTGGGCCGATCATTCGGCTACGCAAAAGGCTTCACCGCAGTCTTAGTCATCGCCCTCACCGTTTCCTTGGCTCTAATCTTAAACAGCGCGCGCGGTTGGCCCTTTGGTATGGCTTTTTATCACGGAATTCTGGGCTGGAAAGTATTTGGCGTAGCTTGGCCCATCCCCATCTTTTGGAGTTCCATCATCATCGGAGCATTAATGCTCAAAAAACCAACTCACATCACCTCCGATCCCAAACAACTGTTCAGCTGGGCTTTTGATACGGCGGTCGTTACCATGGCCATATCATTCGTCATCGAGCCTCTAGCCAAAGCCCTGCTCATCACCACTTGGCCGGTTCAAGGCGCTGTTTTAGGCGTGCCTTTCTCCGCTTTTCTCGGCTGGTTCATCGTCGGTTTCGTAAGCGCCGTAATCGGCATCATTGTTTTGCAACCCTGGAAAAAACCGGTCACACCTCCTCTTTGGATTTTGCCCATGGCCTATTTATCGCTTTTTGCACTCACACTTATCCTGGCCACCAAACTAAACCTGGTCCTCATCCAATTTTTCGCCGCCATCCTCATCACAACCTTCCTCCTCTGGACCCTCCGCCTCCGCAATCATCAAAATGTTCAGCTGACAGATAGCTAACGTTAATAACGTTCGTAACGTTTATAACGAGTTAAGGTGGTTACGACGGATCCTCCCAACCTCCTTACTAAGGAGGTGCTTCGTATTCAAGTGTTTGTACAAACTGCGGTTATATACTAGACTGATTATATATGACAACACTTGTATTATTGTTAATTATCTTATTGATAGTTGGATTTTTTCTGCAAGCCGGGGTATTGCATTTCGTGACAAAACTATTTAAACTCGACCAAGTAAAATTTAAAAAAGCTGTTCTTGTAACAGGCTTATTGTGGATCTCAACTCTGGCAATCGGTTTGCTGATAAGCAGTATTTTTTATCTAGTTGAGATCGAGTCATTTAGGGATGTTTTGATCATACTCTTTGGTTTTATCGCTTTTCATTTTATATTGCAAAAATACTATAAATCACAATTGGGCAAAAACATTGCCATGTATTTGTTATTGTTCATAACGTCAATAATTATTTCCATTGGATTAATTCTGCCTGTTCGCCAGTTCATAGTTCAACCTTTCTACATGTCCGGTAACTCTATGGAGCCTATGGCTATGGACGGAGAGTACATGTTGTTTACCATGTACAATAAAACATACGCAAAAAATGACATCGTCATTCTGCACTCGCCAATTAACCAAAGTTTGCTGATTCGCAAAATTTCAGGCTTGCCCGGAGAAACCATTCAACTAACCGATGGACAAACAGTAGAGCTTGGCGATGATGAATATTTTGTAATCTCCGAAAACAAGAACATCGAATCATTGGACTCTTATGTCTTTGGAGCCATAAAATCATCATCCATCATCGGCAAATACTGGTTTACACCGATGAAATAGCAGGAATGACAGAATTAAGCTTAACTCACTCCCCCTTACGCGAAACGCTACAGGGGGCAGGCTAAATCTCTCTCTTCCCGCAACAACTATATATAAAATATTAACGTATGCGGGATCACGTTTACCCCGCAGTAAGCGGTGGCCGGAGGCGGTGATAAAACAAGAGAGAGACTTGTTGGCTAAGTTTACTTTAGTCAACTTGGTATTTTGCAGCCCCTCTCTTGTTTGAAGAGAGGGGGAAGGGGGTGAGTTAAAACCTAATAACTCGGATGGAGATTTCTCGTATTCGTTTTAAAGTCTTAATGTCGTAACGTTATAACAGGGCTGGTCTGGCTAGAAGCTGGTAGCTAGTAGCTTGTAGCTACTAGCTATGAAGCTGGAACTAGCTCCGGAGTTCTATCAAGAATCGGCAACACCGGACGTTCGATGGTAAATAATGCGTTATAATCGCGATAATATGTTGTTCCTTCACCTTCAGGATATTGTTTTTTGATAAACTTAATAACGTTATTTTTATCCACGCACAACACAATATTAAAAATCGCTTCTTCAACCAAATATTGCGCTCTGTATTCGGTACAATCTTCTTTTAGATTATCTTTGATTTCCATACCGGATTCATCTTCTATTCCAAAAGAAGCCAGTGATTCATCTTTATTCAACAAAGTCGCAAAAAAATCTCGGCCGAATTTTTTAATCACTTCATCATTTGTCATCTTCCAATCATCATTGGGCATTTTAGCATAAGCCGTTTCGCCGACAATTACCATTTCAAAAGTATTTTGCTTATCAACCGCAACCGAAGCCTGCAATCTTAAAGGCGCCATATAGGAAATTTCGCTTTGCATCTTGCCTTCGGCCATATCTTCGGTCACCGTAGCCCGAAAAGTCTTAGCATTGCGAAACTTTTTTACAGCTTCTTTCAAAGTCTCTATTTTATACTCGCGTGAATTTGGATCAGGCGCATCAATGGGATGAATATAAGGCTGTTCACCGCCTTCATCGTATAATTCCTGTTTGGCCAGATCATTGCTCTTTTTCGCCTGCCAAAAACCAATCGTAACAACCGCTATAAAAGCGATCATCGGAATCAATAACAAGTAGTAATATTTATTCTTCATAAGTTTTTCTGATTATTTGCATAGAAATTGTTGTTGTGGTTAATCCATTACCAACCCAAACAGGCACACGATGTTCGCCCAAATCCAACGGCAACACGACATCAAATTTACCGTCATGAACATCATGTTCCGCCCCCATAACATAAACTTTATCCTGATCAGTTACACCCATGATCCTCACCGTATCACTATAAATTTCCGCCGATAAACCCGGCGACTCAATATCCAACATCGGAATCCCCGAATACTTTGCAACCGAATTCACCATCTGATCATCTTTCGCCTCATCATTACAACCCACCCCGCTAAACACAACAAACAAAGCAAATAGTAAAATTACTGCGGAATAATTGAAATTTAAACAAATTGATTTCATGTAACTTGTATCATGTCCCGCCTCCGGGCGGGATCCCGTCACTATATTTTAAATAGGTGCGGGATAATATGTAACACTATTGGCTAGTGGCTAGAAGCTAGTGGCTTGCAGCTATCATTGTACCATCCCTACCAAAATTCCTCCATAACCTGTAAACTAACTAACATGAAAGTCGTAACGTCATAACGTCTTAACGTCGTAACGTACACAACCCCGTTACGACATTATGACGTTACGACGCAGTACTATTTGTCGTCTATGTTAACCATCATCGCCACACCTATCGGTAATTTGGATGATATCTCTAAGCGAGCTATCGATTCTTTGAATAATGCGGATTTAATCCTTTGCGAGGATACCAGGGTAACCAAAAAGCTGTTGGATCACTACAACATCAAAAAACCGGTTCAATCCCTGCATCAACACACAGATGAGTCCAAAATCCGCACCTTCATCCACAAACTGCAAAAAGACCAAAACATAGCCTACGTTTCCGATGCCGGCACCCCCGGTGTTAACGATCCCGGAGGCAAACTCACAGCCGAAGCCCACAAAGCCGGCATCACGGTAAGCCCCATTCCCGGCCCATCCGCCCTCACCGCCGCCATTTCGGTCTGCGGTTTCCCCATGGAACAGTTCACATACCTCGGATTCGCCCCAACCAAAAAAGGCCGGCAAACATTTTTCAAAGAAGTCATGGAACGCGACGAAGCCTCAATCTTCTTCGAATCCACCCACCGCCTCATCAAAGCTCTGGAATCGATTAACGAAGTTATACGAGGTACGACGTACGCCAGCCCTGAGAGTAATCGAAGGGATGTACGAATGATCTGCGTCTGCCGAGAAATGACCAAAATCTACGAAACAATCTACCGCGGAACAGCTCAAAAAGTGCTTATGGATATCCAAAACTCCAGCGCAAAAGGGGAGAGTGTTATCATAGTGGCACCGAAAAAATACAATGAAAATAATGCATGATTAACAATGCATAATGCATGACATCGATAAAAAGATTATTTAACAACCCATTTACATGCAACAGTTGTTCGGATAACATACGAAAAGTGGCGTATATACGAAATGTTTTCGTATATACGCTAGTTATACGCCATTGTGAAAAATTGCTAATGAATTATTTTTGGACAATTTACTTGGCTGGTCGAGTATAACTGTGCTATAATTAAAAAATTTTATTTATTATTTAATTCATAAAAATATGGAAAAACCTACAATAGGTCAGCCAGAAGCCTTAAATTCTGAGCAACAACAACAAGAAAGACCTGATGCTCTTGAGTATTCCTTAAAGGATGTTCGTGAGAAATTTGGGACATTATTAGCAGAATCGGCTAATTGCGTTTTTCATAAAGATTATCGTGGTCATGGCGACAGAATCCTAATCAACACAACCGCAGAAGGCATAAGGGGGCCTAAAACTGGCAGAGCATCAGAACTGTCTCCAGAAGGTTCTGCTTTTATCGACATGGCAATTACTCCAGAAGTTGCTCAGAATTTATATGAACAACTTGGACACGCCATTGAAAGTTGGAAAAGATCGCAAGAATCGTAAATTGTCCAAAAATATTTTTAAAGGATAATTTTTCACAACAGCGTATAACAGCGTGTATCTGGTTCGGCAGATTTGACGCAATTAAATTCAAAAGGAATGTCAAATCTGCCTCTCCCAAATTTCGCAAAAAACAATTAGATTTTCAAAGGAATTTTTGCGAAACTTCAGATACACGCGAACGTTATATGGAATAATAAAAAAGTTTATTTATGCCTGTACTAAAAATAGAAAAATTTGATAATAGAATAAAATCAGTTCAAGCTCTTCTTAATAAAAATATTAGAGACTTGGAAAATTTTTGGGGACTTAAAATCAAATTTAAACCGATATTATTTTTGTTAAAATCTAGAAATGAAATAAATTTAATAAGGGAGCAAAAAACCGACGATAAACTGGTTGGCTGGTTTTGGAGAGAAAAATATTTATTTATTCTTGATCCGGAAAAATTTGAAACTGAGTCAGATTTTCAAAAAAAAGATTTTCAAAAAATTTTAAAACACGAGCTCTCGCATTTTTTCTTTTTACAAGCTACAGGTGGAACATTGCCATCATGGATAAATGAGGGTCTTGCTTGTTACTTGGCTAGGCAAAAATACCAAGAGGCCATTAATAAGAATAAAGTAAAAAGCCTTATTTCGTGCCATTATAACTTTGATAGATCATTATTTGCCCACAGTTATTTATTGGTAGACAAATTAATTACCATGAAGGGCAAAAATAATTTCATAAATTTTTTGAAAAGCTTTAAGAAAAACATCAATGAAAAAGAATTCAAAATATTGTTTAAAAAATTTTTCCGAATAGATTTTAACAAAAATAACATTTATCTTTTATTAACGAAATAAACTTTTTTATTACATCACATAACAGCGTGTATTCAAAATATTTTTTCAAAATACTTCGGATACACGCAAACGTTATGTGCCATATTACTCGGGCGGGCTAACTGCGAACATAATGAACTGCT
>CAZXFK010000066.1:0-6617 GCA_964640115.1 uncultured Gammaproteobacteria bacterium
CGCCGCCCTTCTTTGCCATGGCGATGCCATGAGCAAGCGAAGCGCGTCGAATGGCGGAGAGAGAGGGATTCGAACCCTCGCGGGGCTTTAACACCCCCTAGGAGATTAGCAATCTCCCCCCTTCAGCCTCTTGGGTACCTCTCCAAAAACGTCAAACGTCGCTCGTCAAACGTCCCACGTAGGCGGGACAGAACCAATACAACGTCTGGAAGAGTCTATCAATTAAGCCAAAATAATTCAAGACCAAGTGTAGATTATAACCATTTGTTGTCATGGTGCGGATAAACACAAGGTTTATCCCTATTTGGCTGGAAGCTAGTAGCTAGCGGCTAGTAGCTGTATATCAAGCCCCAATCGCCAAAGTCACCAAATAAACCTCCTCTGTTCCCGCTTGCATCAGAACTCTAGCCGCTTCCGCTGCTGTCGCGCCCGTTGTAGCCACATCATCAAGCAATACAACCGATCTCGGAGGCTCTTTAACGCATTCAAACACTCCCGATATATTCCCCGCCCTAACCTCATATTCGTGCCCCATGCCTGATTGAGGATCTCTATGTTTAACGCGTTTGATAGTCTCAAGATCAATCGAATTCTGCCATCCAAAAACTTCCATCATGATCTGCGCTAAATATTCCGCTTGATTAAACCCCCTTTCTTTCAACCTTTTTTCAGATAATGGCATAGGCATAATAACAGCATCTTGAGGCAAAGCCAAAACCGGCATTGTACCTAAAAACTCAATCAAATCATTTTTTATGATAGTTACTCCATTAAATTTAATTTTGGTTATCACCGCTCTTAATACAGGATCATGATACATTCCAAATGACAAAACTCGCTCAAAAGGCAAATCACCTTTACACTCGTGATTCTCTAAACTTAAACAAGCCGGACAAATCCGACCCATTATTTTCTCAACTTTTCCTCTGCATTCCTCACACCACCAACTCCCCGACCGATTACAACTAACACAAAAAGGCGGAAATATGCAATCCCACACTTTTTCCATCAATTGCGACATAATATTAGCTACAAGCTACTAGTCACCAGCTACTAGCATATGACGTTTATAACGAGTTCAGTGGCTTTAGTTTTGATGCTACATGCTACATGCTACATGTTACCTACTACGTATCATTCCATTACTTGCTCCTGTAAATAATCTACGAAAAACCTTCCATCGGTTTGCTTTTGCATGGTTACTTCGAATTTTTTGTAATAAACTTTTGTGGGGCGAGATCTATCACCGGCATCTTCAGCGACCTGAGCTTGCAGTTCTATAACAATAGTCTGTGACCCATTTTCACCGCTCAAGACCTTTGAGGATAGCACTTTGGTGGTTATACCATATAAATCACCATTCATGGGATGATATTCTTTCATCTCTTGCTGTTGTGTACGTAAATAATCCTGAAAACGAGCCGTAGAGTATGACATTGCATCCGAATAACCCAAAAATCCGTTTTGACTGGTTCCGGATCCGATTAAGCTTACTACAAACACGGCACGATTCGTGGCCTCCACCACATCTTGACCTCTTGCCGTTTCGTCGAAAGTCGAATCACCTTGAGCCAATACCGGCGCTTCATATGTTTGCGGTTCGGGGATATCTCTCGATGTGACATTTAAATTATTGCCGGCCTGTGGCAACTCAAGTTCATCTTTGGGACCGCCAAAGATCATGCCATATAACAACCACAATCCAAAACCCAAAGCCAAAATTCCTATCAGTATAAGAATTATCGCAAATATTTTTCTTTGTTGAGTTTGCATACTATATTCAGCCTTCGGCTGCATTTATAACGTTCTTAACGTTCATAATGTTTATAACGAATTCAGCAATTTCGAACTCGCTGCTACATGCTACATGTTATTCCGCTTCAGAAAAGGCCCTTTTTTCAGCTTCGATTTTTAGCAGTTGCTTTGGATCTGTTGTCACTATTTGATCTTCTGCGTACGAGGCAACTATTTGGATGGCTGCATGTTTGTTGCCTGCAAAAAATATTCCTTCACCTCTGCCGGCTTCCAAAAGCAAATACTTTTCGGACTGCGTCAGCAAAAATACTCTGGCCACCAAATCAATCGCAGCCGGACTCTGCCTTAGCAAGAGTTGAATGGAAGAGTTTGTCACAATCGCCTGGCCGTAAGGAGAAGTTAAAAAGTCATTCACATCCTGTGTAATGGTCGTAATACCAAGATAATACTTACGGCAACGTTTTACAAGCGCGTGCACAAACTTGGCCGAATCCTCATACTGCATCAACCACCAAGCCTCATCAATCACCAAAATTCTGCGTTTGCGCTCACTTCGGACGGTATTCCAAATAAAATTGATAACCGTATAAATGGCAATGGGACGCAACTCATCCTCCAAATCACGTACCGAAAATACCACCAATTGATTGTTCATTTTAACCGAAGTCTGCGAATTCAACAAACCGGCAAAAGTACCTTCCGTATATTTTTTCAATCTGATCACCAAATCTTCCGTACCTTCCATGCCCTCTAAAATATCCTGAAAATCTTGTAAAATCGGCGGTTCAATGGCTGTTAAATCCGCTCCCGGAACAATATCTTTCTTGGCGAATGTTTCCAACAAAGCGCGATCCAAAATCGAATCCTCGGCCACGGATACTTTGCCTAACATGAGACGTAACAATCCTTTCAAAGTTATTACTGCGCTCCTGATGATATCTTCAACCGAAAACTCTCCCTCCATTGGTTTTGGCAAATCAAAAGGATTGATTTTTGCATCCGAGGATAAAGAAATATTGATATATGTTCCATTAACCGCATCCGACAAATATTTATACTCTTTTTCGGGATCTATAACGATAACCTCGGCTCCCAACATCATTGAGCGTAAAATCTCAAGTTTAACCGCATATGATTTACCGGCTCCGGATGTGGCAAAAATAACCGCATTCGCGTTTTGTAAAGAGAATCGATCAAATAAAATCAACGAATTATTATGTCTGTTAATGCCGTACAAAACTCCATCATCAGAAGAGAGTTCAGCTGATGTAAAGGGAAATGAAGAAGCGATTGGCGACGTGCTCATGTTAAAAGTAATCATCAACTCATCGTTTCCCAAAGGCAAAGTGGAATTAAAACCTTGCTCAGCCTGAAAGTAAGCCCTGCGAGTGTAAATCAACATCGAGCCGAAAGTTGATTCCACATGTGATGATAAACGCTCCAATTCTTCTTTGCTGGTCGAATAAAATGTTGTATAAAAAGCAAATTGAAAGAAATGCTCGATTCCTTGCGTTAAATCATCGCGCAATTGCTCAATATCGCGCAAAGCCACCTCTTCGGATGGATCACGCGGTTTGCCCTCTTGAGCCGCCGTATTGATATTGGCTTCCAAAATACCTACCTTTTTTTTCAATTGTTTCAATATGACATCCGATTTAATCGGATAAAAAAACATGGCAATATCCATCATTGCGCTTAAATTGATAATCGGAGAAGCCCAACCCACGGAAACATAACGCGGATAAGTGACAATAAAAATAGTACGCGCAAAAACATTGCCCAACGAAACAAAGTTGGATTCTATTTTCATGGCCGAAGGAGCTATGAGATCTTTGATGCTCGCAACTCCTTTGCGATATATGCGCTCTTCCTCAAGAACCTCTTTTTCCTGTTTCTGCTTTTTCTGCAATTCTTCCTTACTGAGACCCTTTTCCAAACCAACCCCCCCTTGGGCGAGCTTGGCCGCATCAATCTTTTTTTCGTCGGTTGTTTTAAAAGCCATACAATGCTTCGCTGCGCTACGCAAAATAATAAAGTATCAAATAATAAATAATAAAGATCAATCCCTCCACCTGCTTTGTTATTTATTATTTGTTATTTATTATTTAATTAAGTTACTGCTCGCTTTGTTATTTATTATTTATTATTTTTTATTTATTGCTTATTACTTATTCCTCCACCTGCAATTTTTCCAAATCCGTCATGCGCTCGCTTTCAAATTGTTCCGGATTGTAAGCCGTATAATAAAGCTCAATTAAACTTTGCGTATCAAGCTGTACCGATGCTATGGACATGCTTTGCAGACCCGAAATAATATTGTTCATGCGCAACATCAAAGCCGCTTTATGCTTTTGAAAGCGCTCTTCTGTTAATCTGATGGTGACCATTGGCGTAAAAATCGAAGTAAACCTATCCACAAAACCTTTTTGCTGTTCCGCAGACGGATCATAAGGCACAATTACATAAAATCTTTTCTGCATAATCTCGGCCAAATCAACCAACTGACGTACGTACGATCTGTAATCCGCAATTTGATTACGTAATAACTCGTTTTTTTGCTCATGCTCCGAATCTTTTAATCTGCTCATGTAATCGTCTATATTCATTCTGCGCGATTGAATGACTATTTGTATCGGAAAATCCAATGAATTTAAAAATTGCGTATAAGCCTGAACAATTGCATTTTGTTCATCCTCGGATTTTAACGCAAAATTCACACTCGAAACCAAAAGCACGGTACGCAAAGTACCGTCCCTAAGCACAACCACATCCTCTTTAATTTCGGATATGTCCAAAAATCTTTGCGCCGGAACGCCGGGCTTCGCGCCCGCTAATTTTTTACTTTGCATAACCATTAAATATTGTCTTTAGTATACCGCATTTCACCATTATCTCCAAAACTGTAACAGCCACAAGCTACCAGCCACAAGCTACCAGCCAATCCAACCCAAATATTACGTCGTAACGCGCGGAAACAAGTACCTAGCACCTAGTACCTCATACATCGTACATCCTACAAATTCCCGATTCGTGGTTCGAGGTTCGATGTTCGAGGTTCGATATTCGTGGTTCGAGGTTCGATATTCGTAATTCGACAATTGGTAATTGTCATTTTGTAATTAAAATCATTCCTCCTCCGGCCTATAAACTCCTCCCGTATTAACCACCAAAGCCAAATCTCTCAACTTCGTGGAAGTGGGACGCTTTTTCGCTTTCATCTTTTCCACTGCCGGCAAACCGACAACTTTCTGTGCCCCTCTCAACTCTTGCAATGAAAGATCTTTATTCCAAACCCTCAATTTCGGCCTGACTTGAGTTTGTAAAAAATTAACAAAAAACAAATGAAAAGGTTGTCCGTTGATTTTGATGAAAGCGAAAGTCCCCGCCAAACCGACCGTTGGTATCAAGGCCAAAATAAAATACGCGGTTTGCAATAACTTGTACTCGACAAAAATAACTCCCGCCGCAACCAAACAAATCAAAAACTGCCGCACCGTAATCGGCCCGATGATCCTATCTTCCTTATCAATAAATTGTGGCACTATGAATTGTCCGGGCATATTAACGTTTATAACGTTTGTAACGTTTGTAACGTTTGTAACGAGTTCAGTGGAAATTATTGTTAATTACTAAAATTCCTTTACAAACACCATATACTTATTAACTTACCTACGAGCTCAACACGTTATAAACGTTATAAACGTTATAAACGCAGCCGAAGGCTGTTAGAAATGCAATTGATTGTTAAGTGTGATTAAAGCTTCTATTTCATCTCTTGTTAAAGTATCTTCGCCGGTTTTTCTTTTTTCCTCCGCGACCTCAGCCAAAGGTTTTTTGCTTCTGAAACTTTCCGTAACCAAATTCAAGTACAGCTTCATCAAAGGCGATGCTTGCCACGCTCTTATTCCGCCCACTCTTTGTTCAAACGAATCTTGTTGCAAAGTTTCCATTTTATCCAAGATTTTCTTAATTGCTTCTTCGGGTTTGGCGCTCATCCTCCTGAATTGTGCCAAGGTCACGGCACCCAACTCTCCCGACAAACCGCTTAATCTGGGAGCCGAATTAACACCGTCAACCATTGTTTTTGGCGAAGCATCGATTTTAATTGTCGATCTCGAAACTTTTATGGGTTTACCGGCCACAGCATCGACAATTCCCGGCTCTTTACGCAAACTTTTTACTTTGGCGGATTCCGACACGCTCACCAAATCGCCATATTGTTTTTTCTCTTTAACCGCATTTGCCTCTGTTATTGGGTTCGAAGCTTGAGTTTTTTTTGCCAAACCAACTTTCAAAGCTTCGGCCAATTGTTTCTGTTCCTCTTCATGCGATTCTTTGGCTTTAATCTTTTCTTGATACCATTTGGCATGTTCTTCAGCCTCACGCTTGCGTCGTTCTTCTATTTTACGCTTTTGCTCGGCCAACTGCTTTTCCAACTTGCTTTTTTCCTCGCTCTTGATTGTTTGATGAAAATCCAAGTAAGCTTTTTCAATAACATCGGCAATTGCCTGCGCTTGCTCGCGATTTAATCCCACACCGCCCACTTTTGTATCTCTTTGCAGTAATGATAACAATTCTTGAGGATTCCTTACATCTCTTAAACGCGAAGAAATTACATTCTTGATCCTGTTTTGCAAATATTCATCTTGAGGCTTTTCCGGTATCAACTCCCAAGCCGCCAACACCGCACCATCCAAAGCGGTTGTAATTTTTGGAGGTTGCGGCAATACATCGCGAATACTGTTAATTTCCGCATCATCTTCAGCCGCCTCGCTCTCGGCTTTACTGTTTCCGTCCATTTTTACGCTTTTTGCCGTTAATTGTTCCGCATACTCTTCTTCACTTAAAAACTCAACCTGTTT
>CAZXFK010000067.1:0-6470 GCA_964640115.1 uncultured Gammaproteobacteria bacterium
ACGACGGGGCGGTATATAACGAAGTGCATACCGGCCCTAGGCTTGTCCTGAAGTACTGAAGGAGGTGATATAAGCTAAAATTGTTTCACGTGAAACATTCTTATCATCTCAATCAAACTTTCAAATTGTTTCACGTGAAACAATTTAAACAGAAGCATTATGAAACAAACGGCTTTGCATGGCAAGATCCAGATGCACTAATTACTCATGCATACCCTCAAACTCTCTCAAATTGTTTCACGTGAAACAATTCACTGTCAAAACCTTTACAGACACACCAACTCAACAGGGGAATCTTTCACGTGAAACAATTTACTCCAAAAATTTTTAATTCTTAATTCTTAATTTTTAATTTATAAGAAAGTGGCGTTCCCGGGTGGAATCGAACCACCATCTAGGGCTTAGGAGTCCCTCGTTCTATCCATTAAACTACAGGAACCTATGCGTCGTAAAATATATATACACCCAATTATTGGCTTTACTTAGCAAAAAATACTATACTCTATAACTTTATAACTGTCAAATAACCGACGTTTATAACGTTTTTAACGTTTATAACGAGTTGAGATGGAAAAACCTGTTAATTACTCCACTATTTTACCAATATTACAAACGTTATGAACGTTATGAACGTTATGAACGTAATCCTCGTTTGACTTTTTCGCTGAGTTGCAATACTATATCGCAATCTATGGCAAACAAGCAATCTGCGCTCAAAGAATTGCGCAAAACCAAAAAACGCACGGCCCACAATAGTCGCATCAAGACCAACGTCAAGCAATTATTTCGCCAGTGCATGGATCTTATTCAAGCGGGCGATATGGAAAATGCTAAGCTTAAGGCTAAAGAATTCCAACAAACAGCCGATAAGGCCGCAAAACGCCACATCATCTCGCAAAATCGCGCGGCACGTAAAAAATCCGCTTTGATGGCAGTGCTAAGTGGCAAAAGACCAATTGAAGTTAAATTGGCTCATGGAAAGAAAAAAATTTCCCAAGTTAAAAAAGCTACAACCACCAAACCGGAAGTCACCATCGAAGCTGAACCAAACACAACTGAAACAACAAACAATGAGGCATAAGCCTCATTTTTGTTTCATACCATGTTCATACCTTCTTACACGTCTTTACAACATCACCTGCGCAACCTCATCACCACCGGCCAACGAGTTACGCGATGAATACATCGCTCGCAGTAAAACCAATAATTTTTCATCCGCGTTATTTATCTTCATGCCGGATAATTTTTTTTGCACAAAAGGATGGGCGTTCTTTCCCAAACCATCCTGAACCATGTGCCATGTTCTCATCTGCGGTAAGACTGTACTTAAAATCGACTGCGCATCAAAAGTATCGATATACTTAAGCCAGTCACTCTTGCCCGCTAAAAGATAATCCGCGACAGCATAGATATTGTCAACCTTTTGCGCACCATCACTTTCAAAAATCCCTTTATTTTCAATAACCCTCATCACCTGCAAAGCCGTATCAATTGCCCATAAATCACTCTGATATCTTTGTATCAAAGAGGGGACTGATTCCGATTTTACTCCATATCTCCCGCACAAATCAGCTACAATTTTATTCAACTCCGCTCCCTTGGCCGGTTCATGCGCATACAAAAACATTTCCTTATCCTGAAATGATTTCAACAAACTTTCTTTTGGAGCCTTCTCCTCATAATCCAACACAACCGTAATATCTCCATCCCTTCGAATACTTTGACTCAACTTTTCCATCTGCTTTGGAGTAACTTGCTGTAACAATCCTTCACATATCAACATCTTTTTTGAAGCAAACAAAGACTGGCTCGATAGTCTTACACTTATCTGTTGAAACAAATCATTCGGCTCCAAAACCTCAACAGTCGAACCAGCTTTATCGTATTTATTCTTATACGCCAAAACCAAATCACGAAACTTTAATCGAGCTCTAAATGTATCGGGCCCGGTGCATATTATCAGCATTCAACAAGCTTATATCATAGTCATATGGTTGACAATTACCAAAATACTTGTTTAACTTGACGGGTACCTTCATCACCCACACAAAGCGCATCTATTGATAAAGAAGGAGTGAATAATGAGAACCCTTACTACCGTACTCTCACTAAATATCGGTTACCCTTTATCAGAAATCTTCGAGTTTTTCGCTGAAGATCTCAAAGCCGAATATGGACACTACGGGAATGATCCTCACCAAGCGATTAGCGCCGATCGGCAAGTTTGGCTTGGCCGTTGGGTTTCGCCAAATCAAGCCATCTCCGCAGAAATTGAGGCAATCATCATCGATCGCAACGAAGCTTTCGATTGGGAGCAGTGGAAAGCGGACGAGAACAAATTCGACCGAAAAAGAGATGAGAGACTTCTCCATCAAGAAGCCGTAAACGAGCTCAAGCAACTTGGCGCAGATCCGGCTACGCTCTGGCCACTCCTATGTTTTGGTTACCAGCAAAGAGGTGAAAAAGGCTACTTCGCCAACCTCAAACACAACCCAACTTGGCTCATCGCGCCGGGCACGCTGAATAAAAAATCCGAACCCGTGTATCGTTGCGGCCCAATCGAACTCGAAAGAAACGTGAACGCCAAATACGCTTTGCGCAAACTCATCGAGTACTATGGCCCAAGTAGAGTCTTTTCGCTAGTCTTGTTTCTAGAGGGCGGAGAAGAAATCGATTTACCCGCTGATTTGACTCTTGCGGATGTAGACAAATTTACAGAGATGCACACAATTCTCTGCAAAAAAGAAATTTACGAAGTAAAGCTGGGCGACCCTCCGGCCATTTGTACCGCACGCCGTCCCGCCTTCATCGGTTACTTTGGCGAGCCGGGCTATCCACGAGTCATGGGGATCCGTATAAAAAACAAATCCCCACAAGCTTCATTATCCCTCTCGAAATAATTTACAAATCTAAGATAATTTCTTGCACCGACTCCCAGTCGGTTTTTCCATATCAAAAAAGACGCCCTAAAACGTCATTTTCTTAATTTACTATATATCAAAATAATTTACCTAAACACTTCAACTTCTTATTACTGGGTATTGCTAACGTAATCGGTATTGTCCACAATTTAACTGCTTAAACTGTGTAATTTAGACTTCGTGGATAATATTAGTCTGTAAAATCTCACGCTAAACCTGAAAGATATCTACTCTATATCTCATAATACATAGTATATAGTAAACCATATACTATAACATTAGAAATCAAATACCGTTTTTACGATTAATCAAGTATTGACAAGCCCTATAATTTTTGTTAATTTACACAATTCTAAAATAAACAGGTTACAAAAAACACACATCATCTCACAACAACACAAAGAGGTTGTCCTGAATGATTCACTCCATAGCCAAAATCGCCGAAGATCAAACCGGTCTGAAATATTTTCGTACACAAATCAAGCGCGATCTCGAAACCGGTCTTGTTAACCCAGAGCAAGCCGAAGACCTGCTACGCAAAGTTGAACGAGTTCGAGGTTATGCCGGCTTGCAAGTAATTTTGCTGGCCGTTATCATTATCCGGCGTACCCTGCTTTATATTCCACCTATTTGGCTAAACACATTAATGATGAATGGAATTATCAGCTGCTGGCCGGCACTCGACAGACGCGTTGATTTCAAACATCTTCATAGTCCGGGGGTCATGCTTGTACGCTGTATTCCGGGTTGCGGTATAGTCGCCACGAACATCGCACTGCTCCGAGCGGAACCGGCTCTACATGATGTCGCTCTCCGCTTTTGCGAGCACGCTTACCGGCGAATGCATCTAAGCTTTTTAATCCATGTTTTCGTTCGCCCATCCATGTCCGCCATTCGCAGGCTAAACAATCTAAACTGGCCACAACCTTAAAACCGCTCCATAAGACGGTTTTTTCGTAACTAAAAACGCTCTAAACAACCCTCCACTTCACATCTACGACTATGACTATATGTTAAGAACTATGTTTAGTTCCAACCATTGACAAAATCACCAAACTACGTAATATTCGTATATTCGTTCCTTGGATAAAACCTTGCCACGGAGCATTTCGTGGCATAATCAAAAGAGAGGTTGTTATGTTAAGTGCATCGGTAAAACAAGAGAATTCTGAAGAATCAGTCGAGGTTGCGGAGTCGTATGAGGCGCAGGCCGAATCCGCTAACGGCAAACATCTGACCGAGTTAGCTCAAGTCACGAAAGCGCGAATTGAAAACATGAGTTTGGTTGAACTGGAGCGTTTCGTGACGACCGCCGCAAAAACGGAAGACCATCCATACCGCGACAAGCTGGCTATCAATGAACTCAAGATCCAATTGAGAGAACTGCGTACTCAAGCGATAATGATTATGCAGGCTGTTATTGAGGAGGAGCAACGACGCAATTCGCGAGCCTGGTACAACAGAGCTATACACGAACTCAATAACCGCGGCCTGTTGATCCCGCTGGGAGCGGCGGTTATGATGACTATTGTTTTGTCAGTGTGGTACTTAAAAACCGGAAATGAACCGGTGATCGCAATGAATAAAGAAAATATGATTCATCTGCCAATCGCTATGACGCGCTGGCTGGATGTGCCGTGCATGTTCTTGGCAACAATGGCGCTTACCAAAACCATGAGGCTCATCAAAAAACTTAGCACCTCGGAATATGATCTAATGGCCCTTGGTGCCGGACTGTTCATCGGATTTGTATACGGTGTAGGCCCCATAACGATCAGCGTTCTATTCCTCGCGCTGTTCGTCGGATTATTCGCAGGATTTCACTCCGGACTAACAACCGGATTATTCAGCGGACCGCGCGACGGACTGCGCGACGGACTGCGCGCTGTACTGATCAGTGTACCAGCAAACATACTAGGCTACGGACTTGGCACCGGACTGATCATCGGACTGGCTCCAGCTCTGCCTGTCTGGCTACCGCCTACCTTGATCCTGTGGGGACTCGCCCGCTACATGCTCAAAAAGCAACGCGGGTGGTGAATCGTTTAAAGATGCAACCACGAGTCACCAAAATATTCCTCAACCCCCGCCAAAACAAGCCCGCAAAAAAATCCTCCACTTATCCTTCCTCACCTCTAAAACCCTCGTGCATCACACGAGGGTTTTCCATGTCAAAAAAGACGCCCTAAAGCGTCTTTTTCAATTCTTCTAATTAATTTTAAATGTCGAAATAATCTGCTTAAATAATTCTGTCTCTTCTTCCTCATTCATTCTAACGCAACCCGCATCATCATCATAATTTGCACAATTTACTTCCGGTGCTGTGAAATTTAAATTAATAATTGAATCATCATTATAATACATGTAGTTATAAAGGTGATACATCGTACCTGCTGTTCCATCATCTACTTCAGAATAACAAAACATATAATCATTGGTCTCTACCAACATATTTCTTGTTCCCCATTCAGATGTGGTTGGACAACGATATTCCGGTTTATCAATTTCTCTCACCATTACATCAAGCATTCTTCTTGAAACAGCACTAAAACCGATTTCCGGATTATTTTCAGGAGCAAATTTTATACTTATCAAAGCATCTTCTTCAATACTTTCGAATATCGTCCCCTCGGGCGGGTATTTAAACTCAAACCCATATTCACTGCTACGATAAATTTTCCAATTCGACGTATCAACTTTTGTATATTCTAACGGAATCGGCTCCATCTCTTCACGGACATTCTTTTCAATCTCACTTATTCGCTGTAACTCGGCTTCATTACTATCAACTTCCGGATTAATATTTACCTTTTGCTCATCACAACCCGCGCCCAAAATAACAAAAACCATCAAAAATAAACTAAAATATAACATTTTTTTCATAGTATTATCTATAACCAGTATATTCATCATTAATGACAAGTATCAATACATTCTTCATTCTTTATTATTTGTTATTTATTATCCCGCACCTATATTTATAATTATTTGTATGCGGGACCCCGCCCCAGACGGTGGTTTGTTATTTATTAATTAATTGGTCCCATCTCCTCCCAATTCTTCCCAAACTTCGCATCCACCACAATCGGGCACCCGATCTTTTCAACATTTTGCATTGTCTCAACCACAACTTTGGCAACTTTTTTTACATCTTTCTCCGGAACCTCGAGCACCAACTCATCATGCACTTGCAACAACAACCTGGCATCCTTGGAAACTTTCGGCAACTCTTTCGCTACATCAATCATCGTGAGCTTAATCAAATCCGCCTCGGTTCCTTGCACCGGCATATTAATCGCCATTCTCTCGGCTTGCGCTCGTACCATTTGCAACGGCGAATTGATTTCAGGCAAAGGTCGCTTGCGCCCAAACAAAGTCTCCACATAACCCTGCGCGGAAGCCAAAGCTTTAGCCGTATCCATAAACTCACGGATTCCGGAAAACGCCACAAAATATCTATCAATAAAATCCTTAGCTTCCGCATAACTGATATCCGCTGTTCTTGATAAACCCTGCGGACCCTGCCCAAACAAAAGTCCAAAATTAATC
>CAZXFK010000068.1:0-6317 GCA_964640115.1 uncultured Gammaproteobacteria bacterium
TAAAAATTATTGACTACAAAGATGTCGCGACACTCTCCCGCTTTCTTTCAAAGTGGGGCAAAATCAAACCCGGCGCGGTCAATCGCTTGTCATCGAAGGACCAGAGAGCTCTTTCAATGGCTATCAAACGTGCCAGATTCTTGGGTTTGATGCCGTACGTAAAACGCTAAAAGCGTAATTCCAAATATCATAGGTCAAATGTCAAATCAAGCTCAAAATTAAAATGATTAAATTTGAAATTTGGTCATTTGGATTTGATTTGTCATTTTTAATTTTTAATTAAAGAATTTATGTTGAATATATCTGATTTACAAGTTGGAACGTTTGTTGTGTGGCAAGGGGAACCGGCTCAGGTTATTTGGCGTGAGCACACTAAACTTGGTCGCGGTGGGGCAATTTTGCGCACTAAAATAAAAGGTTTGAAATCAGGCATCATCTTCGAAAATACTTTTAAAGGAAACGATTCTGTTCCCGAAGCCGATATTTCAAGAACTAAAGCGCAATACCTTTACAGTGATGAGGCCAAACTCTATTTCATGAAACAAGATGATTTTGACCAATTTGAACTCGGCAAAAGCGTCGTTGGCAAGCAAGCTGATTTTTTAACCGAAGGCACCGAAGTGGAAGTAGTCTTGTTCGATGGCAATCCTATCAACATTCAATTACCGATTAAAATGGACTTAAAAGTTACTTATGCAGAGCCGGCAACCAAGGGAAATACGGCGCAAGGTAATGTACTCAAAACCGTCGAGCTCGAAACCGGTTCAAAGGTTCAGGTGCCGCTTTTTATCAAAAACGGCGATAAGGTTCGTATTAATACCCAAACCGGCCAATATGTGGAAAGAGTGTAACCCTTTCCATCCTGCCTGCCCGTCCGTAGCCTTGGCGAAGGCGGGAGCCAGGCCGAACGGATAGAAAGAGTGTAGAAAATATTCGGCGTAAGCGTCTTGATTAATTCGCTTATTTATGATACAAATATTACGTCTTGGGGACAAACTCGAAGAGACTTCTTTTCAGCTTGTCCCGAAGGTCTGCGTGCGGCGCAGGAGTCGGGACAGGCGCACCACATTTGGGGCGTTGGGGAGGATGGCAACCAAGAAGGGGGGTTCGTCTCGTATGAGATGCTCCATCGTCATCACCTCGTAGTCCTCGACGCCGGCCGCGAAAGATGTCACGGAGGGTGCAGCCACCGAAAACCCTCGCACGTTAAGAGGGCTGGTCATAGCGTCTATGTCTCGGCAGAGCGCTTATGCTCCACAGCACCGACGACCCGTCCATAGCGACACTTCTCCGCCGCACCGGAGGGGTGCTGACTGTGAGACGGTAGCAGGCCGTCCCGAGGATCAGGGAACTCTCCGTACCCCAAGGGGAAACACGGAGGTTTGCCCGGTTCGTCGGGGCAGGAGTAGTTCCGTTCGTTCGGTCAATGCATGGAAGGAGATGTTTACCACCAAATACCCTCTCTCGGCTAGTACAAGCGAGTATAGAACCCGAGTGACTGGATCGGGGCGAGGGCTGGTTCACGGAAGAACTCACACGCCGCTCGCGCGGCATGCTCTATCGCAGGGCGTCCCCTCACCGGGGACGCCCTGGTTGTTTTTCTGAGGTTAAATTACTTCCCTAACTCTTTTAAATCTGTTAATCTGAAAACAATGATCAACTTTTCTTCACATAAATTGCCCAGTGGTCTTAATTACATCGAAGCGCCGCTCAAAGATACCGAAGCTGTTACGATCTTAGTCTTAGTTAAAGTTGGTAGTCGCTTTGAAGAGGCGCCGCAGAATGGTATCTCCCATTTTTTGGAGCATCTCTTTTTTAAAGGTACTGAAAAACGCCCCTCGACACTCCTTATCGCCAAGGAGCTTGATGCCATGGGCGCCAAATACAATGCTTTTACCGGCGAGGAAGTAACCGGTTTCTACATCCAAACAGCATCGCAAAATTTCAAAAAAGCCTGGGATATTCTGAGCGATATGATCAAGAATCCGCTCCTCGATAAAGATGAAATCGAACGTGAGCGCGGCGTGATACTCGAAGAAATGAATATGTATTATGATACGCCACAGATCTATGTCCAGGAATTAGCCAAGCAAGCGGTTTATGGCGACACGCCGTTGGGGCGCGATATTATCGGAACCAGAAAAACTGTTGGTGATATCTCGAGGGAACAAATATCAAACTATCGCCAAAGCAATTACACACCATCGAATATGACGGTGGTGATTTGCGGTCAAGAAGATGGCGGGTGGCGCAAAGTGGTTGAGGAATTTAGCAAAGGCGAGAGTGGTGAAGCTAATAAATTTGTTCCGATGGGCGCACTGGCTAAGGGTCCGTCTGTGTCAGACCATCTTAAAAAAACGGATCAGACTCACCTTATCCTGAACTACAAAACTTTTCCGGTCACTGACCCGCGTTGGCCGACGCTTGAGGTGTTGACCAACATCTTCGGCGGGCAAATGTCGAGCCGTCTTTTTATTGAAGTGCGCGAGCGTCGGGGCTTGGCATACTACATCGCGGCACATCCACAAAACTTTTTTGATACCGGCTTGTTGTCAGTATCTGCCGGTGTTAGAACTGGTAATGTTGATGAAGCGGTTGAAGCAATAATCCACGAGGCTCGCGATTTATCTCAAAAATCCGTCGAGGCAGAGGAACTGCAACGCGCCAAAGACAATCTTATCGGACACTTAGCTTTATCGCTTGAAGGTTCGTTTAAAACGGCGGAGTTTTTGGCCGATCAACTTTTTTACGAAGGGAAAATTCGTCAGCCAGAAGAAATTATCGACCGTTATAAATCGGTGACAAGCCAAGATATAATGAAATTGGCGCGTGAGATTTTCGGCCCCCAAAATACTATTCTAACTTTAATCGGGCCGGAAACTGATAAGCAGAAAAATAAATTGGGAAAGATCATTGAGTAACGTCAAAACTCAAACGTCAAATGTTAGAACCGTATCTGTAAATGTCAAATCTGTATAGCTTTGAGATAAAAAGATATAGTTTTAAGATTTAACATCTAACATTTAAGATAATGAGAGGAGAACAATGGAAAAAACATTAATTCTATTCAAGCCCGATGCCATAAATCGCGGTGTTGTCGGTGAAATCATCGAACGTTTCGAGAACAAGGGTCTCAAAATTGTTGGCACCAAAATGATTCACTTGGACGATACTATTCTTGATGAGCATTACGCCCACTTAGTGGGCCGGCCATTCTTCGGAGGGGTTAAAGAGTTCATGATGAAGGCGCCAGTTCTGGCCATGGTTTGGGAAGGTAATGGTGCGGTGGCAGTAGTCCGAATAATGGCCGGCCCAACCGCTGGACCAGAGGCCGCTCCCGGAACTATCCGCGGTGATTATTCCATCAGCAAAGGCCACAACATTATTCACGCTTCCGACAGTGTCGAATCTGCCCAAAAAGAAATTGCTCGATTCTTCAAGCCTGAAGAAGTGTTTGAATATGAAAAAGTTGATTGGGATATGATTTACGCCGAAGATGAAAAGGCATAAAAATATTTTGGTATCGTCGTAAAAAATTAAGATATCTATGACGACTCAGATTGTAGTTGCATCGATTTGTGGTTTTCTTGTAAGCGCTTTACTGACGTGGGCATTGTCTAATTGGGCAAGGAAACGCAAAGCCTTTATGCATGAACCAAGAGAGCGCGACATTCATTCGAAGCCTGTTCCGAGGGTGGGTGGCATGGCGATGGTGGCGACTTTTATAATTGTTGTCGTGATTGCAAATATCATCAACCCCGACCTCTTCGCAACACTCGGATTTCCATTTAAAATCCTAGGGGTCTCTATTGATAAGCGATTGTTGGGGCTACTTTTAGGCAGTGTGATTCTGGCAATCTCTATGGCTGTTGATGATTACCGAGGGCTAAAACCATGGGTCAAATTATTTTGGCAAGCAGTGGTCTGGGCAGTTGTGGTTGCCTGTGGTATCGGTCTTGTTTATTTAAATAATCCTTTCGGCATAGCAATAAATTTGGGATCGGTGACTTCATCGGTGCAGCTTGGCGATGCTGTTTATCACATTGTCTGGATTGCCGACATAATCCTTTTCTTCTGGTTGGTTGGCATGATGAATGCGGTTAATTTTATCGATGGCGCCGATGGTCTAGCCGGAGGGATCGGTATTATCGGTTTTATTGTTATTGGGATATTGAGTTTAATGCCGACGGTGGGTCAACCGGCGGTGGCGATGTTATCTTTTGCGGCGGCTGCAGTCACGGCTGGCTTTTTGATTTTCAACATCTATCCGGCCAAAGTATTCTTGGGCGATGTTGGCGCAATGTGGATCGGATTTATGTTGGCAGTGTTATCTGTTATCTCCGGCGGAAAATTGGCCACCCTCTTCTTGGTCCTGGCGTTGATAATAATTGACGGTTTTGTGGTTGTAATTAATCGAATTATCAAGGGCAAAGATCCGTTAGCAACCGCCGACCAAACTCATATCCACCATCGTTTCATGCAGGCAGGTCTAAGTGTACGAGCGTCCGTTTTATTAATATGGATTGTTAGTGCCTGCTTCGGTTTCATTGGTTTGGTGACGGAAGGAAGAACCAAGTGGACCCTAGTTCTGATATTAGCTTTGGCATCTCTAATTTTCCTGGTCTGGATCAGGAAAATAGATAAGAGGGATAATGGGCAAACAAGTCACGTTTGAGGGACAAAGAGAAGATGAAGAAGTTGTCGCGGTCTGGAGACAACACCCGTGGGTGATGATCAAAACCGTACTGCTGATTATCGTTATTTTTGCAATTACTTTTTTGCCGATGTTGTTGCCCGGCGGTTTCACAGGTATAAAGCTTGCCATTGCCGGGACTGTTATTATTGCGCTTCTGGGATTGGGTCAATTATACATCTGGTGGAGTACTCATTTTATTCTTACTAACCAACGAGTTATCGGTTCTGACCAAAGCAAGCTAATGACTCGCGAGGTGGCAGAAGTTCCTCTCGAAAATATTCAGAATATCGTTCACATTAAAAAAGGAATCGGATCTATGATGTTCGATTACGGTACTGTCAAAATCCGCACCGCAGGTTCAAAGATCGCTATGAAATTAAAAAACGTCGAGCATCCTCTTCAGGTGCAACAACAAATCACCGACACTTCGCGCGGAATAAAAAGATAACATATTAAGCTGAGACTATGTTATTATTATATTAGGAGCTGGGTATGAAAAAAATGACAGATAATAGCAAAAAAGAAAAACAGCAGGAACTTGAAGATAATTGGCGCGAGATAGAAAAAGCTGCTGATTATTTAGTGAAAACAAGCAACCCAAATCTTTCATGGCAAGACTTGCTAGGGCGTGGTTATGAAACTAACAATCGACTCGAGCGTATTCGTTGAAGTCGTAACTGGTGGTGTTCATCGTAGACTTTGTGCGCGCCTGTTGAGACAGGTTTTTTTGAATAGCAAAATTGCAATTATTGAACCAGCGATATTTTTGTATGAATTTATTAATGCAGTGGATAAAGCGGAAGGAAACCCAAAAGAAAACAAAGAAAGATTGAAAAAAGCTATTGCAATATGTGATTATTTTCTCAGAAGAGAAAATGTAAAAATCTGGCCTCAGGATATAGACAGTTGGCGTAACTGGATTGAACGAAGAAAAATAATTAGTACACATAAAACGCAGGATGAATTATTCCTATACACTGCCAGCCATGCTGAATCGGTTTTGGTGACTTTAGATGGAGGAATGATGAAATCACCAACTGGCTCAACTGGTAAGTGCGGTATATTGTCGCCATATGAATGTTTAGAGCTGATCGAGAAAGATCTCTCTAAATAGATCTCATTAATGAATCGAGGTCACCATCCAACCCTCGTGAAGGGTCAACTGTGGCTTTAGTCGGGATGCGGTCAAAACTTCCATTATTCGGGATGTTTAAGACTACAGGTACCTTGCCCGGATGTTGCTCGAGAACGGTTTTAATTTTGGTGAGCAATTCTTTCTTTGCTCCTCGCGGCACTTTGATTACATATTCGGTTATTTTTTTTGTATCCGAACCTGTATCAGTTTTTTGTTTCTTGGGCACAGCTTTCTTTTGAAAAATAATAAGGTCTTCATTACTTAAATCTATTTCTTCAAATTGATCTTCGTTTGTATGAGCGGCATTTTCTAGGTCGACTTCGCTGGCTTTGTCTACCAAAACCTTCACCGAATTATCTTTGGTCGAAATCTTACCGCGAACTTCGACGATTTTATCGACCAGCCACAGGTCCTTGCTTTCTTCTAAAATCTTCGGAAAGAGAATGGCTTCGGTGCGTCCAGATATGTCTTCCACACCAATGAACG